>JBKHWA010000021.1:0-27569 GCA_046566765.1 Gammaproteobacteria bacterium
GCTCGGCGTTCACCGGACTGCCGCGCGCCGAGGCCTACGGCGCGTCGAAGGCCGCGCTGCATTACTTCCTCGACAGTCTGCGGGTCGATCTCACCCGCGAAGGTTTCGCGGTGTCGGTGGTGGCGCCCGGTTTCGTCGAGACGCCGCTGACCGACCGCAACGATTTCCCGATGCCGATGCGGATGCCGGTCGGCAAGGCGGTCGACGCGTTGCTGGCCGGCATGAACCACCGCCGTGCCGCGATCGATTTCCCTCCGCTGTTCACCCGCGTGCTGCGCATCGCCGCGCTGCTGCCGGCGTCGCTGCGCAACCGTCTTTACCAGCGCCTGGTGCGCGAGGAGTCCGAATCGTGAGTATGTCCGCCATCTCGCCCGCTGGCTCGGGCACAACTGCCGGCCGCCGCCGCATCGCCATCGTTGGCAGCGGCATCTCCGGCCTCACCGCCGCCTACCTGCTGAACCGCCGGCACGACATCACGCTGTTCGAGGCCGACAGCCGCATCGGTGGCCATACCCACACCGTCGATGTCGAGGTGGCCAGCGGCCGCTACGCGATCGACACCGGTTTCATCGTCTGCAACGACTGGACTTACCCGAACTTCTACCGGCTGCTTGAGCAGATCGGCGTGCAGAAAAAGCCGTCGAGCATGGGTTTCTCCGCGCACGGCGGCCCGGAGGGGCTGGAGTGGGCCGGCGGCGGCATCGACCAGCTGTTCGCGCAGCGGCGAAACCTGTTCAGCCCGCGCTACCTGCGCATGCTGCTGGAGATCGTGCGCTTCAACCGCGAGGCGCCGGCGCTGCTTGAATCTGCCGAGGGCGAACTGACGCTGGGCGAATTCCTGCAACGGCACCGTTACTCGCCGCTGTTCCGCGATTACTACATCCTGGCGATGGGTGCGGCGATCTGGTCGGCCAGCGTCGACGACATGCTGAAGTTCCCGGCACGGTTCTTCGTCACGTTCTTCCGTAACCATGGCCTGCTCAGCATCGCCAACCGGCCGCAGTGGCGGGTGATCGAGGGCGGCTCGCGCGGTTACCTCGGGCCGCTGACCCGCTCGTTCGCCGACCGCATCCGGCTGGCGTCGCCGGTGGCGTCGGTGCGCCGCCACGCGGACGGCGTCGAGCTGGTGGTGCGCGGCCAGCCGCCGGAACGGTTCGATGATGTCGTGTTCGCCTGCCACGGCGACCAGGCGCTGGCGATCCTCGGCGCCGACGCGACGGCGCTGGAGCGCGAGGTGCTCGGTGCGATCCCGTGGCAGGAAAACGACGTAGTGCTGCACACCGACACCGCGCTGCTGCCGTCGCTGCGCAAGACCTGGTCGAGCTGGAACTACCGCCTGCCGCAGCGCCCGGGTGACCGCGTGCAGCTGACCTACAACATGAACATCCTGCAGTCGATCGACGCGCCGGAAACCTTCTGCGTGACGCTCAACGCCACGCAGAAAATCGACCCGGCGAAGGTCCTCGGCCGCTACACCTACCACCACCCGGGCTACACGCTGGACGGCATGAAGGCCCGCGCCCGTCGCGACGAGATCAGCCGCGACCGCACCTACTTCTGCGGCGCCTACTGGCACAACGGCTTCCACGAGGACGGCGTCAACAGCGCGCTGGCGGTGGCGGCGAAGTTTGGCGAGTCACTGTGAACACGCCGATGAACAGCACCGACCGCCCGCTGGCCAGCGCCATCTACGAGGGCCACGTCCGCCACCGTCGGTTCCCGCACGCCGGCGCGCCGGTGGCGCACGACTTCGACTACCGGCTGTTCATGATGTACATCGACCTCGACGAGGTGGAGCGGCTGTGCGCGCTGTCGCCGTTCTGGTCGGCTCGGCGTTTCGCGCCGGCCTGGTTCCGGCGCGCCGACTTCCTGCCGTCGCGCCCGGGCACGCTGCGCGCCGCCGCGCTCGCCGTGCTGGCTGAGCAGGGCATCGATACCACCGCCATCGGCCCGATCCGCCTGCTCACCCACCTGCGGTACTGGGGCGTCTCGTTCAACCCGCTCAGCCTCTATTACTGCTATGCCGGCGACGGCGTGACGCTGCGCCACGTGATCTGCGAAGTGCACAACACGCCGTGGAACGAGCGCCATTGCTACGTGCTCGCGGTCGACGGCAACGACTGGCACCAGCACGAGCTCGCCAAGAGTTTCCACGTGTCGCCGTTCCTGCCGGTCGACATGCAGTACCGCTTCCGTTTCAACGCGCCCGGCGAACAACTCGGGTTCCACCTGGAAAACCACCGCGCCGGCGAACGCTGCTTCGACGCCACGCTCAGCCTGCGCCGCCAGCCGGTCACCGCCGCCGCGCTCAACCGCGTGCTGTGGCGTTACCCGTGGATGACGGTGCAGGTGGTGGCCGGCATCTACGCGCAGGCATTCCGCCTGTGGCGCAAGGGCGTCAACTTTCATCCGCATCCGTGACTTCCATCCCCGACATTTATCCATGACCTTCATCCCTGACCCGGAGGCCACCATGAATTCCCGTACCGAAAGGATGCCCGCCAGCACCGGCCACAACTGGCGCACGCTGCTCGCGCGCAACGCCGTGCGGCGTGCGCTGGCCGGGCTGCAAAATGGTTTGCTGACCTTCCGCGAGAACGGCAGCGAGGAAACCTTCGGCCACCATGCAGGCCGGCCGGACCTGCACGGTGTGGTGGAAGTGCGCAGCCCGAATCTCTGGCTGGACGTGCTGGCCGGCGGTGCGCTCGGCGCCGGCGAGTCGTACATGAAGGGCAACTGGGCTTCGCCGGACCTGGTGGCGGTGGTGCGCGTGTTCTGCGCCAACCTCGACACCCTGCAGGCGCTCGACGGCCCGCTGGCACGCGCGGCCAAGCCGGCATTGCGCGGCCTGCACTGGCTGAACCGCAACACCGAGGCGCAGGCGCGCCGCAACATCGCCGCGCATTACGACCTCGGCAACGACATGTTCCGGCTGTTCCTCGACCCGACCATGATGTATTCGAGCGCGATCTACCCGCACGCCGCCAGCACGCTCGACGAGGCGGCGGTGCACAAGCTGGACGTGGTCTGCCGCAAGCTGGACCTGCAACCCGGCGACCACCTGCTGGAGATCGGCACCGGCTGGGGCGGGCTGGCGGTGCACGCGGCGAAGCACTACGGCTGCCGCGTCACCACCACCACGATTTCCCGCGCGCAGCATGAAGTCGCGGTGCAGCGCGCGCGCGACGCCGGCGTCGCCGACCGCATCACCTTCCTGCTCGACGATTACCGCGATCTCACCGGCCGCTACGACAAGCTGGTGTCGATCGAGATGATCGAGGCCGTCGGCGAGCAGTACATGGACACTTATTTCGCCAAACTGTCGTCGCTGCTGAAGCCGGACGGCCTGGCGCTGGTGCAGGCGATCACCATCGCCGACCAGCGCTACGACAGCGCGCTGGAGAGCGTCGATTTCATCCAGCGCTACATCTTCCCCGGCGGCTTCCTGCCATCGGTGGCGGCGATCGCCGACCGCGTCGCCCGCCGCACCGACCTGGGCATCGTCCATTACGAGGACATCGGCCTGCACTACGCGCGCACGCTGCAGCACTGGCGCGAGCGCTTCTTCGCCAACCTGCCGCAGGTGCGTGCGCTGGGCTACGACGACACCTTCGTGCGCATGTGGGATTACTACCTGTGCTACTGCGAGGGCGGCTTCCGCGAACGCGTCATCGGGACCGGGCAAGTGCTGATGGCGAAGCCCGGTCGGCTGGCGTTACCCTCGACGTCCTGATCCCGTCCCGCCCGGGCAATCGCCCCGGAGTCCCGCATGTTGCGTGTCGCCGTGATCGGTGCCGGCATCGCCGGCCTGTCCTGCGCCGCCCGCCTCGCGGCGGCCGGTTGCCGCGTCGACGTGTTCGAAAAAAGCCGCGGCACCGGCGGCCGGTTGAACACGCGCCGCGACCACGGCACCGGATTCGATCTCGGCGCGCAGTACTTCACCGTCCGCGATCCGTACTTCGCCGCGCAGGTGAGCGCGTGGGAGCGCGCAGGCGCCGCCGCCCGCTGGGATATCTCGCCCTGGTTGCTCGATGCTTCCGGCCGGCTGGTGCCGTCGCCGGACGATACCGCGCGCTGGGTCGGCACGCCGTCGATGTCGGCGATCACCCAGCAACTGGCTGGCCGCGATGTGGTGCTGTGCACGCAGTCGCCGATCGACGCCGTCGAGCGCCGCCACGGCCTGTGGACGCTCTATTCCGGCGATTCGCTCAGCTACGAGGGTTTCAACGCACTGGTGGTGGCAGTGCCGGCGCCGCAGGCGCTGCGCTTCCTGCACGCGTCGCCGGCGCTGGAGTCCGCCGCGCGCTCGGTAGTGCTGGAGCCGTGCTGGTCGGTGGCGATCGGTTTCGAGCAGTCGCTCGGTCTTGATATCGACGCCGTGTTCGCCCGCGGCCAGCCGGTGAACTGGCTGGCGCGCAACAGCGGCAAGCCCGGGCGCTCTGCATCGCCGGAGGTGTGGGTGCTGCACGCCGCGCCGGCGTGGTCGGAGGAACGCCTCGAGGCGCCGCCGGAAGCGGTGGCGCGCCACCTGCTGCGCTGGTTCCAGTCGGCATTCGGTGCCGGGAACCGTGAAGTCGCGTGGCTGCATGCGCATCGCTGGCGTTTTGCCCGCACCGTGCATGCGATGCCGGACAACCACCGTTTCGACGCCGGAATGCAGATCGGTATCTGCGGCGACTGGTGCGGCGGCGGCCGGGTGGAAGGCGCGTGGCTGTCCGGGCGCACGCTGGCCGATCGCCTGATGTCGGCACATCGCATCTAGCCGGCAGCCGGAGCAAACCCGGCCGCCAGTCCGGCCACAAAAAAAGGGCCACACCCTCGCGGATGCGGCCCCGGGCGATGCGCTTCCCGCGCGTCGCGTTCGATCAGAACCGGTAGCCGGCGCCGATCATGTACACCCAGGGATCGATCTCCACGTCGACCACCACCGCGGTGACGCCGTTGACGCGCACGTCGGCCTCGGTGTCGATGTCGATATTCCATACCGCGGCGTTCAGCATCCACTTGTCGTTGACGGCGTAGTCGATGCCGGCCTGCAGCGCGAGTCCGAGCGACTCGTCCAGCTCCAGCGAGGTGGCGCCGCCGAGCGCGGCGTTCAGTTCGGGCGTGGTGTCCTCGTCGAAAAACACCGTGTAGTTCAGGCCGGCGCCGAGGTATGGCTGCAACTTGCCTTCCAGCTTCGGGTACCACTGCAGCGACACCGTCGGCGGCAGGTGCTTGGTCTCGCCGATCTCGACGCCGGCCAGCGGGCCAGCCGTTTTCAGGTCATGGCTGAACGGCAGTGCGCCCAGCACCTCGATGCCGATGGCGGGCGTCACCATGTAGGTGAAGGCGATCCCCAGGCTGGAACCGTCTTCGACTTCGACGATGTCGCCGAGCGCGGAATCGGACGCGGAGTTCGGCGCGACCGCCGCGTAGCCGGCACGGGCGAGAAACTGGCCTTGCTCGTAGGCGCCGGCCAGCGGGGTGGCGGCGACCAGGGCGAGGGCGAGGACGGATTTCAGCGCACGGTACTGCATGGTGTTACCTCTCGGTTCATGAACAGGCAGCCGCCACGCTATGCCGATGCGCCAGCCGGACGCTGACTTGCATCAACGGATTGCCCCGGGCTGCGCACCGGCAGGCCAATGCCCTGACCTCCGTCAAAAAACCCTGAGGTGCCGGCGGGAACTCCGGCGCCGCCGGCACTTGCTCCCGGTTTGCTATCCTGCCGGCGTTGTTCCTTGTCCGCCTGCTACCCCGAGACCTGCCATGACTACCCCAGCGCCCGGAACCGTCGAATTCGTCCGCCAGCACCTCGCCCACGAGCACGACGCCGTCGCCATGCCGGCGGCGAAGAAGGCGGACCTGCGCGCGCGCATCAAGGCTGCGCTGAAGGCGCAGGACGCGGTGCTGGTCGCGCACTACTACACCGACCACGATGTGCAGGCGCTGGCCGAGGAAACCGGCGGCTGCGTCTCCGACTCGCTGGAAATGGCGCGCTTCGGCAGCGAGCACCCGGCGAAGACCCTGATCGTCGCCGGCGTGAAGTTCATGGGCGAGACCGCCAAGATCCTGTCGCCGGAAAAGCGCGTGATCATGCCGACTGTCGAGGCGACCTGCTCGCTGGACATCGGCTGCCCGCCGGAAAAATTCATCCCGTTCTGCGACGCGCACCCGGATCGCACCGTCGTCGTCTACGCCAACACCTCGGCGGCGGTGAAGGCGCGCGCCGACTGGGTGGTGACCTCGTCGATCGCTGTCGACCTGGTGCAGCACCTGCACGACCGCGGCGAGAAAATCCTGTGGGCGCCGGACCGTTACCTCGGCGACTACGTGCAGAAGAAAACCGGCGCCGACATGCTGCTGTGGGATGCCAGCTGCATCGTCCACGAGGAATTCAAGGCCAAGCACATCCTCGACCTGAAGGCGATCTACCCGGACGCCGCCGTGCTGGTGCACCCGGAATCGCCGGCGTCGGTGATCGAGCTGGCGGACGCCGTCGGCTCCACCTCGCAACTGATCAAGGCGGCGCAGACGCTGCCGAACCAGCGCTTCATCGTCGCCACCGACCGCGGCATTTTCTACAAGATGCAGCAGCTGTGCCCGGACAAGGAATTCTTCGAGGCGCCGACTTCCGGTTCCGGCGCTACCTGCCGCTCCTGCGCGCATTGCCCGTGGATGGCGATGAACCAGCTGGAATCGCTGGCGCACTGCCTCGAAGACGCCGCGTACGCGAAGGCCAACGAGATCCACGTCGACCCGGCGATCGGCGCCAGGGCGATGATCCCGCTGCAGCGGATGCTGGCGTTCGGCCGCGAGCTGGCGGCGCGCCGGTAACTACTTCTTCCAGTCACTGACTCCGTAACGCGCCAGCAGCCGCTTGAGCGCGCCGCTGGCGCGCATCTGGCGGATGCCGTCGTCGAACGACTTCGCCCACTGCGCTGCACGCGGATCCTTGCGCGGGAAGCCGACATACAGCGGGAAGCGGCTCAGCTCGCCGGCCTCGCGCAGGTCGGCCGGCAGCCGGCCGGCGCCGGTGGTCCAGCGCACCACGGTGCGGTCGTCGAGATAGGTGTCGATGCGCTTCATGCGCAGCAGCGCGATGCCCTGGGTGACCGGGTCTTCCGCCACCAGCACGTGGATGCGCCGCGCGTTCGCGCGATGCTTCGCGTTGTAGCTGTCGAACGGCTCGCCGAACACGTAATCGTTGGCGACGCCGACCACGACCTTCGCCAGCGAGGCGACGCCGCGGTACTGCCACGTGTCCGCCTTGCGCACAAAGAAGGCGTTGACGTTGATCGCCACCGGCTCGCGCGCGAACAGCAACTCCTCGGGCGATTCACTGTCGGCGACGCCGATCAGCACCTGGTGCCGCCCTTCGCGGGTATCGACCACCGCGCGAGCCCAGGGTGCAGTCACGTACCGCACGCGGTAGCCGGCGGCGGTGTAGATATCGCGGGTGATTTCCACCGCGTAGCCGGGCAGCTTGTCGGTCGTTGCGCAACTGACCGGGCACCAGGCGTCGGCCACCAGGCTCAGCGTCGGCTGCTCGGCGGCCCTGGTTCCCGGTGCCACCAGCAGCGCAAGGAGTGCGGCAGCCAGCAACCCGGACGCACGGGTGCGGCCAGCGGTGGCGGAAAGCAGGTCCGGCATGGTGATGGCCTCGCGGGGGCGGACGTTCAGGCTAGACCTATCGCCGCAGCAGGCCTAATGACGAAACCGCACGGCTGCCCGGTGCCCGCCCAACAAAACCTTACTTGGCGCCTGCCCATCCCGGCGGCCAGAATCCGGGCACCCCCGACCACGCACCCCCGACCACGCACTGGAGCAAGGCCATGGATTTCGAGCCGAGCGCACGATCCCGCGAGACCCTCGAGCGCGTCCGCGCTTTCATGAAGACGCACATCGAGCCGGTCGAGAACGACTACTGGCGCGAGATGCACGAAAAGCGCAACGGCGGCGACTGGTCCCGCTGGTCGCACGGCCCGCTGCTGGAAGACCTGAAGAACAGGGCGAAGGCAGAGGGCCTGTGGAACCTGTTCCTGCCGGACCCGGATCTCGGCGCCGGCCTCTCGGTGCTGGAATACGCGCCGATCGCCGAGCAGACCGGCCGCAGCCTGCTGGCGCCGGAAGTGTTCAACTGCAGCGCGCCGGACACCGGCAACATGGAAGTGCTGTGGAAATACGGCAACGCCGCGCAGAAGAAGCAGTGGCTGGAGCCACTGCTGGAAGGAAAGATACGCTCCGTGTTCTGCATGACCGAGCCGGATGTCGCCTCCAGCGATGCCACCAACATGCAGGCCACCGCCATCGTGCAGGGCGAGGAAGTGGTGCTCAACGGTCGCAAGTGGTGGTCATCGGGCATCGGTGATCCGCGCGCGAAAGTCATCATCTTCATGGCGCACACGCCGGACCCGGCCAAGGGCCGCCACAGCCAGCACTCGATGGTGCTGGTGCCGATCAACACGCCGGGGATCACCGTCAAGCGCATGTTGCCGGTGTTCGGCGAATACGACGAACCGCACGGCCACGGCGAAGTGCACTTCGACAACGTGCGAGTGCCGGCTGCCAACATCATCGCCGGCCCCGGCCGCGGATTTGAAATCGCCCAGGGCCGGCTCGGCCCGGGCCGCATCCACCACTGCATGCGCGCGCTCGGCGCCGCCGAACTGGCGCTCGAACTTGCGATCAACCGCGGCATGACCCGCACCGGCTTCGGCAAACCGCTGCTCAACCTCGGCGGCAACCGCGAACGCATCGCCGACGCCCGCATCGCCATCGACCAGGCGCGCCTGCTGACGCTGCATGCCGCGTGGAAGATGGACAAGGTCGGCGCACTCGGCGCGATGACGGAAATCTCCGCGATCAAGGTGGTGGCCCCCAACGTGCTGCAGCAGGTCACCGACATGGCGATCCAGCTGCACGGCGGCGCCGGCGTATCGCGCGACACGCCGCTCGCCGGGATCTTCGCGCTGGCGCGCAGCCTGCGCCTCGCCGACGGCCCGGACGAGGTGCACAAGGGGGTGATTGCGAGGTTGGAGTTGATGAAGAGGGGGTTTGGGAAGTAGTGCAGCGTTCCAGCCGGCGCGTGCCGGTATCCGGAAGATAACCAGGGAGATGCGTGATGAAGGGAATCGTTGCGATTGTCGTGATGGTTGTTGCCGCGTCATCGGCGGCAGTCGCCGGGGACCTCGAGGATATCCGGGAGGGCCAGAAGCAGGCGGATGCCGCGGTTGCATCGCTCGATTGCCCGGAACTGCGCAAGCTGGTCCTGCGGCTTCCGGAAACGATCGACAAGGTGATGCGGGAGCCGGAAAACAGCGTGGCGGGTGCTGTTGGCAGGTATGGCGTCCGCCTGATGCTCCGGAAGATCGCGTGGTGCATCCCGGCTGGCGAGAAAAAGTCCCTGGGCTTTCGCGCGCCCCGCGCAAGCAGCCCGGAGGAAGCGGCGTTGATTGCGTGGCACGCGGCGATCGTTTCCGGCAACCTGGCGAAGTTCAGGGAGCTTTCCGGCGACATATACAGGCATGCGACCGACGAGCAAATCCAGTCCTCCTTCCTCGACATGCAGAAGGTTACGCCCAGGGTCATGACGATCTCCGAGCCGAAAACCAGCGGACGCGGCGCCAGCTTCGAAGCGGCCGGGTGCGTCGGCATCAAGCCGGTCGTCGGCAGCCTGATGGTGGGCAGGAAGGGTGAAGGCTATTACGTCGTTGGTGGATGGGGCCCGTCCTGGAATGAAGAGATATACGATCTGCATCCGTGCTTTTGATGTGAAGACGTTTCATTGCCAGCCTGGTGGGTCTGGCGGTCAAGCGCCCGTGTTTGCCCTTGCAATGTGTTGAGCCCCGATGACGCGGGCGTGCGCCGTCGCGGCTGCCGCCGGCGGTCCGGTTGAGGAATTCCCGCGCATGAAAACCCTGTATTACGTTGCATCGACCCTCGATGGCTTTATCGCCACCGCGAGTGACTCGCTCGACTGGCTGTTTCCGCTCGGCAGCCTGGAGGAATCCAGTTACCCGGAGTTCATCGCGCAGGTCGGTGCGCTCGCCATGGGTTCGTCGACCTACGAGTGGATTCTCCGCAACGCCGAGGCGGTCATCGCCGAGACGGGTTCGCCCTGGCCCTATACGCAGCCGGCCTGGGTTTTCACCCACCGCAGCCTGCCGGTGGTTGCAGGTGCTGACGTGAGGTTCGCCCGCGGCGACGTGAGGGCGGTGCACCGCGAGATGCGTGCTGCCGCGAATGGAAAGAATCTCTGGGTGGTAGGCGGCGGCGATCTCGCGGGGCAGTTCCACGACGCCGGCTTGCTGGATGAGCTGATTGTGCAGGTGGGTTCGGTCACGCTGGGTCAGGGCAAGCCGCTGTTCCCCCGGCAGGTGTTGAGCCCGGTGCTGCGGTTGATGTCGGTGCGGCAGATGGGGCCGGGCATGGTTGAACTTCGGTATGACATCAACAAGGCCGGTGGCGATCCCGGTTAGCCGGTCGTTGCGGCCGACGCTGCTGACGTGCGTGGGTGACAGATTTTCGGGGCCTTGCCGGCACTGGTCGGTGCTGTTGAGCCGGCGTTATGCGTTCAATCGTGATTTATTGACGAATTACAAAGCCACTGGAAGCGGCGATAAAAAAGGCATGAAGAGGAAGCCATGAAGATTCGAATTTATGCGTTTGTGCTGCTGGCGCTATCGTTTGCAGAAGCAAACGCGGGTTGTTACGACCAGGATTCCATGCGCAAGGAGCCGGCCGGGCGGTCGTGTCTTGCGACGGAACTTCGCGAAGCAGATGTGGAGCTCAATCGCGTATACGCAGACCTCGCGGCGATATACGACAAATCGCACGTGGAGTTGTTGAGGGAGGCTCAGCGGGCTTGGCTGGCATCGCGCGACTCAAAGTGTCATCTCGCAAAAAATGCAAAGGACAAGGAAAGCTGGCTGAATGCCATTCTTGACGATCGCCACAAGACTGCTTGCGTCTTGCGGATGACCAGGGGTCGTACCTCCACACTCGCCAAATGGTTGTTGGCAGCGCAGGAAGGAAAGCCAAGTGGAACTCCCCCAGCCGACTCGCTCGATACCAGGTCGTATCAATGGTCGTCTACGCGCGTACACGACAGGGGGCGGTGGTATTTCGAAATTGAGGTTGATGCCGCGCGGATAGCGGCTCTTGGGTCAAATGTGCTGAGTTGGGGCATCGTCTCCGAACGTATTTACCATGGCAAGATGATGAACCTTCGCAAGGACGTGCGTTACGCGGAAGGGATTACGCATATTGGCGTTGCGGTGGACCTGGAAAACGGCGAGTACCACACGGCTTATGATGGCCGCTGGGAGCGCGGGCCAGATGGCGCGGGTGGGGCTGATATTCCGCTCGGTCGAAACTATGCGGCATATCTCGAAACTACCGAGCCCCTTGGGCCGTTACTGCAAGCCGGCCTGGTCCGCGTCAATTCCGGTGATCGCCCATTCGCATTTCCCATGCCGGCGGGCTATCGCGCGTTCGATGACAACGTTGCGGTGCCAGCCCCGGCGTGGGTATATCCGCCGTCGACAGAAGTTGCAGGTATTTCCATCGAAACATGGCTTCAGCGCTTCTTCAGTCGAACGCTGTCCCAGCCGGCTTCCGCGTCTTTCCGGAATGACGGAACCGGGGAACTTTGCTCCGTCAACCAGGTATTCCCCGTCTGGTTCCTGGCCGGGGGTGGCGGGCAAGAGCAGGTTGTTCGGAAATGTACGATTCCAGCGAACAAGCCTGTTCTTGTTCCGGTTAATACCGTGATGGTATTCGCGAAGACAGACAATGACTGCAATCAGATCGTTGAGGCTGTCAGGTCTGCTTCGCTGGAAGTCAGAAACATCTGGCTGCGGCTGGATGGGGCATTATTGCCTGCCGTGGAAACCTACCGGACTTACACAAAATCATGCGTACCAATCAACCAGCTGGATGGTACAAGCGTAGGTACCCGTGCCGCATTTGGCGGATACACGGTAGTGCTGACCCCGTTGTCACCCGGAAAACATGTCGTTGAGTTTGGCGCTGTAAATACGTCTGAGGTGGGTCCGAGCGTGAACAACGTTCGTTACGAACTGGAGGTTCGTTGAGTGGAGCTGCGGACATTTGCCTCGGCATCGGTGTCGATCAAGCCTGGCGCAGGAATTCGTGAGCGTGCCTGCATTGCTGCCGGGGATGGCGAGGGCGGCCGCCGCCGCCCGCGTGGTGAAGCCGGCAGCCGATACCTTCCGGGGCGGCCAGGCCGATTGTTTGCAGGACCCGGTCGATCAGTTGCAGAAAGTTGTCCGGAATCTGCAGTGGACGGTCGATCCCCGATGCGCTTCGCGGCATCATCCCCAACCGACCGAACCACATTCGCCCAGGGAGTGCGAGCATGGCCAGTGCGCAGGACAAGCCGGGAACCGACCAGCGCGGCCCGGTGACGGATCAGGGTGGCCTGGTTACCGACCAGGGTGGAAAAGTCCGCTCCGGCGAGGAACTGCCGATCGAAGCCGTCGATCGCTGGCTGCGTACGCAGTTGCCGGATCTCGCGCCCGGCTTGCCGGAAGTCACCCAGTATTCCGGCGGTGCGTCCAACTGGACCTACCGGCTGAAGTACGCCAACCACGACCTGATCCTGCGCCGGCCGCCGGCCGGTACCAAGGCGAAGTCGGCGCACGACATGGGCCGCGAGTTCCGCGTGCAGTCGTCGCTGAAGCCGGTCTATCCGCAGGTGCCTACCATGGTCGGCCTGTGCAGGGACGAATCGGTGATCGGCACCGAGTTCTACGTGATGCACCGCATCGACGGCATCATCCCGCGCCGTAATTTTCCCAAGGGCGTGTCGCTGACGCCGGAGCAGGCGCGGCAGCTCTGCTTCAATTTCTTCGACAAGATGATCGAGCTGCACCAGGTGGACGTGAAGGCGGCCGGGCTGGAGTCGCTCGGCAAGGGCGGCGGCTACGCGAAGCGGCAGATCGCCGGCTGGAACGATCGCTACGAGAAGGCGAAGACCTGGAACGTGCTGTCGTTCCGCGACGTGCGCGACTGGCTGGCTGCCAACGCGCCGGAAGACGTGGCGACCTGCGTGGTCCACAACGACTGGCGGATGGACAACGTGGTGATGTCGGCCACCGACCCGACGAAGATCATCGGCGTGCTCGACTGGGAGATGGCGACGCTCGGCGATCCGCTGATGGATTTCGGCAACACCATGGCCTACTGGATCAAGGAAGAAGACCCGTATTTCTTCCGCATGTTGCGCCGCCAGCCGTCGCATATTGCCGGCATGCCGTCGCGCGAGGAAGTGATTGAGTACTACCTGCGCAAGATGAACCTGAAGACCGACAACTGGACCTTCTACGAGGTCTACGGGCTGTTCCGCCTCGGCGTGATCCTGCAGCAGATCTACTACCGTTATCACCACAAGCAGACGCGCAACCCGGCGTTCAAGCGTTTCTGGATCATGGTCAACTACCTCGGCCTGCGCAGCCGCGCGCTCATCCGCGCGCACGAGCGCAACAAGAAGAAGGGCGGCGGCTGATGGGCGCGATCTACCTGGTGCGCCACGGGCAGGCGTCGTTCGGCAAGGCCGATTACGACAAGTTGTCCGAGCTGGGCGTGGAGCAATCGCAGGTACTGGGCCGGGCGCTGCGTGCGCGGCTGCCACAGGTGGACGCGGTCTATTCCGGCGCCATGCGCCGGCACCGGCAGACGGCCGAGCATTGCCTGGCCGGGATGGGGCTGGCGGTGACGGAGCAGCCGGGCGCGCAATACGAGTTGCGGATCCGCGGCGGTTTCAACGAGTTCGATCACCAGCAGATGCTGGAATGCCACAAGCCGATGTACAGCAACCGGTTGCTGATGATGGCGGACCTGGCGCGCACGCTGAACCCGAAGCGCGCGTTCCAGCAGGTGTTCGAGGAAGCGGCGGCGCGCTGGGTCAGCGGCAAGTACGATCACGAATACGTGGAGAGCTGGCCGGCGTTCCGCGCCCGCTGCGTGAAGGCGGTGCAGGACGTGGCGTTCGAGTCCGGCCGCTCGAAGACGTCGCTGGTGTTCACTTCCGGCGGCCCGATCACCGCCATCTGCCAGCACCTGCTCAACATTCCCGACGTGCACGTGTTCGCGCTGAACCGCACGCTGGCCAACGCAGCGATCACCAAGATCGTCTACGGCGACCAGGGGCTGAACCTTTCCACCGTCAACGAGCACGCCCACTTCGAGGGCGCGCAACGCGAATTGCTCACCTACAGGTAATCCCATGGCTGGCCACGGCACGCGCAAGAACATCCTGATCACCGGCGCCAGTTCCGGCCTGGGCGAGGGCATGGCCCGCGAGTTCGCCGCCCGCGGCCGCAACCTCGCGCTGTGCGCACGCCGCACCGATCGCCTGGAGGCTCTGAAGGCGGAGTTGCTGGCGAAGCACCCGGGCATCCGCGTCAGCGTGCGCGCGCTGGACGTCAACGATTACGACGCGGTGTCCCGGGTGTTCGAGGAATTCGCCCAGGAGTTCGGCACGCTGGACCGGGTGATCGTCAATGCCGGCGTCGGCAACGGCCGTCGCATCGGCGGCGGCAACTTCGCGATCAACCGCCAGACCGCCGAGACCAATTTCATCGCTGCGCTGGCGCAGTGCGAGGCGGCGGTGGCGATCTTCCGCCGCCAGAACGCCGGCCACCTGGTGGCGGTGTCGTCGATGAGCGCGATGCGCGGGCTGCCGAAGCACCTGACCACCTACGCCGCCACCAAGGCGGGTCTCGCGCACCTCGCCGAGGGTATCCGCGCCGAGTTGCTCGATACGCCGATCAAGGTCAGCACGATTTTCCCGGGCTATATCCACACCGAGCTGAACGCCGGCGCGAAGAAACTGCCGTTCGTGGTCGACGCCGAAACCGGTTGCCGGAAGATGGCGGCCGCCATCGAGCGCGAGAAGCCGAAGGCCTATGTGCCGGGCTGGCCCTGGGTTCTGGTCGGTTTCCTGATGCGCAACCTGCCGCTGCGGTGGGTCAACAGGCTCAGCTGAACCGCCGCGGCGGGGTTTTGTTCAGGACGAAGCCCGCGCCGCATTCTCCGGCGCGCCGAGGATGTCCTCGATATGGCGCATCACCACCGGGCTGTACAGCAGCGCGCAGTGGCCGTGCCAGGGCACGTGGATGTTCTGCGCGTTGCCGTCGAGCACCGAGGAGTGGTTGGGCAGCACGAAGTTGTCGAACTCGGAGTAGATCGAGAAGTACTGCACGTCGGCGCCCGGGGTCATGCCGCCCGCGGCCAGTTCGCGGATGAATGCCGACTGGTAGCGCATCTGCGGTACGTTGCCGAAACCCGGCACCATGCCGGCGACCTTGCTGCCCATGTGCGGTGAACCGAGGGTGATCACCCGCTCCACCTTCGCATCGCAGCCAAGGTTGCGGATCGCGTAGCGGCTGAGCAGGCCGCCCATGCTGTGGCCGATCAGCGTGACCTTCTGCGCGCCGGTGGCGGCCAGCGCTTCATCGATGTGGCAGGAAAGCTGTGCCGCCAGCTTGCGCGCGTCGATCACCGCCGGCGAGCAGCTCACCGCGTAGACGTTGCCGTAGCCGCGCGCTTTCAGCCACAACTGCACGAAGAAGAAGCAGGCGCTGTTGGCGCCCCAGCCGTGCACCAGCACGATCGGGTTCTCGCCGGGTATGCGGGCGCGGAACGGCATGGCGTCGTGGATGAAGCGCAGCGGCCAGGTGACGATCACCAGCAGGAAACCGACCGCTTCCGCCGGGATGGCGGCAGCGGTCATCAGCGGGTTGAGCGGGCCGTTGGTTCCGCCCGGCAACGGCTTGCTGCCGTCGTCGCTTTGCCGCTCGTAGATCCAGTGGTGGTAAAGCATCAGCGTGCCGGCCAGCGCGATGGCGGCGACGGCCAGCAGGACGAGGATGGCGACGTTCATCTCAGCCATGCGCCACGTAGACCGGCTTGACATGCACCGGGCAGCGCAGCGAGTTGGCGACGAAGCAGTTGCGGTGGGCGCCGTCGAGGATGGCGTGCAGCGTGGCGTCGTCGACGGGGGTTTCCGGCGAGAACGTCGCCTTCGGCCGCAGCGTGATCTCGGTGATGGCGGTGCGGCCCTCCGCGTTCTTGTCGAGGATGCCGGTCGGGTGGTCGCTGTACTTGACCAGTTTCAGTTTTTTCTTCGCGGCGATGGCGAGGAACGTCAGCATGAAGCAACCGCTGGTGGCAGCGATCACCGCTTCGTCCGGGTTGACGCCTTCCGGGCTGCCGCCGAAGGCGACGCCGGCGGACGCGGGGACGACATGGCCGCCCTTGAATTTCCAGGTGTGGTCGCGGTTGTAACTCTCGCTGGTGAATTCGCGGCCCTCGGCCAGTTGCCATTCGAGGATGGCGCCATGCTCGGACATGCGGGTGCTCCGTCGGGTGGAAGGGAATGCGGTCGGGAAGTTACAGCCTGAAGTCGTCGCGTGTCTGCTCGATTTCCCGCAGGCGGTTGCGCAGCGGTGCCGCGCGGGCGAAGTCGGTACCGGCGGCCTTGATCCCGAGTTCCAGTTGCTCGTGTGCCGGATCCGGCTGGTTGCGCAGGAACAGGACCTCGGCGCGTGCGGCGTGCACGCCGACGGTATCGCCGGTGGCGCCGCGGGCACGGGCCAGCAACGCCCAGACATTGGGATCGTCGCGCCGCAGCAGTGCCTGTCGCTCCAGCAGCGCCACCGCGCGCGCTGCGCGGTTGTCGCGCAACAGCGCCTGCGCCGCCAGCATCGCCAGCGGGAAGTTGTCCGGCGCCAGCGCCAGGCCGTCGACCAGCGACTCGGCCGCCTGGTGTGCCTTGTCGGCCGCCAGCAGGATCTCGGCTTCGCCGATGCGCCAGGCGATGCGCTCCGGCTCGGCCCGGCGCAGCGGCGCGATCGTCGCCAGCGCGTCGTCATGGCGGCCGGCCCGCAGTTGCGCCAGCGCCAGCCCGTAGCGCATGGCATCGCGATCGTGGGCGCTGCCGTTTTTCAGGCCATCGCCGAACAGGGCGACGGCCTCGACCGCGTCGCGTGCGAATCCCACCTGCAGCCGCACCCGCGCCAGCCGGAAGTCGAGATCGCTGCGCTTTGCCTCGATCGATGGCGGCAACTGTCGGGCGCGGTTGCGCGAGTCGCTGATCCGGGTGTCGGTGACCGGGTGGGTCAGCAGGAATTCCGGGTAGCGCTCGGTATCGACCGGCGAGGCGCGCTGCATCTTTTCGAAGAACTCCGGCATTGCTTCCGGCGCGAAGCCGGCGCGCGCCAGCGTCTGCATGCCGACGCGGTCGGCCTCGCGCTCGTTGTCGCGCGAGAACGCCAGTTGTTTCTGTGCAAAGCCGGCCTGGGTGCTGACGATGGCGGCGGCGCCGGCATCGCCGCCGACGGTGGCCGCCACCAGGATGCTGGCGAGCAGCGCGGTCAGCGCCAGCGGCGTCTGTTGTCTTTGCTGGTCGAGGCCGCGCGCGAAGTGCCGCTGCGACAGGTGCGCCAGCTCGTGCGCCAGCACCGCCGCCACCTCGCCCTCGTCGGCGGCGGCCAGCAGCAGGCCGGCGTTGACGCCCATCACCCCGCCCGGCACCGCGAACGCGTTGATCTCGTTGCTGTTGAGCATTACCAGCGTCAGCCGTGGCTCGGCGATGTCGCTGTGCGAGGCCAGCCGCCAGGCGAGCAGTTCGAGGTACTCGTTCACCAGCGGGTCGTAATAGAGGTGGGTGTTGCCGCGCAGCGCGCGCAGCCACGCCGCGCCCAGCCGGCGCTCGCCCTCCGGCGAGACGATGCCGGAGCCGGCGTCGCCGAGGGCGGGCAGGGTATCGGCGGCGCGGGCCGGCGTCGCCGGCAGCCAGCAGGCGGCCAGTACCAGCAGCACCGGCAGCAGGAGCGCCGCCGGCAGCGAGGTGAACGGACGCGGGAGGAATGTCATGCGCGGAAATCGCCGATCGGCGCCGGGCCGGGTTGGTTATGCTGTGCGTCCCAGTAGACCACGCCGGAACGGTTTGGTGCCATGAACGACAGCCCGCGCGCGGCGTCGCCCGAACAACTCGATTGCACCGGCCTGCGTTGCCCGTTGCCGCTGCTGCGCACCAAGCAGCAACTGGCGCGGTTGCCGGCGGGCGCGCTGCTGGAAGTCGTCGCCAGCGACGCCGGTGCCCGCCGCGACATCCCGGCCTGGCTGGCGCTGTCGCCGCACCGACTGCTCGCGCAAGGCGAGGAAGGCGGGCTGTTCGTTTTCCTGATCGAACGCGGCGCCTGAATCGCGCTCAGCCTGATCGTGTTCAGTGTGGCGGCGCCGTCAGAGCGCGCGCGCCGCGGCCAGCACTTCATCGACATGGCCGTCGACCTTCACCCCGCGCCACTCGCGGCGCAGCACACCGTCGGCATCGACCAGGAAGGTGCTGCGCTCGACGCCCATCACCTGCTTGCCGTACATGTTCTTCATGCGGATCACTTCGAACAGCCGGCATACGGTCTCGTCGGCGTCGCTGATCAGCGGAAACGGCAGGCTGTACTTGCACCTGAACTTCTCGTGCGACGCCAGCGAATCGCGCGAGACGCCGATCACCAGCGTCTTCGTCGCCTTGAACTGCTCGTACCTGTCGCGGAAGTCCTGGCCTTCCAGCGTGCAGCCGGGGGTGTCGTCCTTCGGATAGAAATAGATCACGTAGTTCCAGCCGCGCAGGGCGGTGGAATCGATGTCCTTGCCGTTGGTGGCGGGGGCACGGAAGGCGGGGACGCGCTGGCCGGTCGCGATGCTCATGGCGGTTGCTCCTGGGTCGGGACGAAAGTGGGCAGGTTGAAAGTCGCGGTGGCGGAAATGCAGGCGCCGGGCCGCGTTCAGGGGCGCGCGGCGTCGAATGCGGCGTCGAGGTTGCGCGCGTCGCAGTGGTCGAGGAAGGTTTCGCGCAGCGGCGCCACCGCGACGTCGGCCGGCACGTTCACCGTCATCCGCAGGGTGAACATCTGCGAGCCGGTGTGCGGCGCCGCGTAGGTGCTGGTGTCCAGCGACTCGATGTTGATGTGGCGGCTGGCGAAGAAGTTGGCCAGCTCGTGCACCAGGCCGGGCTGGTCCAGCGCGCTGACCTCGATGCGGTAGGGGCGGGACGCCGCCTGGCGCGGCTTCGGCTGCGTGCGGCGGGTATGCAGCGAGAGGTCGAGCTCGCGGCCAACTCCCGGGCAGGCCTGCTCCATCGCCGCGATCGCCTTGTTGCTGCCGGAGACCAGCATCAGCACGGCGAACTCGCCGCCCATGACCGCCATCCGGCTGTCCTCGATGTTGCAGCCGCTGGCGGCGGCGGCGCGCGCCAGCTGGTCGGCGATGCCGGGACGGTCGCTGCCGAGCGCGGACAGCACCAGGTACTCGGTGGTCATGGGAGTGCTCCCTGCGGAGGATCGGGAGCCGGAGTGTGGTTGCCCGGGGCGGCGTTCGACAAGGGGTGGCCGGCACCCCCGGCACCGCGGCATCGCTATCGAAATCCCCCGGCCGGCGCCGTACCATTACGCCCCTTGCCGCGGCGGGCTTTTCCGGCCGCGGGCAGCACACCCGGTTCCCAGCCTTCTTCGCGCGGAGACGCCATGATCAAGGGCAGCATCGTTGCTCTCGTCACACCCATGCTGGACAACGGCGAGATCGATCGCGACGCGCTGGCGAAGCTGGTCGACTGGCACGTCGCCAGCGGCACCGACGCGATCGTCGCCGTCGGCACCACCGGCGAATCCGCGACCCTCGACTACGACGAACACATCGCGGCGATGAAATTCATCGTCGATTGCGCGAAGAAGCGCGTGCCGGTCATCGGCGGCACCGGCGCCAATTCCACCCGCGAGGCGATCGAGCTGACCCAGGCGGCGAAGGACGTCGGCTGCGACGCCGCGCTGCTGGTCACCCCGTACTACAACAAGCCGACGCAGGAAGGCCTGGTGCTGCACCACACCGCGATCGCGAAGGCGGTCGCGCTGCCGCAGATCCTCTACAACGTGCCCGGCCGCACCGCCTGCGACATGAAGCCGGACACCATCGTGCGGTTGTCCACCGTGGCGAACATCGTCGGCGTCAAGGAAGCCACCGGCGAACTGCCGCGTGCGCGGGAAATCCTTGATCGTGTCGGCAAGGACTTCGCGGTCTATTCCGGCGACGATGCCACCGCGGTCGAACTGATCCTGATGGGCGGCCACGGCGACATCTCGGTCACCGCCAACGTGGCGCCGGCGGAAATGCACGCCGCCTGCGCCGCCGCGCTCAAGGGCGATGCCGCCGCCGCGCGTGCGCACGATGCGAAGGTCGCCGAGCTGCACCGCGTGCTGTTCTGCGAATCCAACCCGATCCCGGTGAAGTGGGCGTTGCACGAGATGGGGCGCATCGGCACCGGCATCCGCCTGCCGCTGACGCCGCTCTCCGTCGGCCAGCGCGCGGCGTTGCATGCCGCGCTGGCGCGCGCCGGGCTGGTCGCCTGATGGCCCGGTTATCCCGACTGGCCCTGGCGCCGCTGTTGCTGGTGCTGTTGTTGCCGGCCGGTTGCGGCCAGAACGGCATCTTCCGCGACCGCGGCTTCGATTACCTGCGCGCCGAGCCCGGCAAGCCGCTCACCTACCCGGAAGGCCTGGCGGCGATCCCGTCGCAGGAACTGTACCCGGTGCCCGACCTCGAGCAGCGCGCGAAAGCGGTCGAGGGTCAGAAGCGAAAGAAGCGGAAGAAACCGAAGATCGAGATTCCCGAGCCGCCGAAGCTGGTGAAACTCGATGCCGCCGCGGCCGAGTCGCCGGCCGATGCCGGCGACCCGGTGCTGTCGGCCGATCGCGTGGTGCTGACCCGCGACGGCAACGGCTACCCGGTACTGATGCTCGACGTCGGTTTCGACTGGGCCTGGCAGCGCGTCGGCGATGCGCTGGCGAAGGAGTCGACGGTGAAGGTCGAGGATCTCGACCGCGGCCGTGCCGTTTACTACGTCGTGGTCGATGGCAAGCGCAACAGCGCCGACGAGCCCTGGCAACTGAAGCTGAACTACACCGCCAACGGCGTGCAGGTGGCGTTGCAGGTCGACGAGAACGGCATGGCGCCGATCGAGCTCGCCGAGCCCCTGATCAGGAAACTCAAGGACGGCCTCACGCCGTGACGACGCTGCGCTTCGCTTCGCTCGGCAGCGGCAGCCGCGGCAACGCGCTGCTGGTGTCGGCCGGCGAAACGCGGGTGCTGGTGGACAACGGTTTCGGCCTGCGCGAGACACTGCGCCGGCTGGCCCGGCTCGAGGTGGCTCCGGAATCGCTGGCCGGCGTGCTGGTGACCCACGAGCATAGCGACCACGCCGATGGCGTGACGGCGTTGGCAGCGCGCTACCGGCTTCCGGTCTGGCTCACCGCCGGCACGAAGCGGGCGATGGAAGGGCGGCGGCAGTTCGACGGCCTGGACGTCGATTGCCGGCGCGTGGTGCGTGGCCAGCCGTTCGTCTGCGGCGGGCTGGCGGTAACGCCGGTGCGGGTGCCGCATGATGCCGCCGAGCCGTGCCAGTACGTGTTCGACCACGGCGGTGCCCGCTTCGGCATGCTGACCGACCTCGGCAGCCTGACGTCGCAGGTGGTGGACGCCTACGGGCAATGCGATGCGCTGTTCCTCGAGTGCAACCACGATGCGCGCATGCTGGCCGACGGGCCGTATCCGCCGTCGCTGAAAGCGCGGGTCGGTGGCGATTTCGGCCACCTGAGCAATACGCAGGCGGCACAGTTGCTGGCGCAGGTCGACCAGCAGCGGCTGGCGACGCTGGTGATCGGCCACCTGAGTGAAAAGAACAACCTTCCGCAACTGGCGCGTCGCGCCGCGGCGGAAGCGCTGGGCCGGCACGAGGACTCGGTCGTCGTCGCCGGCCAGGCGGAAGGGCACGGCTGGTTGCCGGTGGCAGCCGGCAACCGGCAGGCCGGCGGCGGATTGGCCAGGCCGGCCTGAAGAAAACGCGATACGGAATCTCGGCAAGCAAAACGAACGCAACGGGACATGACCATGCAGAAGCGCGAACAACTTTATACGGGCAAGGCCAAGAGCGTGTTTGCCACCGACGACCCGACGCGGGTGGTGATGGTCTACCGCAACGACACCTCGGCGTTCGACGGCAAGAAACTCGCCCAGCTCGACCGCAAGGGCATGGTCAACAACCGCTTCAACGCCTTCGTCATGGAGAAGTTGCAGGCGGCCGGCATCCCGACCCACTTCGAAAAACTGCTCAGCGACACCGAGTCGGTGGTGAAGAAACTGGACATGGTTCCGCTCGAGTGCGTGGTGCGCAATTACACCGCCGGCTCGATCTGCCGCCGCTACGGGCTGGAAGAAGGCCTGCCGGTGAACCCGCCGACCTTCGAACTGTTCCTCAAGAGCGACAAGCTTGGCGATCCGATGGTCAATGAATCGCACGCGCTCGCGTTCGGCTGGGCCACCCAGGCGCAGCTCGACGAGATGAAGGCGCTGACCTACCGGGTCAACGACGTGCTGAAGAAGCTGTTCGACGACGCCGGCATGCTGCTGGTGGACTACAAGCTCGAGTTCGGCACCTTCGAGGGCAAGCTGGTGCTCGGCGACGAGTTCTCGCCGGACGGCTGCCGGATCTGGGACAAGGCCACCCGCAAGAAGATGGACAAGGACCGCTTCCGCCAGGACCTCGGCGATGTCATCGAGGCCTACGAGGAAGTCGGGCGCCGGCTGGGCGTGCAATTCGGCTGACGATCCCGCTGTTTTGCGGGCTGGTCATTTGACGAGTCCGCGGCGGCACGGCTTCAATAGCCGGCGTGCCATCCCGCACGGACTGCAACCAGCCAGGAGTTTCCCATGCGCAAGACTGCTTCCCGGATCGTCGTCATCGCCGTCCTGACCTCGCTGCTCAGCGGCTGCTTCCTGACCAAGCTGGTCACCGTGCCGATGCGCGTGTTTGGTGCCAGCGTGGCCGTGGTCGGTGCCGTGGTCTCGGTGGTGCCGGTGGTCGGCAACACCGCCGACTCCGCGCTCGAGAAGGCTGACGGCGCCATCGACGGCGTTGCCGACACCGTCGACGAAGTCCCGCTCTGATATCCCTGCGACCGGGGTTCCGGTTACCGCCGGACCCCGGTTGCGCTGGAGACGCCGGGCCCGGGTTGTCCCCGGGGCTGGCCTGAAGTGACAGGCTGAATACCCCGCCGGGTTGCCCGGCGGGGTGCTTTCCTTGTAAAACTGCGAACAAGTCTGTCCGTACTCATAACAACAACAACCGATAGTGGCCTCATGCCCATGCGCAGGGTAATGGTGGCGGTCCTGGTTTCACTGGCGTTGTCGTCCGGCCCCGCGGCCGCGCGCACGTTTGACCAGCCTCCCGCCTACATCAAGAAAGAAGGCAGTTTCGTCGTCTACCCTTCGCGGGCCGTGGGCGTCGCCGGCATCGTGTTCGGCGGCCTCATTGCCTTGCCGGCTGCCCTCATTTCCACCCCCATCGGTTTTGCTGCCGGCGATCCGCTGGGTTATGCGCTGATCCCGTCGTCGCTGGTCGGCACCGGTTTCGGCGAGGTGGGCTACCACGTCGGCGGTGCCATTCCTTTCGCGCTGAAAAAAACGTTCTACGACGGCCCGATGCTCGCGGTTGCCAGGATCAAGGGTGATCCGGCCAGTGGGCTCGTGGCACAGGTCGACCCGCCACCGGCGGTGTCGCTTGCCGATATCCAGTATCTCGAATCGACGCCCAGCGAAGCGCGCGTGCTCGTGGTGCCGCCACGCGAGTACTCGGTGGCGTTGCCGCCGCCGCGCCAGCCGACGTCGCTGATGCTCAAGCGGCAGCTTTCGCCGTTCAAGTTGCCGCCCGGTACACCGGTCGTCGCGCCGGCGGCGGCCACCAGCAGCGCCTCGTTGTCCCGCCGATCGCCGGTTGCGCCGGCAGTTGCTCCGGTGGCGCCGGCGGCCGCAGAGCCGGTGACCGCGGCACCGGCGCCTGTCGAGCCGGCTCCGGTCGAGTCGGCTGCCGTGCAGGACATCGGTGTCCCGCCGGTTCCGGTGGCAGCACCGCCGCCGGCGGCTGCGCCGGAACCTGCCGCGGCGGAACCCGCCGAGGAAGTCGAGCGGCCGTCGCTGAAGAAGAAGAAACGCAAATTCTCCGAGCGGTTCGGGTTTTGAGGCCGGCAGCGCCTGCGCGGTGTACGTCCCGGACCTGCGGCCAATTACAAGAATCGTATAGATACCCGGTGGCGCCGCTCGGCATGATGCGGCGCGCTTCCCCTGAGGAGAGTTCCTGATGCGCGTTGTTGCGCTCCCCCTGGTTCTGGCCGCCGCGCTGGCCACTCCCGCGGCCGCGCAGGCCGACATGCTGGTCGGCCTTGCCTCGGCCAACGGCCTGAAAGGGGTGAACCTGGAAAAGACGGGCAGGCTGGGCAGCGTGTACATGCTGCTGGGTACGTACCAGTCAAATACCGGTTTCAACGTCGAAAACATGACCGGGATGCTTGGCGTTCGTCGTTTCCAGGACGGCAAGTTCGACCAGAGCGGTTATTTCGGCGGCGCCTTTGCCGGCGACATCGACGGTGGCCCGGAATTCACCCGTTATGGTGCCGGCGGCGAGATCGGCTACCAGTGGGTGACGGCGCACCTGCGCATGACCATGCAGGCCGGCATGGCGCTGGTCGACGAGTCCTCCCGCGGTCCCGAGCCGGGTGGCACGTCGATCGAACCCCTCCCGGTGCTGGGCCTCAGCGTCAGCCTCCGCTTCTGACTTTATCCCCCGCGTTCCCGGCACCGCGCCGGGGTGTCCGCCTGCCCGCCGCCCGGCCCCGGGCCGGGGTTGTGCACATGGTCGATCGGTCTGCAGGCGAGTCTTAACTCTGTCCGCCAACTCGCTGATTCTGTTGGCGAATGCGCTAACCCATTGAATCGATGAAGAAACCTGACAGGTCAAAAAATGACCTGTAGGTAAAAATACCAATCCTGCCGGGCAAGCGGACCTGGTCGCCACGATCGTTCAACAGAGTTATCCACAGATTCTGTGGGTAACTGCTGCCGGCCTGCTGGCCACCGGCGCACGCGCCACCCGGACATCGGCCGGCAGCGTCCATGGTCGACCACGGGCAGGCTGCAGCGCCGGCGCCGCGCCCGGAACGGCCTGGTGTAAAGTCGCCGCCTTCCAGTCGGTCATGGAGTTGTGGCGCGCATGGCAAATCGCACGGATTACATCGTCGATCTCACCGAGGCGAATTTTGCCGAGGTCATCGGTCGCTCGCGGCAACTGCCGGTGCTGGTCGATTTCTGGGCCGACTGGTGCGCACCCTGCAAGCAACTGGGACCGGTGCTGGAGAAACTGGCACACGAGTTCCGCGGCGCGTTCATCCTTGCCAAGGTCAACGCCGACCACGAGCAGCTGATCACCCAGCAGTTCGGTGTGCGCGGCCTGCCGACGCTGAAACTGGTGGTGCAGGGGCAACTTGCCGGTGAACTGGTGGGTGCGCAACCCGAGGCGGCCATCCGAAAGTTGCTCGCGCCCCACCTCGGTGCGCCGCCGCCGGCTGCTGACGAGGCTGGCGATTTCCACGCCCAGGTGCTGGCGGCCGTGCAGGACGGCCATGTCGAGGACGCGCTGGCGGCGCTGGGCGAGCACCTGCGCGTAAAGAAGGATGATCACAAGTCGCGTGAACTGCTGGCGGAAATCCTGCTGCAGCACAATCGGCTGGACGACGCGAGCCGCGTGCTGGCGGAGGCCCCTGCCGACGTGGTGGAACTGAAGCGCGCGCGAGCCCTGCTGGCGTTTGCCGGGCGCTCGCAGCAACTGCCGGAACTGGCGGTGCTGGAGGCGCGCATGCAGGGCTCGCCCGATACCGCGACGCGCTACCACTACGCGGTTCGCCTGATCACCGCGGCGCGCCTCGAAGAGGGCATGGACCTGCTGCTGGACATTTTCCGCAAGGATCGCCAGTACGAGGACGACATCGCCCGCAAGACCCTGCTTGAGGTGTTCGAAATGCTCGGGCGGGATGATCCGCTGGCGGCGCAGTACCGTCGCCGGCTGGCGAATTACCTGTACTGATTCGCAGTTACCGGGTGCGCACCCTCCGGGAACTGGCCGCGCGACAGGATGCCGGTGGCCGACGCGCACTGGCGGTATACTGCCCGGGCCCAAAGGACCCGGCCCGCAGGACAATCCCATGCCGCATCACCCTCTCCGCCGCGCGCAGTTTTCGCGCGCGATTTCTTCCCGCCTGTTGCGTCCCTTTCTTGTACTCGTATTGATGGTCGTTGCCGTGCCGGCGCGCGCGGACAGCGTCGAGGAATTGCGTGCGCTGGTCGAGGCCGGCGATGCCAGGGCCTGGGACATGGCCGGGCGCATGGAATCCGGCAGCGCCGGCGATGCCGACTTCGATTTCTGGTACGGCCTCGCCGCGAAGGCCGCGGGCAAGAAGAACCAGGCGGTGTTCGCCTTCGAGCGCGTCGTCGCCAGCCAGCCGGGCAACGCCCGGGCCAAGCTGGAACTTGCCGATGCGTACTACCAGTTCGGCAATACCGCTGAGGCCAGGGCGCTGTTCGAGGAGGTGCTGGCATCGACGCCGCCGGATCCCGTGCAGCAACGCATCCGTACATACCTGGGCGCGATCGACGCCGGCGAAAAACGCAGCAAGACCAGCGTCGGCGGCTACGTAACGGTTGCCGTCGGCCATGACAGCAACATCAACAGCGCGACCAACGAAGTCCTGCACGACATCCCGGGTATCTTCATCCCGCTGTCGCTGCCGGTCTCGGCGCTGGAGACCGACGCCGTGTTCGGTGACCTCCGTGCCGGCATCGACATCGTGCAGCCGGTCAACCAGCGCCACACGCGGTTCTTCGGCGCGTCGGTGCAGGCGCGCGACAACGAGGACCTGCTGTCCGGCGGCAATTACGATTACACCCAGGCGTCGCTGACCGGCGGCTGGGCGCTGCAGCGAGGTATCGCCCGCTGGCGGATCCCGCTGGCCGCGCACGCGCTGCGGATCGAGGACGACGAGGCCCGCTACCTGGTATCCGCCGGCGCCGAGTACAACAGGCCGCTGTCGGCGAATACCGCGCTGTCCTGGTTCGGCCAGTTCGCCAGCAGCCATTTCGTATCGCAGGAAACGCGCGATACGCGCCAGTTCCTGCTCGGTGGTGCCTGGAGCTGGAGCGGCAGCGCCCTCCGGATGACGGTTTCCGCCCACGTCGGCACCGAGCCGGCGGTGGAATCCGGCTTCGAGTACAACGGCCGCGATTACGTTGCCAGCCGCGTGAACCTGCGTTACCCGCTGTCGTCGCGGCAATCGCTGTACGGTGCGCTGGGAGTGCAGCAGTCGAAGTACAAGGACGTGCAGCCGTTGCTGGGCGTCGAGCGTGAAGACCTGCTGGTCGATGCCGCGCTGGGCTGGCAGATGAAACTGGGTGCCGCCTGGACCCTCAACGCCGACGTGACCCACGCAGACAACATGTCGGCCGACAATGAGTTGTTCGACTTCGAGCGCACCGTCGCCATGCTTGGCGCGACGTGGCGCTTCTGACAGGGAGAAGTGACATGCATATCCAGATGCTGAAGCGGGTGATCGGAACCATTTTCGTGCTGGCGCTGCTGGTTCCCGGCGCCCGCGCCGCGGAAGTGGCGGGCACGGTCCTGTACA
>JBKHWA010000022.1:0-10617 GCA_046566765.1 Gammaproteobacteria bacterium
CTGGATGCCGCCGCGCAGGAACTCGGCACGTCGCCGGACATCCAGGATGCGCTGGCGATCATCGACAACTACGTCTCCGCATTCCTGGTCGCGCTGGGAGCCAGCACCGATCCGGGCGACGGCGGCGGCGATCCGCTGCCAACCGGCCCGGGCGACCTGCTCGCCTCGTGGGCAGGCGATTACCGTGGCAGCTGGAACGTCAACCAGCTCGAGGCGAAGATTTACATGGGTTCCTGGCTGGGCTGGCAACGCGACATCGTCACCGAGACCGCGCTCAAGGCCGCGATGGAAGTGATGACCTTTGTCGGCAATGGCTGCCACTGGACGATCGGCGTGCAGAACGTGTCGCTGGGCACCATCAATATCCCGTTCAGCGAAGCCTACGCGGTTGCCGCCGCCGGCGATGCGCGGACCTACACGCTGCCGACCAACCTGACCGTGCTGAATTACGGCGTCACCGGCACCGCCACGCTCAATACCCAGAACGTGCTGCCGACGAAGCTCTCCTTCGCCTACAACTACAAGACCCCGCTGAACGACATCAAGTACAGCGCGACCTGCACGTTCAGCTACAAGCTGTAAGGAGTTCCCGAAATGAAAAAGCCGGCTCAACGCCGGCTTTTTCATTTCCCCTTCGGCTTGCTCAGCAAGCGTCGCCACAACGGCAGCGTGTCGTCATCGGCGCGGATCACCTCGAGCCGGGCCAGCATCTCCTCGATCGCCGCCTGCACCTCGTTGCGCAACTCCCACTGCGCGTCCCGGTCATCGGCGCGCCCGGCCCAGCGGGTGGTGTCGATCTGCTTGCCGAACATGAAATAGAAACGCTGCGGCCGCGGGATGCCGGTGCCTGCTACGCCGCGGGTGATCGGCATGAACAGGTCGCCGTCGCGCAGCAGTTTCGCCACCGGTTTGGCGCGCAGGATGCGGCGGCCGATGCGCGATGCCATGAAGTCCTCGGCATCGTAGACGATGTCGAACATGTCGTCGGCGCCGAGCGAGGCAAACGGGGTGATCGGGTACTGGTGCTCGATCGCCAGCCGGGCAAAGCCGGTGCGCTTTTTCCAGGTCAGGCGATTTTCCTCGCCACGGCGCTTGGCCACTTCCCGCGCGCCACCCGGGAACACCAGCACGTGCTGGCCGGACCTCATCAGCGCATGGCAGTTTTCCGGCGTGCCGGGCACCGAGCCGTACTTCAGCAACGTGTCGCCCCAGCCGGGAATCTTGTAGTGGTAATGGTCGCCGAGCGCACGCACGTAGACGCCGGTCTTCTCGTACAGCCCGCCGAACAGGATCGGCGAGTCGATCATCCCGTAGATGGTGTGATTGCCGACGAACAGCGACGGCGTGTCGGGATGCACGTTTTCCAGCCCGAACCAGCGCGGCGAGAACCAGCGGTACAGCGGCGCCAGCGCACGGCGGATCCGCTCCGGCGACGGCGGCGTGAAGACGGTGATGTCCTGCGGAATCTTCGGCATGGTTTTCCGGATGCACATACGTGAACAGGATACTCAGCGCTTCCTGCGCTTCGGCTTCTTTTTGGCCGCCGACGATTTCGGCTTGCCCTTCCAGCCCATGGCATCGTGGAAACGCGCGGCCAGTTCGGCCTCGGCGCGCTCCTGCCGTTTCACTTTCAGCCGCTCGCGTGACCGGCCAAGATCGACGACGGGCCCGGCGTCGGAGCCGGTGTCCGGTTTCTCGCTCATGGCCGCTTGTCGCTCATGGAGAGTGGCGCCCGAGCTTGCGGGCCGCGTAGACGATCAGGGGCAGGAAGGATACCGCAACGAACAGGTACGGCCAGCGGGGATCGAGCTGGTACAGCGCGGTGCCGGCGAGCGGGCCCACCACGTAACCGAGTGCCGGCGCCGCCGCCACCAGCCCGGCCACCGCGCCCTGCTCGTGCGCGCCCACCGCGCGGCTGGCCGATGCGCTGTAACCCGGGCCGGCAAGCCCGACGCCGCAGCCGACGCAAGCCATGGCCAGTGCCATCACCACCACGCCGTTGGCTGCCGCCATCAGTAACGCGCCGAGCAGCACCACCGGCAAGCCGGTAATGATCAGCCGCCGCGGCGACCAGTGCCGGCGCACCGCTACCATCTGCGCAGCGAGCGACGCCACGGCACCGATCATCATCACCATGCCGGCATAGCGCGCTGTCCCGGCGCTGTCGAGCGCGAGACGATCCTGGATGTAGAACCCGAGCGTCTGCTGCACCACCGAGAAGGCGATGTACAGGAAGATGCCGATCAGCAGGAACGGAAACACCCGCGGATCGAAGTAACCGGGACCCTTGCCGGCTGCTGCGCCGTGCATGGCTGGCGGTGCCGGCGCGCGCGGCGCCTCCGGCAACCAGCGCCAGATCACCGCGGCGGTCAGCAAGGTGACCACGGCCGCAACGTACAGCGGCGCCAGCAGGCTGAAGATCGCCAGCGCACCGCCGATGGCCGGGCCGAGGATAGTGCCGAGGTTATGCGCCGCGCCGAGCCGACCCATGCCGCCGACGCGCTGTTCACGGGTGGTGATGTCGGCGATGTAGGCATTGGCCGCGGGCGCAGTCGCCGCCATCACCGTCGACTGGATCATCCGCGCGATCACCAGGGCCAGCAGCACCGAGCCGCCGACCAGCCAGCCCTGCATGCCGGCGAGGAACGCCGTGGCAAACAGCGCCGTGCCGAAGCTGTAGCCCAGCAGGCCGATGATCATCGTGCGGCGCCGGCCGATGCGCTCGCTCACCCGGCCCCAGCGCGGGCTGGCGATCGAGAACACCACGCTGCTGGCGGCGATGATCAGGCCGACCTGGATTTCTGCCAGCCCGACCTCGCGACCCAGCGGCGCCAGCACCGCGAATACGATGGTCTGGCCCATACCGGTGGCGAAGACGGCGAGCAGGATCAGCGGCAGCGGCGGGATATTGGCCACGAGCGGGAATAATCCGTTGCGGACAGGTACGCCGGGGAGCGGCGCGCGGGAGCGGCGATTATAGTCACGCCCTGCCCTGCTTCCGCCCGGACACCGACCGAATCGCGATGACTGCCAACACCCTCGCCGACTGGCTCGCCGCCGAGCCGTTCACGCTGACCCTGTCGTCCGGCTTCTTCGGCTTCTATGCCCACGCCGGCATGCTGGCGGCGCTGCACGAACGGGGTGTGCAACCGGCGCGCATTACCGGTGCCAGCGCCGGCGCGCTGGTGGGAAGCCTGCGGGCGGCAGGGTTCGCACCGCCGGCAATCATCGAGGAGTTGCTCAAGCTCGAGCGCCATCATTTCTGGGATCCGGCACCCGGGCTCGGCCTGCTGCGCGGCGCGTTGTTCCGTGAACGCCTGCAGCAGATCCTTCCCGTGCACCGGTTCGAGCAGTGCGTGATCCCGCTGGCATTGTCGGTGCACCAGTGGAGTGGCCGCAGGACCCGGGTGCTGGCCGCCGGCGAACTGGTGCCGGCGATCTATGCGTCCTGCGCGGTGCCCCTTCTGTTCCACCCGTTGCGGATCGACGGCGCGCTGTGCGCCGATGGCGGCGTCGGCGATCGCTGGGGACTGGCGGGTGTCGCCAACGGCGAGCGCGTGTTCTACCACCACCTCGGTTCGCGCTCGCCGTGGCGGCGGCGCGACGATCCCGGGCTGAAAATCCCGCACCGCGCGAATCTCGCCGCGCTCGAGTTGATCGACATTCCGCGTTCGGGCCCATCGAAAATGGCGCTGGGAAGGCAGATCGTCGCGCTGGCGCGCGAGCGCACGCTACAGGCGCTCACCAGGCCGGTCGGCAGCGAAACGGCGTTGTTCCGGACGCAGTGAGCCGCCAGCAGCGCCCACAAGAAAGCCCGTCAGCGACGGGCTTTCTTGTTTCAACCAACCGACTGGCACCCGGCATTCAACTTGTGCAGCCAGTTGCCTGGCGGCGCAATGAGGCGCAGGCGCTTGCCTGCGCTGTCAGGCGCTTGCCTTGTACAGCGGCTGCGACATCGCCGCCCAGTCGATCACCCCGTCGTCGACCAGGTTTTCGTACTGCAGGATGCCGATCTCCTCGAACTTCGGCCGGATACGGTCGGTCAGCAAACCGATGCGCTTGAGGTTCGGCACGATGCGGGTGAACAGCAGGCTGCGGAACTGCTCCATGATCTTCGCTTCCAGCACCTTGGCGCGGGCCGCTTCAACGTCCCAGCCGAACTGCTCGAACACATCGGTGGCGATCAGTCGCTCGCGCATGACCAGGCAGGCCTCCAGCGCAAACTGCGCGCGCTCCTCCTTCTCCTCCTGCGAAAGGTTCTTCACGAACTCCTCCAGGTAGTTCACCCCGAAGGTGACGTGCCGGGCCTCGTCACGGATCACCAGCTCGATGATGTCCTTCAGCAGGTCATCGCGCGACACCATCTTCAGCGTGTTGAACGCGGCCAGCGCGAGCCCCTCGATGATGATCTGCATGCCGATGAACTTGAGGTCCCAGCGCGGATCGGTCAGCACCTTGTCCAGCAGCGCCTTCAGGTGCTTGTTGACCGGGTACATGAACTGCACCTTGTCACGCAGGTACTTGTGGAACACCTCGACGTGGCGTGCCTCGTCGAAGGTCTGCGACGCCGCATAGAGCTTGGCGTCGAAGGTCGGCGCGCAACTGGTGAGTTGCGAGGCGACCAGCAGCGCACCCTGCTCGCCATGCAGGAACTGGCTGAGCGTCCACGACTGGTTGTGCCAGGAGAAATCGAGCTTCTGCTGCTCGCTCATTTTCTCGAACGGTTCGTAACCCACGAACGGGTTGAACATCGGGTCGACCGGGTACTCGCTCTTCGGGAAGGTCTTGCGCCAGTCGACGTCGACCTCGGCGTTCCAGTTGAGCTCCTTGCCGAGCCGGTACAGCTTGCGGATGCGGCCGTCGGCGGAGTCGTAATCCCAGTTGTAGTGGCCGGTCAGCGGCGTCTTGAAGATCTCGCAGATGTCATCGATGTGCTTCTCGGTCATCCGCGACGCCAGGTCGTCCTGGGCCTTGTCGTACCACTGGATTTCCTGGGGCGGCTGCTTGACGTGAATCATGGCCATGGAGAGGTCTCCGCAGTGCTTGTTGTTATGGAGGAGGCAACGACCGGTCGACCGTATCAACGCCGTCCGGGGGGCAGCAATGTCGTGAAAGGACAACGGACCGGGGTCAAAGTCGCGTATTCACAATCCGGCACCAAAGGGGATGCTGACGCCCTGCGATGGTGCGCTCTTTTGACCTCCGTCAAGAACGGTCAGCGAACAGTCGTCACACTTTCGCCTGAGTCGAGCAGGCCAGGAGGCCGGATCCGTCGGGGCTGACGGGCTCCATCCACGGCAATCCGCCCCGCTTCCCGGGGTCGGCCGGCAACCAGAAGGGGAACCCTGCTCATGAATATTGCGTATGCCCCCGCCCGCCCGCAGCCCCGGGCAAAACGCCAGCGCAGCCACTACCGGGTTTCCCACCTCGGGCTGCCGCCCCGCGAGGTGCTGGTCATCGAGAGCATGTTCCGCCTGCACGGCGACCTGCAGCCCCGCTACGCGTTTGGCCCCGCGGCGACCGGCGAGCCGGCCGACATCCTGTTCGTCGACGGCGACAACCCGCAGGCACTGGCCGAGTGGCAGGACCTCGCGCGACGGCACCCGGAGATCGCCGGGGTGGTGGTCAGCAGCAACCCGGCCGTCGCCGCCAACGACGTGGTCGCACTGCCGCGACCATTGTCGTTCCGCAACCTCGACGAGATCCGCTACGCGCTGCGCACGGCAACGCCGGAAGCCGACGGCGACGGCGACGACGAGCCGGCACACGGCCTGCAGGTGCTGATAGTCGACGACAGCGCCGCCGCGCGGGAACTGCTGCAACTGCGGCTGGAAGAAGCCGGCAACTACAGCCGCTTTCCGCTGCAGGTGGACATCGCGACCTCGGGCGAAGACGCGCTGGCAAAGGCTGCCGAAAAAGCCTACGACCTGGTGTTCCTCGACATCGTGCTGCCGGGCATGGACGGCTACGAAGTCTGCCGCCGGCTGAAGCAACTGCGGCCGACGCGGGTGGCGATGCTGAGCAGTTGCGGCAAGGCCACCGACTACCAGCTCGGGCACGCCGCCGGCTGCGACCACTACCTCGCGAAACCGGCCCCGGAGGAGATGATCAATACCGTCGTCCGCCTGACCGGCATGAAAAAGGCGCAACCGGCACGCTGAGCCGGCCAAATGACTTCTGACGAAGTCACTTCCGCCGGCGGGATTCCAGCTCGTCAAACAGCGCGGTGAACGCCTGCGTGAGCTTGTGCGACGGATCGAGGTGGATCAGCGGCTTGCCCTGCTCATGCGATTCGCGCATCAGCACCGAACTGGGCAACATGCTGTCCAGCAGCGGCAGGCCCTCGGTCTTGAGTTCGTTCACCAGTTGCTGCGGCAAGCTCGCCCGCGGCTGGAACTGGTTGACGACGATACCCTCGATCTGCAACTCGTCGTTGTGCTCGCGCGCCGTCTCTTCGATGTTTTCCATCAACGTGTAGAGCGCCCGCCGCGAAAATGCATCGCAGTCGAACGGCACGATACAACTGTCGGCGCCGATCAGCGCCGACAAGGTATAGAAATTGAACGCCGGCGGCGTGTCGATATAGATGGCATCGTACTGCTGGCTCAGCGTCTTCAGTGCGCCACGCAACTTGAAGATCTTGTGCTTGGACTCGAGCAGGTGCTCGATTTCGCGCAGTTCCGGGTTGGACGGGATGACATAGAGGTTGTCGTACTTCGTCTTGTGGACGAACGATTCCGGGGACTTCTCCACCAGCTTGAACGACAGCGTCTGCGCGAAGAACTGGCCGATGTTCGGCTCCAGTTCCTGCCCGCTTGCCGGGAACAACGCGTCATCGCCGAGCAGGTACTGGCTGGCGTTGCACTGCGGGTCGAGGTCGACGACGAGGGTCCGGTAGCCGCGCGCGGCGCTGATGGCGGCGAGGTTGACCGCGATGCTGGACTTGCCGACACCGCCCTTCTGGTTGAACACCACACGCCGCATGGCCCGCTCCGTCTCTGTCTGTTGATGCTGTCCGGCCCGGGGATTCTAGCCGCGCCCGCGGCCGGATGCCGCTGCTCCCGGTCAGGCCAGCAGGAAATCGGCGGCGACCAGCAGCAACAGCAACGCGAATACCCGGCGCAGCGTTGCCGCCGGCAGCCGGTGCGCCTGCCGGGCGCCAACCATCGCCATCGGCACGCTGACCACCGCCAGCGCAGCCAGGCTGGGTAAATGCACGTAGCCCAGCGACAGTGCCGGCAGGTCGCTGCGCGACCAGCCGGCAACGATGTAGCCGGTGGCCCCGGCCAGCGCGATCGGTACGCCGCAGGCGGCGGACGTCGCCACCGCGTTCTGCATCCGCACGCCCAGTGCGTGCAGCCAGGGCACGCACAGCGAGCCGCCGCCGATGCCGAAGATGGCCGAGGCGACGCCGATCACCCCGCCGCCCGCCAGCGTGAGCGGCAGCGCAACGGACGGCGGCGGCGCACCCGGATCGTCACGGGTCGGCGATCCGCGTGAAAACAGCATCTGCAGCGCGATCAGCAGCGCAAAGAATCCGAACAGCCGCATCAGCCACTCGCTGCCGAGCACGTCGGCCACCTGCGAGCCGGCCAGCGCGCCCAGCATCAACGGGATAGCCAGCGTCCGTACCAGGTCCCAGCGCACGGCACCGCGCGCGTGGTGGGCACGCATCGAACTGAGGCCGGTGAACAGGATGCTGGCCAGCGACGTGGCCAGCGCGAACTGCATGACCGCATCGAGCGGAAACCCGGCGTGGGCGTAGGCATAGGCGAGCACCGGGACGATCACCATGCCACCGCCGATACCCAGCAAGCCGGCAAGGAAACCCGCCAGTGCGCCGGCCAGCAGGACGACGACCAGCAACACTTCCAGCATCAGGAAGAAGCGCCCAGCGTCAGGCGGATATTGGCAATGCCCGGCTGCGCCTGGACGTCGGCATTGAAGTGCTCGACGCGGATGCCGTAGCGGCGCTCGAGCTCGACGATCCAGCGCATGACATCGATGAACACCGCGTTCTCCAGCGCGATGCGGACGCGCTGATCGCCATCCGGCTCGAAGCGCTGGAGGCTGAGACCCGCCTGCTGGGCGCTGGCATTGACGGCCGACAGCAACGTTTGCCCGGGCTGCAGGCCACCGGCGCCCCCCAGCTGGCGGGCGCGGGCGGCGTTTGCCTGCATCCAGCCGAGGTCGGCGCGGGCCGATTCGAGGTCCTCGCGGGCAGATTGCGCGTAATTCATTGCCGGCACCGCCAGCGCGAACCAGAGCAGTGCCGCGGCAACGGCAAGCGCCATGACTGCCAGCGCCCGCTGGTCGCGCGCCGGCAGGTGCTGCCAGCGCGCCTGCAGCGGCGCGATGCGGGCGGCGAGTGCAACCCGAAGACCGTTGATGCTGCTTTTCATCGCGCACCCCCGGCCACGGTTGCCGGCATGCCGATGTTCAACCGTGCCTTGTAACCACCCGCCTGCGACACACCGGATCCGACATCGACCGCGAGGCCGCGCTGCTGAAGCGCGCTGCGCAGTTGCTCGATGTCCTCGAGGCCACGGGCGACGATATCGACGTGCAATTCGCCCTGCTGTGCATCCCAGGAAATGGTGCGCGGCGCGTAGCGGCCGGCATCCTTGCCCGCCAGCGCGGCGAGCGTTTCCGAGGTCTGCGCGACCAGCGCCGTGAACGAGGCGCCACCGCCGGCGCCGCGCAACTGGCCTTCCATCTGCGCCCGCGGGTGCGGCACGTTCTTCGCGCCGGGAAACACCTGCCGGTACAGCGCCACCTGCGCCGCGTGCACGCTCGCCGCCGCGCGCGCATGGCTGATGCCAACGGCAACCTGGTAGGCCAGTGCCAGCACGACCCAGCAAGCCGCCAGCCAGGCCAGTGGCCGCCAGTCGAAACCGAGCGAGAACGAGGCTTCACCGGCAGCGGCGAACGCCCCCTGGCGCAGGTTCACCGGCATGCGGGTGGCAATGGCATCCGCCAGCAACTGCAGGCGCTCAACCGGAACTTCGTCGACCGCCACCTGCAATGTCGGCGATGCGGCGAGCAGTTCGTTTTCGACCGCGCGTGCAGCCAGGGCATCGCCATGGCGACCGCAACGGATCTCGATGCGGTCGCCCTCGCCGAACACCATCATGCCCGCGATCGTGGTTGCGTCGGCCTGGGCAAACGCGAGCGTCTGGCCATCGGCCGTCGCCAGCAGGCTGTTCTCGCCATCGAGCAGGAAGGTCGCGCCCTGCGGCGGCACCGACAGCGCCAGCGCTTCACTGGTCACCACCGGGGGATCGATGCCGACGCTGCGCAGGCTGGCCAGCACCGACGCCAGGAATGCGCGCTCTACCGCGACCAGCTGCAGCCGCTGGGAATCGATGCGCATGCCGGCGACGACATGACACTGCTCGATATCGCCGGCCAGGTTTTCTTCCACCAGGAACGGGAATGCCGGCTGCATCTGCCGCTGCTGGCGCACCGGCACGGTCACGGCAACGGTGAGCACGCGTGCAGCCGGCAGCAACAACACCGGCGGCAACGCCGCCAGCGCGGCGCGCGCGGCCGCCAGTTGCGCGAGGTCACCGCGGGCGACGCCCGGGTCGCCCGGCACGAACCATTGCCAGTCGTTGCCGGGCAAGTCCGGTGCGCAGACCAGTAACCGGCTCACGCGCCACCCCCGGCCGGCACATTGACGGCGCCGACGGAAACGCCCGGGTTGCAGGCATCTTCCGGGGCACTGAAGTTGTCGCCGAGATCGCGCATTACCACGCGCGCGACGCCTTGCTGCCGTGGCCGGTAGACATGGCTGACCAGCCGCGCGACGCGATCGCCGACGGCCACCTGCGATACCACCTGGAAATAATCGCTGCTGACACCGATGGCGGACTTGAGCTCGTTTCTCGCGGCGTCGCTCAGGCCGGCGAGGCCCGGCAAAGCCATCACTTCATCGACCGACGCGAATGGCTGCTGCCCGCGCTGCTGTACCACGGCATCGACGCCGGCGGTACCGAGCGTCGGCAGCAGTGCCTGCAAAACCTCGGCCGGTGCGGTGTTCACGTTGATCGTCGTTCCTTCGGGGAGCACCGTAATATAGCGGCTGAACAGTGGCTTGCCATCCGCTTCGAGCCATTGCCCGCGCGTCGCCGAGCGTAATGCGCGCAGCTCCGACACCGCGCCGAACGGCTGGTTCCCGGTCCGCCACGACTCGTACTCGGTGTCCTCGGCGCCACCCAGGCCATCGACCAGCGTATTGCTGTCGGCCCAGTCGCCGGCCTCCTCCACCAGCGCCTCGGCCTCTTTCGCCGCAGCCTCCTGCGGCAGGGTGACCCGCAACAGGCGTTTGAGCCGCTCCAGCTGGTCGCGATCGAGCATGCGCTGACCCTGGTCGTCCGTGCGCACCAGGTTGTTCAGGTTGAAGCGTCCCTGCAGGTCCTGCACGGAGACGGTAAAGACCCCCTGGTCCCAGGGCATCGGGCCGATCGCCACCGCCCAGTCCTGCTCGTCGCAGGCATCGACCTCGCTGCCGTCCTCGCGATCGCGCGCCAGGTCACTGGCCAGCGCCCGCACGCCCAGCGACTCGGCCGACAACAGGTAGGCGTACATCTGCTCCTGCAGCAGCACGTTCTGCGT
>JBKHWA010000023.1:0-11640 GCA_046566765.1 Gammaproteobacteria bacterium
AATGCGCGCCTTTTTCGCGCCTGCCGGGACCCCTTTCTCATGACCGACCCCCAGAAACCCTCCCTCAGTTACAAGGACGCCGGCGTGGACATCGATGCCGGCGACGCGCTGGTCGACCGCATCAAGCCGGTGGCCAAGCGCACCCTGCGCCCGGAAGTGATGGGCGGGCTGGGCGGCTTCGGCGCACTGTGCGCGCTGCCGCAGAAATATCGCGAGCCGGTCCTGGTCAGCGGCACCGACGGCGTCGGCACCAAGCTGAAGCTGGCGATGGACCTGCAGCGCCACGACACCATCGGCATCGATCTCGTCGCCATGTGCGTCAACGACCTCGTCGTCTGCGGCGCCGAGCCGCTGTTCTTCCTCGACTACTACGCCACCGGCAAACTCAACGTGGACACGGCGGCGAGCGTGATTTCCGGTATCGGCAAGGGCTGCGAACTGGCCGGCTGCGCGCTGGTCGGCGGCGAGACCGCGGAAATGCCGGGCATGTACCACGGCGAGGACTACGACCTGGCCGGCTTCGCGGTCGGCGTGGTCGAGAAATCGAAAATCATCGACGGCAAGTCGGTGGCTGCCGGCGACGTGATCCTCGGCATTGCCTCCTCCGGCCCGCACTCCAATGGCTACTCGCTGGTGCGCAAGATCGTCGAGGTCTCGAAGGCCGACCTCGCGCAGAAAGTCGGCGGCGTACCGCTGGCCGATGCACTGATGGCGCCGACCCGCATCTACATCAAGCCGCTGCTCGCGCTGTGCGCCGAGGTGCCGGTCAGGGCGATGGCACACATCACCGGCGGCGGCATCACCGGCAACCTGCCGCGCGTGCTGCCGGAACAGACGAAGGCGGTGATCGACACCAAATCCTGGCAACGGCCGGCGGTATTCACCTGGCTGCAGGAACAGGGTGGCGTGGTCGAGGAAGAGATGTATCGCACCTTCAATTGCGGCATCGGCATGTGCGTGGTGGTGGCCGCCGCCGACGCCGCGCGCGCGCAGCAATTGCTCGCCGCCGCCGGCGAGACCGTCAGCGTGATCGGCCGCATCGAGAACGCGCCGGGCGCGGAAGAGCCGTACGTCGAACTCGCCGGGACCTGACGCGGCCATGCCGGGCACCCACGCGACGGGCAGCGCCGCGCCGGCCCGGGCCGCGCCGTTCCGGCTGGTGGTGCTGGTCTCCGGCAACGGCAGCAACCTGCAGGCATTCATCGACCGCGTAGCCGACGGCTCGCTGCCGGCGACGATCGCCGCCGTGGTCAGCAACAAGCCGGATGTCCATGCACTCGAGCGCGCCCGGCGCGCCGGCATCGACACCGCGGTGGTCGACCACCGCGCCTACGCCAGTCGCGACGCGTTCGACCGCGCACTGGCCGCACGGATCGATGCCTACCGGCCGGACCTGGTGATCCTCGCCGGCTTCATGCGCATCCTCACGCCCGCCTTCGTGCACCACTACGCCGGCCGGCTGCTCAACGTGCACCCGTCGCTGCTGCCGAAGTTCACCGGCATGGACACCCACGCGCGCGCGATCGCCGCCGGCGAAACCGAGCACGGCTGCAGCGTGCACTTCGTCACCGAGGAACTGGATGGGGGGCCGGTGGTCGCACAGGCATGCGTTCCCGTGCATCCCGACGACACCCCGGACACCCTGCGCGCACGCGTGCAGCATGCCGAGCACCGGTTGTACCCGCTGGTGGCCGGCTGGCTGGCGAGCGGGCGCTTGCGCCTCGCTGCCCATGGCGTCACCCTCGACGGCGCCCCGCTGACCGAACCCGTACGCAACCCCTGACGCCATGAACCGACGCTTGCCATTCGCCGCGCTGTTCGCCCTGCTGCTGCCGGCCCTCGCTGCGGCCGACGACGCCATCCCGATGCCGCCGCCGCTCACCTCGCTGAAGCCGTTCACCGCCAGCTACGAGGTCCGGCTGAACAACCTGCCGTTCAAGGCGACGGCGACGCAATCGCTGGTTTCGCTCGGCGGCGACCGCTGGCGGATCGAGCTGACGCTGAAGTCGTTCCTGCTGGACACCGTCGAACGCTCGGATTTCCGCTGGGACGGCGCCAACTGCCACGCGATTCCCGGCGAGTACCAGTACACCCGCAAGGGCGTCGGCCGCGACCGCCACACGAAGCAGACCTTCGATCACGCGAAGCAGGTCGCCACCCGCGTCGGCGGCAAGCAGCCAATCACCTTCGCCATCACCGCGCAGACCGAGGACAAGCTCGGCCACGGGCTGGCGCTGGCCTGCCGCATCGCCCGCGGCGCGCGCGGCAACGTCGCCGTCGAAGTCGCATGGGAAAAATCGGTGCAGCACTTCGACTACTTCGTCTCCTCCGACGAGGAAATGGTCAACACCCCGGCCGGCAACTGGAAAACGCTGCGCTTCGAGCGCAAGCGCGTCGACAGCGACCGCATCACCCGCTCCTGGATTGCGCCCGCCGCCAACTGGCAGGCGGTGAAAATGCAGCACACCGAGGGCGACGGCAACCCGCTGCAACTGCGGCTGCTGGAACTGGGCCCCTGACCGCGCCATGCAGCGGCCGCCGACCCGTGCCCTTTCCCTGCGCACGCTGCTCGTGCGCCTGCTGTCGCCGCTGGTGTTCGTCGCCACCGCGGCGCCGGCGCAGGCCGAGGGCGACAGCCCGCAACTCAAGCCGTTCCGCGCCACCTATTCCGCCTCGCTCAACGGCATGCCGCTGGGCGCCAACATCAGCCTGGAGTTGTCCGGCGGCCAGCCGGAGTGGACGCTGGCACTGGCCGGCTCCTCGGCGCTGGTGAAATACCGCGAGGAAACCCGCTTCCGCTGGCAGGACTGCGCCGCCACGCCGCTGCGCTACCGCTACGATTTTTCCGGCTTCGGCATCTCGCGGAAACTGTGGCTGGACTTCAACCATGCCACCCGCCGGGTTACCGGCGAATCACGCAAGGGCCCCTTGAGTTATGCGGTCGGCGACGACGTCACCGACGAACTCAGCCTGACCATGGTCGCCCGTTGCCGCTTCGCCAACGGCAGCCCGCTGGCCACCTTCAACGTCGCCACCACCAAGGGCCTGCGCCAGCTGTCCTACCGGATGGAGGCGCGCGAAACGGTGAAGACGCCCTGGGGCAAGGTCGAGGCGCTGCGCGTCGAACGGGTGCGCAACGAGGACGACAAGCGCCAGAGCACGCTGTGGATCGCGCCGTCACTGGGCTACGTGATGGTGAAGATGGAGCACGTCGAGAAACTCGGCGTGCGCGGCAGCGTGGTACTGAAGACGCTGGAGATGGCGGCCGACGCCATGGCGCCGGCCACGACCGCCGCCGCGCCCTGAGGCCGGCGGCGACGGTTCAGGCGCGCGGCAGGGTGACGCCCTTCTGGCCCTGGTACTTGCCGCCGCGGTCCTTGTACGACACCTCGCAAACCTCGTCGCCCTCGAAGAACAGCATCTGCGCCACGCCCTCGTTGGCATAGATCTTCGCCGGCAGCGGCGTGGTGTTGGAAAACTCCAGCGTCACGTGGCCTTCCCATTCCGGTTCCAGCGGCGTGACGTTGACGATGATGCCGCAGCGCGCATAGGTGCTCTTGCCCAGGCACACGGTGAGCACGCTGCGCGGGATACGGAAGTACTCGACCGTGCGCGCCAGCGCGAACGAGTTCGGCGGGATGATGCAGACGTCGCTCTTCACGTCGACGAAACTGCCCGGGTCGAAGTTCTTCGGATCGACGATCGTGCTGTTGATGTTGGTGAAGATCTTGAACTCGTCGGCGCAACGCACGTCGTAGCCGTAGCTCGACACGCCGTAGGAAATCAGTTTCTGCCCCTTCGACTCGCGCACCTGGCCGGCCTCGAACGGCTCGATCATCCCGTGCTCGCGCGCCATGCGCGTGATCCAGCGGTCGGACTTGATGGACATGGGGCAATTACCTCCTGGCTGCAGGCTGCAGGCGCCGGTGCCGGCTTCCGGCCGGTACCACTGCCACCGCGGGCGGGTGCCACCGCGGGCGGGCGCCATGATACACGCGCGCACGGCGGCGGGCGCCGGGCCGGTGCTATCCTCCGGCGGCCGCGCCGGCCCCGCGCCCGCCCGGCCGAACCACCACACGAACACGCAGCAACGGACCCCGCATGAACATCCTGCACACCGGCAAGGACCTGCGTCGCCTGAACGAGATCGGCGGCGTCCTGTGGAAATACGGCTTCAGCGACCTGGCCGAGCGCATGGACCTGCACTCCTCTCCGGACAACCCGCGGCTGTTCCGTTTCCGGCTGCCGGCCGAGATCGCCCGCATGAGCACCGCCGAGCGCATCCGGCGGGCGCTGGAGGACATGGGCCCGACCTTCGTCAAGCTCGGCCAGATCCTCGCCACCCGCGTCGACCTGTTCCCGGCCGACATCATCCACGAGCTGGAAAAACTGCAGGACAACGTGCCGGCGGTACCGTTCAGCGAGATGAAACCGCAGGTGGAGGCCGCGCTGGGCAAGCCGCTCGACCAGGTGTTCCTCTCGGTCGAGGAAAAGCCGCTGGGCTCGGCGTCGATGGCACAGGTACACCGCGCGCGCACCCGGCGTGGCGAGGAAGTGGTGCTGAAGATCCAGCGCCCGGGCATCGGCCCGAAGATCGAGACCGACCTGCGGCTGATGGAATATTTCGCCCGCCTGCTGCACAGCCAGGTGGTGGAAGTGCGCCGCTACCGGCCCATCGAGCTGGTGGAGGAATTCCGCCGCTCGCTGCTGCGCGAACTGGACTTCACCCAGGAGGCGAAGAATTCCGAGCGCATGGCCGACAACCTCAAGCAGTTCGAGTGGCTGAAGATCCCCAAGGTCTACAAGCAGTACAGCAGCGCCACGCTGAACGTGCAGGAGTTCATCGACGGCATCCCGGCGAAGAACATCAAGGCGATCGACGCCGCCGGCCTCGACCGCAAGCTGATCGCGCGGCGCGGTTGCAAGGTGATCTGGAAATCGATCTTCGAGGACGGCTTTTTCCATGCCGATCCGCACCCGGGCAACATCATCCTGCTGACCGGCAACCGCATCTGCCTGATCGACTTCGGCATGGTCGGCAAGCTCGGCACCCATCGCCGCGAGCAACTGATCCAGTTGATCAAGGCGATCGTCACCCAGGAAGTCTCGCTGGCGGTGAACGTGCTGGTGGACTGGGCGGAGGGCGTGGAGATCAACGCGCCGCAACTGCAGTCGGATTGCGAGGACCTGCTGTCGCAGTACTACGGCCTGAAGCTGGCAGAGGTCGACATCGGCCGCATGCTGCTGGACGTGATCGCCGTCGTGCAGCGCCACGACCTGCAATTCCCGTCCGACATCGCGCTGCTGACCAAGGCGACGCTGACGCTCGAGGGCTTCGGCCGCGGGCTGGACCCGGACATCGACCTGGTCAAGGAAGCCGAGCCGCTGCTGCTGAAACTGTTCCGCGACCGCTACAACCCGACCAGGCTGGCGCGCAAGCTCGGCACCACCGCGCTGCGGCTGGTGGACCGCCTGTACGACGAATCCTCGCCGACACTGCCGGCCGCGCAAACGCGGCAGGCGCCGCGGGTCACGCCGCGCCACATGAACGGCTACGTGACGCGCATGGAAAAGGCGCAGCACCGCAACGTGATCGCCACCATGGTTGCCGGCCTGTCGATCAGCTCCGCCATCCTGCTCACCGTGGACAACGGCCCGGTGCTGCTCGGCATCAACCTGCTGCACGCGCTGGGCGTGCTCGGGCTGATCGGCGTCTGGGGCGGGTTCTGGTGGCTGCTGGCATCGATGTGGCAGAGCACCAAGAACCGTTACTGAACGGCAGGAATTGCGGTCATAAAAAAACCGGGCATTGCCCGGTTTTTTTGGCGCTGAAACTCAGCCGGGTTGCTCCCGCGCCAGTTCCTTCGCTTCCGCCTCGTCGAGACGCTGCAGGCCGAACGGCTTCACGATCGCCGGCTGATGCGCCATGTGCTTGTCCAGCCGCGCCAGCCACGCCTTGCGATACCGGTAGAACGGGATCGTCGGGTACAGGTGATGCATCAGGTGGTAGTTCTGGTACACCAGCAGCGGCGACAGCAGCCACTCCATGCCCTTGCGGATGGTGGTCGCCTGGTACGGGTCCTGCTTGTCGGTGACTTCATGCGGCCAGTGCGGCAGGTACATGAAGGTGGCGCAGATCATCCACGCCATGAAACGCGCCGGGATGAACCACAGGAACAGCATTTCCCACGGCAGGTACCAGGCGAGGATCGCGATCGCGATCAGCGGCACCCAGAGGTCGTACTCGATGCGCGCGTAGTTGCTCTTCTGGATGTCTTCCTTGTGCGTGCGGTAATAGATGCTGTACGCGAAGTCCCACCAGAACCAGCTCCAGAACGCGCCCTTGAAGCTGTGGCCGTGCGCGTGGTCCGGGTCCATCACCGGGTCGTTCAGGTGCTTGTGGTGCTGCATGTGCATGACGCGCAGCGCGTGGCCGGTCGACAGCGGCACCGCCGGCTGCACGGTGATGAACAGCAGCAACTCGTTGAGCCAGCCGACGCGCGACATCGAGCGGTGCATGCCGTCGTGCGACGGCGTGAACAGGCCGTAGAAGGCGATGCAGTTGATCACGCAGCCGGCCCACATCGGCAGCTGGTCCGTGAGCACGCCGTACCAGGAGAAGCCGATGGCGGCGTGGCAGGCCAGCATCATCAGCACGGTCGGCCAGGCGATCAGCGGCTTGGCGCGGAGTTTCTGGAAATAGGCTTCGTCGTTGATGTGGGCGGTCATGCACGCAGATCCGGGACGCCGCCCGGGGGGGACGGCACGGAGGGCAGAATCACGGAACCGCCCGGTCACCCGGGAGTGCCGGCCGCGCCGTCATGGGGGCATTTGGTGACACGCCCCCGGTCCAGGGGCGGCCTGCTTCAGGGCGGGGTGTAGCGCTGCACGCCGCCGGCCGGCTCGTCGCCACCGGTGCTCTGCACGATCTTCGGGAATGCCTGCTTCTTCGCCAGCGGGCGCAGCGCCAGCCGCACCGTCAGCTTGCGGGCGATCTGCCGGTAAGCCTGCGCCAGCGGGCCGTCGGGCTCGGCCACTACCGTCGGCCGGCCGCCGTCGGCCTGTTCGCGGATCCGGCGATCCAGCGGCAGGCTGCCCAGCAACTCGGTGCCGTATTCCTGCGCCATCCGCGCGCCGCCGCCCTCGCCGAAGATGTGCTCGACGTGGCCGCAGTTCGAGCAGACGTGCATCGCCATGTTCTCGATCACGCCCAGCACCGGGATGTCCACCTTGCGGAACATCTCGATGCCGCGCCGCGCATCCATCAGCGCGATGTCCTGCGGCGTGGTGACGATCACCGCCGCCGCCACCGGGATGCGCTGGGCGAGCGTGAGCTGCACGTCGCCGGTGCCCGGCGGCATGTCGATCACCAGGTAATCGAGATCGTTCCACAGCGTCTGCAGCGCCAGTTGCTGCAGCGCGCCGGCGAGCTTCGGCCCGCGCCAGACGATGGCGGTGACCTGGTCGGCCATATAGCCCATCGACATCGACTGCACGCCGTGCGCCACGACCGGCACGAAATATTTTTCTTCCTTCACTTCCGGGCGACGGCCGACCGGTACGCCGAGCATCATCTGCTGGCTGGGGCCGGTGACGTCGGCATCGAGGATGCCGACGCGCGCGCCTTCCGCCGCCAGCGCCAGCGCCAGGTTCACCGAGGTGGTGGACTTGCCGACGCCACCCTTGCCGGACGCGACGACGATCACGTTCTTCACCGCGTCGAGGCTGGCGAAACCCTGCTGCGCCTGGTGCGGCTGGATGGCCGGCTCGATGGCCACCTGCACCTGTTCGGCACCGGCCCCGACCGCCGCCTGCGCAACCGCCTGCGCCAGCGCATCGCGCAGGCCGTCGCAGGGGAAGCCCGGGCGCAACAGCACGCGCACCGACTTGCCGTCGGTCTTCACCTCGACCGCCACGCCGGCGCCGGCGACGGTGGTGGCCAGCGATTCCAGCGGCAGCGCGGCCACCGCCTTGGCCACGCGTTTTTCCAGGCTTCCGAACATGCAGCACCCCCGGTTTCAGGACGCCGGCATTCTACCGGCGATGCCGGCCGGGGCGGCCCGCGGCCGCGGGTTTTCCTCTACTATTTCCGCCCCCGGAACCCCGGAACACCGTGTTGCCCATGACCAGCCGCCGCATCCTCGTCACCAGCGCCCTGCCGTACGCCAACGGGCCGATCCACCTCGGCCACATGCTGGAGTACATCCAGACCGATATCTGGGTGCGCTTCCAGAAGATGCGCGGCAACACCTGCACCTACGTCTGTGCCGACGACGCGCATGGCGCGGCGATCATGCTGCGCGCCGAGAAGGAAGGCATCGCGCCGGAGCAACTGATCGCCCGCGTGAAGCAGGAGCACGAGCGCGACTTCGCCGGTTTCCAGGTCCGCTTCGACAACTACCACTCGACGCACTCGGAAGAGAACCGCGTGCTGTCGTCGAAGCTGTACCTGCAACTGCGCGCCGCCGGCGCCATCACCAGCAGGAACATCACCCAGCTGTTCGATCCCGAGAAGCAGATGTTCCTCGCCGACCGCTTCGTCAAGGGCGAGTGCCCGCGCTGCGGCGCGCCGGACCAGTACGGCGACAACTGCGAGAGCTGCGGCGCCACCTATGCCGCGCATGAACTGAAGAACCCGAAATCGACAGTGTCCGGCGCCACGCCGGTGCTGAAGGAAGTCGAGCAACTGTTCTTCGACCTGCCGCAGTACCGCGACATGCTGCGTAACTGGACCCGCTCCGGCGCGCTGCAGCCGGAAATCGCCAACAAACTGGCCGAGTGGCTGGGCGACGACCTGCGGCCCTGGGACATCTCGCGCGAAGCGCCCTACTTCGGCTTCGAGATCCCGGACAAGCCGGGCAAGTATTTCTACGTCTGGCTGGACGCGCCGATCGGCTACATGGCCAGCTTCCAGGACCTGTGCACGCGCACGCCGGGCCTGCAGTTCGACGATTACTGGGCGAAAGCGGCCGAAGGAAAAACCGAGCTCTACCACTTCATCGGCAAGGACATCGTCAACTTCCACGGCCTGTTCTGGCCGGCGATGCTGACCGGCGCCGGCTACCGCACGCCGACCGCGATCTACGCGCACGGGTTCGTGACGGTGAACGGCCAGAAGATGTCGAAGTCGCGCGGCACCTTCATCATGGCGCGCACCTACCTCGACCACCTCGACCCGCAGTACCTGCGCTATTACTTTGCTGCCAAGCTCAACGGCAGCGTCGAGGACTTCGACATCAACCTCGACGATTTCACCCAGCGGGTGAACGCGGACCTGGTCGGCAAACTGGTGAACCTGGCCAGCCGCAGCGCCGGCTTCATCAACAAGCTGGGCGGCCACACCGCCGCGCAGCCGGGCAACGCGGCGCTGCTCGCCGAGACGCAGGCGGCGGCGGACAACATCGCCGCGCTGTACGAGGCGCGCGAGTTCGGCAAGGCGACGCGCGAGGTGATGGCGCTGGCCGACAAGGCCAACCAGTACATCGCCGACGCCGCGCCCTGGTCACTGGCGAAGCAGCCGGGCAGCGAGGAAAAAGTACGGGCCGTGTGCTCCGATGCGCTGAACCTCTACCGCCTGCTGATGCTGTACCTGAAGCCGGTACTGCCGCAGCTGGCGCTCGACAGCGAGCAGTTCCTCAACATCGCGCCGCTGCAGTGGGCCGACGCGAAAACGCTGCTGCTCAACCACAAGATCAACGAATTCAGGCCGCTGCTGCAGCGGGCCGATCCCGTACAGGTGCAGAAAATGGTCGATGCGTCGAAGGAAAGCCTGAAGGACAACGCGGAAGCCGCCGCCGCAAAGCCGGCGGCGAAGGCGGAAACGGTCGCGGCGGTCGCCGGCAGCGACGCCATCGCGCCGACCATCGCCATCGAGGATTTCCAGAAGATCGACCTGCGCATCGCCCGCATCGCCGCCGCCGAGCACGTCGAGGGCGCGGACAAGTTGCTGAAACTGACACTCGATCTCGGGCACATCGGCAACGAGAACTGCACGCGCACGGTATTCGCCGGCATCAAGAGCGCCTACGCCCCGGACGATCTGGTGGGCCGGATGACGGTGATGGTCGCCAACCTCGCGCCACGCAAGATGAAGTTCGGCATGAGCGAAGGCATGGTGCTGGCCGCCGGCCCGGGCGGCAGCGACATCTTCCTGTTGTCGCCGGACGACGGCGCGAAGCCGGGCATGCGGGTGAAGTGACGTCGCACCGGCGTCGCCGCGCCCGGCACCGCTTCGTTACCTGCACATGTCCACGCCAGGCAACCACGCACCGGCCGATCCCGCGCTGGCCGGACGCCTGCTGGTCGAGCAGATAGACGCGCTGCTGCCGCAAACGCAATGCGAAAAGTGCGGTCACCCCGGCTGCAAACCCTACGCCGTGGCGATCGCCGCCGGCGAAGCACACAACAAGTGTCCGCCCGGCCGCCAGCAGACCGCCGACGCACTGGCGCGTTTGCTTGGCCGCCCGCCACTGCCACTCGATGCGAAACCGGAGGACACGCTGCGCAAGGTGGCGGTGATCCGCGAGGACGAGTGCATCGGCTGTACCAAGTGCATCGTCGCCTGCCCGGTCGATGCCATCGTCGGCGCCGCACTGAAGATGCACACGGTGATCGCCGACCAGTGCACCGGCTGCGACCTCTGCCTGCCGCCCTGCCCGGTCGACTGCATCGACATGGTGGTGCTGGCCGACCAGCAGGCGGACTCCGGCGCGGCGATGCTGGCGCGCCGGCGCCACGAGGCACACCTCGCGCGGCAACAACGCGAGCGGCGGCAGCGGCCGGAAAAACGTGAAGTCGCGCAAGGTCCGGCGCGCGCTGCGGAAAACACCTATGCGGCAACTACGGACAATCCCGGCAAACTGCGTGCTGCCGCCGCGATGGCGCAACGGCAATACAAGGAAGCACAGCAGGCGCTGGCGCGCGCACAGCGTGCCGGTAACCCCGATCTCGCCGCCATGCAGGCACGGGTCGAGGCACTGCGGATGAAGGCGGAGGCTGCCACGCAGGCGCTCCCGCCGGCCTGATATCCACGGGAGTGTCGATGAAACCCGCCCTGCGGCGCCGCCTGTTCGCACTGGTCCTGCTGTTCGTCGCGCTGGCACTCCTCGGCTGGCTGCGGCCGGGATACGCGCACTCGCCGTGGACCATGCTCCGGCTGTTCGATGCCGACGTACGGGTGGCCAATTTCCGCGAGATGGAGCACGTCTTTCCCGCCCGCGAGTTGCCGGCATCCTCCACGCCGCAACCGTTCCCGCGCGCCGAGCGCCCGCTGCCCGCCTACTACCAGTTCGACGGCGCCACCCGCCTGGTGAGCGACTTCCTGGTGCGCACCCAGACCACCGGCCTGCTGGTGCTGCGCGACGGCGTCATCGTCCGCGAGGAATACCGGATGGGCGCCGATGCCGACACCCGCTTCACCTCGTGGTCGGTCGCCAAGAGCGTGGTGGCAACGCTGGCCGGCATCGCGCTGAAGGATGGGGCGATCCGCTCGCTGGACGACCGCGTCACCGTCTACCTGCCGGCCTACGCCGGCACCGCCTGGGAGCAGGCGACCGTGCGCGACCTGCTGCGCATGTCCAGCGGCATCGACTTCGACGAGCGCTACGACACCCGCTTCTCCGACATCCAGCGCGTATTCCA
>JBKHWA010000024.1:0-21016 GCA_046566765.1 Gammaproteobacteria bacterium
TGTCGGTGCCGTCCACCTGCGTGCAGTTCAAGCCGAATTCGTACGACTTCGCCATCGATGACACCGCGCCCGGCTACCGCTGGCTGGATCTCCACGCCGACGGAAAAATCACCACCGGCGTGTCGCGTGTGCAGGGCATCAAGTTCGAGGTCGATTTCTCGGTGAAGGGTTATTGATGGCGGTTCCCGCCATCCTCTACATCCACGGCTTCAACAGTTCGCCGCAGTCGGCCAAGGCGCGACAGCTCGGCGAACACCTCGCCCGCCATCATCCTTCCGTCCGCTACGCCGTGCCGGCACTGCCGAACGACCCGGCGCGCGCGATCGCAATGCTTGGGCAGGCAATCGCCGACCTCGGCAATCCGCTGCTGCTGGGCAGTTCCCTCGGCGGCTGCTACGCCACGTACCTTGCCGAGCGGCACCGCCTGCGTGCGGCGCTGGTCAACCCGGCAGTGCACCCGTGGCGGCTGTTTGCCGGCTACCTCGGCCCGCAGGTCAATCACTACACCGGCGAGCACTGGGAGCTGACGACGGCACATGTCGATGCGCTGCGCGCGCTGGAGGTGCCGGCGATCAGCCGGCCGCAGGACTTCCTCGTGCTGCTGCAGACCGGCGACGAGACGCTCGACTGGCGCGATGCCGCCGACTATTACCGCGACTGCTCGGTCCTCAAGCAGGTCGGCGGCAGCCATGGCTTCGATAATTTTGAAGATGTGCTTCCACTGATATACCGTTTCGCCGGTTTGAACCCTGCCAGTTGACCGCCGCCCGGCATGAAAACCCTGCCCCGGCGCGGCCGGGAGGGGTGTTATCCGGGAAGGAGCGGGAGCGACGCCCGGAAACACCCCTCCCGAGCCAGCCGGCGGCACGCGCCCGCAGGCGGCCGGTCGTGCCGGCCCGCGCCGGCAGATGCAGAAACGAGTAGCGGCACCACCCAGGAACCACATGGCCAACCAGTACAACGCCGACTCCATCGAGGTCCTCTCCGGCCTGGACCCCGTGCGCCGCCGCCCGGGGATGTACACCGACACCACCCGGCCGAACCACCTCGCCCAGGAAGTCATCGACAACTCGGTCGACGAAGCGCTCGCCGGCCACGCGAGGAACGTCGAGGTCATCCTCCACAGCGATGGATACATCGAAGTCACCGACGACGGTCGTGGCATGCCGGTCGACATCCACCCGGAAGAAAAAGTCTCCGGGGTCGAACTGATCCTCACCAAGCTCCATGCGGGTGGCAAGTTCTCCGGCAAGAACTACCAGTTCTCCGGCGGCCTGCACGGCGTCGGCGTATCGGTGGTGAACGCGCTGTCGAAGCACGTGGTCGTCACCGTCAAGCGCGGCGGCAACGTCTACCAGATGGAGTTCCGCAACGGCGACAAGTCGAGCGAACTGAAAATCATCGGCACCGCCGGCAAGCGCGAGACCGGCACCTCGGTGCGCTTCGTGCCGGACGCGAAATATTTCGACTCGCCGAACATTTCCGTGCCGCGCCTGAAGCACGTGCTGAAGGCGAAGGCCGTGCTGTGCCCGGGCCTGCGCGTCACCCTGAAGAACATCGCCGGCAACGAGACCGACGAGTGGTTTTACGAGGACGGCCTGCGCGATTACCTGATGGAAACGACGCGCGGCGAGGTGCTGCTGCCCGCCGAACCTTTCATCGGCGCGTTTGCTGCCGAAACTGAAGCGGTCGACTGGGCGGTGATCTGGCTGCCGGAAGGCGGCGAGGTGATCGGCGAGAGTTACGTCAACCTGATCCCGACCGCGCAGGGCGGCACCCACACCAACGGCCTGCGCACCGGCCTGCTGGAAGCACTGCGCGAGTTCTGCGAGTTCCGCAACCTGTTGCCGCGCGGCGTGAAGCTGGCGCCGGAAGACATCTGGGACCGTTGCGCGCACGTGCTGAGCCTGAAGATGCAGGATCCGCAGTTCGCCGGCCAGACCAAGGAGCGGTTGTCCTCGCGCCAGGCGGCGGCGTTCGTGGCCGGCGTGGTGAAGGACAGCTTTTCGCTGTGGCTCAACCAGCACACGGATGAGGCGGAAAAAATCGCCGAGATGGCGATCAGCAATGCCGGTTCGCGCCTGCGGGCGGCGAAGAAGGTCGAGCGCAAGAAGATCACCCAGGGCCCTGCCCTGCCCGGCAAGCTGGCCGATTGCGTCGGCCAGGATCTTTCGCGCACCGAACTGTTCCTGGTGGAAGGCGATTCCGCCGGGGGCTCTGCCAAGCAGGCGCGCGATCGCGAATTCCAGGCAATCATGCCGCTGCGCGGCAAGATCCTGAACACCTGGGAAGTCGACGGCAACGAAGTGCTCGGCTCGCAGGAGGTGCACGACATTGCGGTGGCGATCGGCCTGGAGCCAGGCTCGCCGGACATCTCCGGCCTGCGCTACGGCAAGATCTGCATCCTCGCCGACGCCGATTCCGACGGCCATCACATCGCCACGCTGCTGTGCGCACTGTTCCTGAAGCATTTCCGCGCGCTGGTGGAAGCCGGCCACGTGTTCGTGGCGATGCCACCGCTGTTCCGCATCGACGTCGGCCAGGATGTCTACTACGCCCTGGACGAGGAAGAGAAGAAGGGCATCCTCGACCGCATCGCCGCCGAGAAGAAGCGCGCAAAACCGAACGTGATGCGCTTCAAGGGCCTGGGCGAGATGAACCCGCTCCAGTTGCGCGAAACCACCATGTCGCCGGATACGCGCCGGCTGGTGCGCCTCTCGGTGAGCGAGGGCGGCGACGCGGAAACCGACGCCATCATGGACATGCTGCTGTCGAAGAAGCGCGCCAACGATCGCAAGGACTGGCTGGAAACCAAGGGCAACCTGGCTGAAGTGGACGCCTGACGAACATGACGACCGACAATCTCGAAACGCTTCCGCTGCGCGAATACACCGAGAAGGCGTACCTCGATTACTCGATGTACGTGATCCTCGATCGTGCGCTGCCGCACATCGGCGACGGCCTCAAGCCGGTGCAGCGCCGCATCGTCTACGCGATGAGCGAGCTCGGCCTCACGGCCACCTCCAAGCACAAGAAGTCGGCCCGCACCGTCGGCGACGTGCTCGGCAAATTCCACCCGCACGGCGATTCCGCCTGCTACGAGGCGATGGTGCTGATGGCGCAGCCGTTCAGCTACCGCTACCCGCTGGTCGACGGCCAGGGCAACTGGGGTTCGCCGGACGATCCGAAATCCTTCGCGGCGATGCGCTACACCGAGTCGCGGCTGGCGCCGTACGCGGAAGTACTGCTGTCCGAGCTCGGCCAGGGCACCGTCACCTGGCAGCCGAACTTCGACGGCACGCTGGAAGAACCGAAGATCCTGCCGGCCCGCCTGCCGAACGTGCTGCTCAACGGCACCACCGGCATCGCCGTCGGCATGAGCACCGACATCCTGCCGCACAACCTGCGCGAAGTGGCGGCCGCCTGCATCCGCCTGCTGAAGGATCCGGGCTGCTCGGTCACCGACCTGATGGACGATATCCAGGGCCCGGATTTTCCGACCGAGGCGGAAATCATCTCGTCGAAGAACGACATCGCCCAGATCTACATCACCGGCAAGGGCAGCATCCGCGCGCGCGCCGTGTACACCATCGAGGACGGCGATATCGTCGTCACCGCGCTGCCCTACCAGGTGAGCGGCGCCAAGGTGCTGGAGCAGATCGCGGCGCAGATGCAGCAGAAAAAGTTGCCGATGGTGGCGGACCTGCGCGACGAGTCGGACCACGAGAACCCGACCCGCCTGGTCATCGTGCCGCGCAGCAACCGTATCGACGTCGAGCAATTGATGGGGCACCTGTTCGCCACCACCGATCTCGAGCGGACCTACCGCGTCAACATGAACGTGATCGGCCTCGACGGGAAACCGAAGGTGATGGGGCTGGTCGACATGCTGTCCGACTGGCTGCAGTTCCGGCTGGTCACCGTGCGCAAGCGCTTGCAGCACCGCCTCGACAAGGTCGAGGACCGGTTGCACATCCTCGAGGGCTATCTCGCCGCGTTCCTCAACATCGACGAGGTCATCCACATCATCCGTACCTCGGAGGAGCCGAAGTACACGCTGATGGAGCGGTTCGGCCTCACCGAGCGGCAGGCGGAGGCAATCCTCGAGCTGAAACTGCGCCAGATCGCCAAGCTGGAAGAGATCAAGATCCGCGGCGAGCAGGCGGACCTGGAGGCCGAGCGCAAGTCGCTGCAGGAAACGCTCGGCTCGATGAACCTGCTGAAGAAGCTGGTGATGACCGAGTTGAAGGACGACGCGAAGAAGCACGGCGACAATCGCCGCTCGCCGATCGTCGAGCGCGGTGAAGCGAAGGCAATGGACGAGAGCGAGTTGACGCCCAGCGAGGCCGTCACCGTCGTGCTGTCGGAGAAAGGCTGGGTGCGGGCGGCGAAGGGCCATGAGGTCGATGCCGGCGCGCTTTCCTACAAGGCCGGCGACCAGTACTTCGCGAAGGCGCTCGGACGCAGCAACCAGAACGCGTATTTCCTCGACTCTACCGGCCGCAGTTATTCGCTGCCGGCGCATACGCTGCCGAGTGCGCGTGGCCAGGGCGAACCGTTGTCCGGTCGCCTCGATCCGCCGTCGGGCGCGCAGTTCGTCGGCGTGGCGATGGGAGAGGATCGCCAGCGCGTGCTGCTGGCCTCCGATGCCGGCTATGGCTTCGTGGCGCCGCTGGGCGAACTCGCCAGCCCGAAGAAGGCGGGCAAGGCGGTGCTCAACTGCCCGGACGGTTCACTGGCGCTGCCGCCGACGCTGATCCGCGAGCTCGACAACGATCTTCTCGTCGCGGTGTCGAGCGAGGGCAAGCTGCTGGTGTTCCCGGTGAAGGACCTGCCGGAAATGAACAAGGGCAAGGGCAACAAGATCATCGACATCCCGTCGAAGGCCGCCGCCGCGCGCGAGGAATTGATGGTGTCGGTGGTCGTCGTCTCGAAGGGCGACACCGTGATCGTCGAGTCCGGCAAGCGCTACCTGAAGCTCAAGGGCAGCGAGCTCGAGCACTATCGCGGCGAACGCGGCCGTCGCGGCTCGTTGCTGCCGCGCGGTTTCCAGAAAGTGGAGAAGTTGTCGGTCGAGCGTTGAGGCACGGCCCGCCTCCGGCGCCGCCGGGGGCGTTTCAGCCGGTTACCGGCTCGGCAAGCCGCTTCACCTGCCGCGCCAGCAGTTCCTCGTAGGGGTCCGCCAGTCGCAATACGCCGAGCGCGAGCACGTCCTGCAGCCGGTTCTCGCCGCCTTCCTCGCCGCGCAACTCGATCTGCAACAGGTGGCGGTTGCCGCCGTCCAGCACCAGCCGCTCGCCAAGCAACGGGTGGTCGCTGACCGAGTCGGTGACCGTGAGCCGGCCGGCGGTGCCGGCCTGGGTGCAGATTTCCCAGGTCACGATCGCCAGGCCTTCATTGCCCAGCGACGGATCGTTGTGCAGCGCGGCAGTGAACTGCAGCGTCACCTTGCCACGCGCGCGGCGATCCTCGTTGATGTCGCGCACGACGCCGAAGAAAAGTTGCGCACAGCAAACGGCGCGGAACAGCGCCTCGTCCTCGTTGCTGCCGGCAAGCGGGAAGGCGACCAGCCCCTGGTGGTTGATCGGCCGCTGTACCTGGCCCTGGTAGTACGCGCAGGCGCGCGCCAGGGTGTCGCTGTACAGTTCGACCAGTTCGTTCAGCACGTGCGGAGCCAGCCTTTGCTCCATCGTTGCGTAGTTGACGATGTCGATGCGCAGCAACGGCCCGTCCGGCAGGTGCGCCAGCGGCGATTCATCTTCGGCGGGAGGCAACGCGGATTCTTCCTCTGCCGCGATTTCCGGCGCGGGGGGCGGCGTGGCGATGGTGATGCTCGAAGCGCCGAGGTTGTCGCGTTGCAGTCGCGCGACCATCAGCAACAACACGACGGCAAAGCCGAGCCAGCCGAGCAGGGTGTAATCGAAGCGTGACAACGCCGGCAGCGCGCCACGCGGGTCGATCAGGATCTCGACGGTGCCGCGCAGGTCGTTTTCCTCGGTGAGGATATCGGCGGAGGCAACCAGCAGGCCGGGCGTCTGCTGCACCAGGCCGGATTGTGCCAGCGGCTGGCGATGACGGTCGAAGATGGTGACGCCGACGACGCCGGGCAGGTGGGTGAGGCCGCCGGTAATCACGTTGAGGCTGACGAGATCGTCGTGCACCAGGTACTCGGCCGCGCGCCGCGCCGACTCCGATGCCAGCGCGCCACCGAGTTGCGCCGCCTGCTCATGCACCACCGCGCGCACCAGGAACAGTGCGAGCACGGTTGCGCCGAGCATCAGCAGCAGCGAGGTGGCGATGACGTTGAACAGAGCGCGCTGCGGCCCGGTCAGCCGGCGAAGCCGGTCGCGGAGCGTGGTGCGGGCGGGATTCGCGCTGAAGGTCACTGCGTTGGGTGCCGGCGTGTCGGGGCTGGGGTTTGCTGCTAAAGTTGCAGCCGCCAGATATTAAGGCATTTGCCGTTACGGGAGACATTGCCGGCGTGCGCGAAATCCTCCTCATCCAGGTATCCGGTCACGATCGTCCCGGCCTGCTCGCAGCTTTCATGCGCATCCTTGCCCGCAGCCGCGTCACCGTCCTCGACATCGGTCAGGCGGTGATCCACGACGCGTTGTCGCTGGGCGTGCTGGTGGAGATGCCGGTTGGCGTCGATTCGTCGACCGTGCTCAAGGACGTGCTGTTCCAGGCGCACGAGATGGGCGTCTCCGTCCGTTTCCGCCCGGTGGAGGCCGGCTCCTACGAGGAGTGGGTGGCCGCCGAGGGCCACGCCCGCTACATCGTCACCCTGCTGGCGCGCGCGGTGACGGCCGAGCAACTGGCGGAGGCCACCGAGGTGATCGCCGGCCACGGGCTGACGGTCGAGGGTATCGCCCGCCTGTCCGGCCGCCAGTCGGTGGCCGACAACCGGCCGGCGAGCGACGCGCGTGCCTGCATCGAACTTGCCGTGCGCGGCGAGCCCGGTCACTCGGCGGAGATGCGCCGGCAGTTCCTCGACATCGCCCAGCGGCTGAACATCGACATCGCCTTCCAGCGCGACAACGCCTGGCGCCGCAATCGCCGGCTGGTGGCGTTCGACATGGATTCCACGCTGATCGACGGCGAGGTGATCGACGAGCTGGCGCGCCTTGCCGGCGTCGGCGAGCAGGTGGCGAAGATCACCGAGGCGGCCATGCGCGGCGAGCTGGATTTCCAGGAGAGTTTCCGCCGCCGAGTGGCGCTGCTGAAGGGCCTCGACGAGTCGGCGATGCGCAAGGTCATCGATACCATCCCGCTCACCGAGGGCGCCGAGAACCTGGTGGCCACGCTGAAAACGCTCGGCTACAAGACGGCGATCCTCTCCGGCGGCTTCACTTTCATGGGCCAGTACCTGCAGCAGCGGCTCGGCATCGACTACGTCTATGCCAACGAGCTGGAAACGAAGGACGGCAAGGTCACCGGCAACGTGGTCGGCCGCATCGTCGATGGCCAGCGCAAGGCGGAGTTGCTCAAGGAAATCGCGCAGAAGGAAGGCATCTCGCTCGAGCAGGCGATCGCCGTTGGCGATGGCGCCAACGACCTGCCGATGCTGTCGATTGCCGGGCTGGGCATCGCTTTCCGCGCCAAGCCGCTGGTGCGGGAGAAAGCGCGGCAGGCGATCTCGACGCTGGGGCTGGACGGGATTCTCTACCTGCTTGGCGTGCGCGACCGCGATCGCATCGAGCTGGGTGCGCGCTGAACGTGCCCGGCACTGGCCGGGCACGCGCGGGTGTCACTGCTCGCTGAACGGGTAATCCATCTTCGTCGACGGGCCGGCGAAGTAATAACCCTCGATGTAGTTCACGCCGTAGGTCCACAGCGTCTGCAGGGCGGCGGCAGTCTCGATGTGCGAGGCGATGACCTTCTTGTTGTAGCCCTGCACTTCCTTGATGCAGTCGGCGATCGCCTTCTTGCCCTTCTCGGTACCCAGTTCCTGCATGAACGAGCCGTCGAGCTTCACGTAGGTGACATCCGGCAGGTTGGCGAGCAGCTTGCTCGGCGCGTGGCTGGCGCCGTAGCGGGTGACGGCAGTCTGGATCTTCAGCGCCTGCACGTCCTTGGCGAACTGCGCCGCATGCTTGAGGTAGGTGTTGCCGTCGGCCTCGGTGAACTGGAGGATCAACGACTCGCCGCCGATTTTTGCCGCCTTGAGCGCCACGCCCAGCCACTGCACCAGCGACGGGTCGGCCAGCGAATCGGTGGTCAGCGTGACCATGATCCGGGTCTTGTGGCCGCCGGCATTGTGCTCGGCGAGCGCCTTGAGGCCATTGAGGATCACCCAGCGGTCGATCTTGGTGTTGAGGTTCCCCGCCGCGGCGGCCTGGAGGAAATCCGCGGGCTGCAGTTCTTTTTCCTCGAACGGCAGCCGCAGCAGGACCTCGTAGGTTTCCTCGTTGTTGTCCTCGGGATTGAGGATCGGCTGGTAATAGAGCTTGAAGTGGTTCTGTTCGAGCGCCAGCTGCAGGTGCTTGGCCATGCCGGCGGCGGTCGAGGAATCGATGAGGTCCGACGGCTTGAACACGAACACGCCGTTGCCGCCGCTGCTCTTCTGGCGGACTTTCACTGCCGCGTCGGCAGCCTGGCTGAGGGCATCCTGGCCGCTGGGGGTGTCCTCGGTGACCAGCGTGCCGCCGATCGAGGCGGTGACGCGGATGGTTTTCTTCTGCGCCTCGAACATCTTCTCGTCGAGCGTCTTGCGGATTTTTTCCGCCAGTTCGGTGAGCTTGTCGGCGTCGGCGACCGGCAGCAGCGCGGCGAAGATGTCGTCGCTGAAGCGGGCGAGGAGGCCGGCATTTTCCGGGATGAGCGCGCGCAGCGTGTTGGCGATGTCGATCAGCACGGTGTCGGCGCCGCCGATGCCGACGGTGGTGCGCAGCTTGGCGAAATCGTCGAGCTGGACGAACAGTACCGAGCTGACCTTCTTCCTGCTCTTGGCGGTCGCTGCGGCGGCGTCGACCTGCTCCATGAAGTACGGGCGGCTGCGCAGGCCGGTCAGCTGGTCCTGGGTGGCAGCTTCCTTGAGACGCGCTTCCAGCTCGGCATCGCTCATGCCGCCGGCAGCAGCCGTGCGGATCAGGATCTGGGTGCAGGGCTCGCCATCGAACACGGCCTGCGAGAAGGTCATCTTCGCTTCGAACTGCTTGCCGTCGCTGTGCAGGCAGTGGACGGTGATCTCGTGCCTGTCGCCCTGCTTGGCGGCGCGCTGCAGGCGCAGTGCTTCCTTGATTTCCTTGTGGTCGGCCTCCGTGACCAGGTCCATGATCGGCACGCCGGCAAGCTCGTCGGAATCGGAATAACCGAACAGCTCGAGGTACGCACCGTTGGCTTGCACGTGCATGCCGTCGGTGACGTAGGCCACTGCGTCCTGCGCGGTATCCAGCAACATGCCGGCGCGTTTCTCGCTCTCGCGCAGGTCGCCTTCGAGCCGGAGCTTTTCGCGCAGCACCGACAGGTTGTTCATCTCGCGCTCGAGGACCAGCAGCAGTCGCTCGTTCTCGTTGCGTGGCACGACGTCGCGCGCGCCGGCCTTCAACCCGGCCACGACGGCGGCCGACTGGTTGTCGTCGGCGAGTACGATCACCGGCAGGTGCTTGCCCAGCTTGCGGATGGCGGCGATGGCCTTTTCCGGGGTGCAGCCACCGACGTTGGGCCGCACCAGCAATGCGTCCCACTCGCCGCCCTTGACGGCTGCCACCAGCGACTCCTCGTTGCGCGCAAACTCCGCCCGCGCCGCCTTGCCGGCCTTGCGCAGCGTGTTCAGCAGCAACTCTGCCTCGTCCTGGGACTCGTGCAGCAGCAGTAGCCGGATGGTGTCGATGATCGGTTGCTGGCTCATGGGTGGAACCGGGGTTCCCTCGGGGGTGGGGGCTGATTGTGACGTAAGTGTCTGGTGGGTGATATGTACGGCCGGCGGACAGTCGCCTACAGGCTGGACCAGATCGAATCAAAGTCCTCGCCGCCACTGGCGGCAGGTGCCGGCGCCGTGCCGCCGATGCGCCCATCGGGGCGATCGAGGTCCCGCAGCAGGAACTGGCGGAACCCGGCGGTGGCGTTCATCTGCCGGTACAGCGCGACGCGGCGCTCGCTGCCGTTCAGGTTGACCATGATCTTGTAGCCGGTGCTGAAGGCGATGGCCGGGGTGATCAGGGTCGCCTCCTGGCCGATCGCACGCAGTTCCGGCAGCAGCAGGGTGCGCATCCACTCGGTGGTTTCACCGCCCTCCTTCAACACGCGGGCACCGCAGGGTGTGGCTTTCGGGGCCAGCAACTCGATGCCGAGCTGGGCGCCCTTGCCGCTGAGTTGCTTGATCCAGCGGATGACGCCGACGCTCCAGCCGGGCGCCTGCGCCTCGCGCAGGCCGAGCAGTTCGCCGGTGCGGATGTGCGCCGGCATCTCGCCGGCCCACTCGATGCAGTAGCCGCCGGGGCTGCTGTTGACGATCGAGCACTGGAAGCTGTCGAACTTCTGCCGTTCCTGCTCGCGCAGTTGCTGGGCAAGCTGGGTGCTTGCCAGCTGGGAGAAATCCATGCTGTCGGCCATGCGGTAGCCGCCACCGTCGAAGGCCTGCGACCAGGCGTCGTCGCCTTCCACGCCGGCGCGGCCGCGCATGAAGCGGTTGTCGCGGTTGTCCAGCAGGGCGGCGCCGCCGCGCATCAGCATGTCGAAATCCGCGCCACCGGACAGGAAGTAATGCATCGCGCCGAGACCGATGCAGATGTCGATCGTGCCGTGCGCAGCCAGCCGCTGGAATGCGCGCTCGGTCAGGTTGCCCCAGGCCTGTGACAGGTGCAGCGCCAGCTCCCGGCTGAAGCCGCGCGGGAAGGTGAAGTCGGCCTGCTGGGTGGGCAACTGCCCGCGATCGGCGGCGAGCTTCAGCTGGGTGGACAGGTTCTTCGCGTCGATCGACCGCAGCGTGGCGTCCAGGTGCTGCGACGCCAGCTTGCGATAGGTCGGTGGCGCATCCGCCTGCAGGTCGAAGGCGAAAATGTCGCTGTTGTCCCTGGTGTCGTTGATCGCGACGAGCCCGCACCATTCCTCGGTGGCGTCCCATACCAGCTCGATCTCCTGCTGTCGCAACTGGTTCGGGCGGGAGGTTGCCAGCAGCAGCGTGCGGGCATAGGTGTCGCGAATGGTCGAGGATTCCACGCGCTTGAGCGTGTTGTCGCTGACCTCGATGTCGGCGAGCTGGTGGCCCTCGGCCAGCAGGAACAACTGGTGGGTTTCCAGCCAGTGGAAGCGTGGCGTGGGCAGGTAGAGCTGGTAACCGCGCAGCAGGATCTCGCCCATGCTGGTGATCGCCCGGTGGATCGATACCACCGCCATGCGACCGGATTCCTTGTCCTTGGCCTTGCGCACGGTATCGATCGCGACCAGCTTGTAGCCGACGCCGAGGTGTACCTGCAGCGCCTGGGCGAGGCTGGCGATCTTGCGCTGCTTTTCCGGCAGCACCACGGACTGCCCGAGATAGTGCTTGCCGAGCTGCCGCTCGACGTTGACCAGTGCCGGCCGCAGCGCTTCCAGCAGCGCGAAGCGCGTGCGGGCGTCGGTGCGCAGCCGGTTGAGTTCCTGGACAAGCTGGTAAAGCAGCCGCGACGACTCGCCGACGTTCGCCATCGGCAACGCGTCAACCCACTCCTGCATCTTCTTGGGGTTGGTGCTGCCCAAGGTCAGGTGGTTGAGGTCCTGCTCGGGGAGACGCAGGCGGATGCGCTGGGGTTGCTCCATGGGTGACGGCGTGTCCGTAGGGCGCGATGGGTTCCCGGGGGCGCGGGCTCTCTTCGGAATGTCCGTCAGGTTTGCCTGCCAAACCGCTGATACGGCAGGACAAAAATGGCGGGACCGACCGCCGACTATACCGGCGCCGACCGGAACCTGACCACCCCGTTTGCGGGGGAGTTACCAGCGGAACGGCAGCGGCGTCTTTGCCGGCCGGCCGGGAATCTCCCGCACCAGCCGGGGCACCAGGTAGCCGGGCAGTTGCCCGGCCAGCTCCCGCAGCAGGGCGAGGGCGCGGGCCTCGTCGACATCGAAATGGGCCGCACCGGCCACCGGGTCCAGCAGGTGCAGGTAATAAGGAAGCGCACGGGCGGCGAGCAGGGCATGCGACAGCCCGGCGAGCGCCCGGGTGTCGTCGTTGACCCCGCGCAGCAGCACGGCCTGGTTGAGTACGGTGATGCCGGCGTCGGCCAGCCGACACAGCGCGGCCGCCACCGGGGTGTCGATCTCGTTGGCGTGGTTGGCGTGGACTACCACGACCGGAACGAGCCGGGAGCCGGCGAGGATGCCGGGCAGGTCCTCATCGACCCGGTCCGGGATGACCACCGGCAGGCGGGTGTGTACCCGCAGCCTTTGCAGATGCGGGATGGCCGCCAGCTCCGCGACGATCCATGAAAGTCGGCGATTACTTACCAGCAAGGGATCGCCACCGCTGAGGATGACCTCCTCGATCGACGGGTCGGCCGCCAGCTCGGCGAACAGCTCCTCCCAGCGGGCCGTATCCGGGGTGTTGTCCTGGTAGGGGTAGTGGCGGCGGAAGCAGTAGCGGCAATTGACCGCGCAGGTGCCGGCGGCGATCACCAGCACCCGGCCCTGGTATTTCTGGAGCAAGCCGGGCCCGCGCCGGTGTTGCTGCTCGGCCAGCGGGTCGCCGTTGAAGCCGGAGACCTCCGCGAGTTCCTCGCCCACCGGCAGTACCTGCCGCAGCAGGGGGTCGGCCGGGTCTCCATGGCGCATGCGGCGGACGAAGTCGCGGGGTACCCGCAGCCGGAAGTTGCGGTCGGCCGCCAGCGCCGCCGGCAGCAGGGCGAGGTCGAGGCCGAGCAGGGTGAGCAGCTCGCGCGGGTCGGTGATGCAGTCCGACAGCGCCTGCTGCCAGCGGCTGCTGGCCGGGAGGATCGTCTGCCCGGGGGAATCGGCCTGCGGTATCATGCGCGCCTTTCGTGATCAGGCGGCGCGCTGCGCGGGCCGCATACAAAGAGGAAAAAGCGATGGCGACGTATTCTACCAACGAATGGAAGGGCGGCCTGAAGGTCATTTACGAAGGCGATCCCTGCGTCATCATCGAGAACGAATACGTGAAGCCCGGCAAGGGCCAGGCCTTCAACCGCGTGCGGATGAAGAACCTGAAGACCGGTCGCCAGTGGGAAAAGACCTTCAAGTCCGGCGAATCGCTGGAAGGCGCCGACGTCGTCGACCGCGAGATGCAGTACCTCTACAACGACGGCGAGTTCTGGCACTTCATGAACACCGAGAGTTTCGAGCAGCTGCAGGCTGACGCGAAGGCGGTGGAAGATGCCGCCAAGTGGCTGAAGGAAGAAGACATCTGCACCGTCACCCTGTGGAATGGCGTGCCGCTGACCGTGGCGCCGCCGAACTTCGTTGAACTCGAGATCGTCGAGACCGACCCGGGCGTGAAGGGCGACACCGCCGGTTCCGGCGGCAAGCCGGCCAAGCTGGCGACCGGCGCCGTGGTGAAGGTGCCGCTGTTCGTGCAGCAGGGTGAAGTGATCAAGGTCGACACCCGCACCGGCGAGTATCACTCCCGCGTCGGCAAGTAAGACCTCCGGGTCGGTGATGCCTGCATGACCGACTGGCGACCGGGCGCGACACTCGACATCCTGCGCGAGCGCGCCCGGCTCAATGCCGACATCCGTTCATTTTTTGCCGCGCGCGGCGTGCTCGAAGTCGAGACGCCGTTGCTGTGTGCAACCACCGCCACCGACCTGCACCTGGCCTCGTTCGTCGTCGGCGACCGTGGTCTGCCGGCGGCAGGCAATGATTCCGGCACCGGAAAGTATCTCCAGACCTCGCCCGAATTCGCCATGAAGCGGCTGCTGGCTGCCGGCAGCGGCCCGATCTACCAGCTCGGCAAGGCGTTCCGCGCCGGCGACCGCGGCGCCCGCCACAATCCCGAGTTCACGATGCTGGAGTGGTATCGCCCCGGGTTCACGCTCGCGCAGTTGATGGCCGAGACCGAGGCGTTGCTGGTTGCCACCCTCGGCGCGGTGCTGGCTTTCGATCGGGTCGATCGCAGCAGCTATCGCGCGTTGTTCGAATCACGCTTTGCACTCAACCCGCATGCCGCCGATGTCGCCGGGTTGCGCGTGCTGGTGGAAGCGGAAACGTCCTACGGTGCCGCCGGCGATCTCGACGCGGTTGCCTGCCTCGACCTGCTGTTCTCGTCGTGCATCGAGCCGGGCCTGGGCCGGGAGCGACCGCTGTTCGTTTTCGACTTCCCGGCGGCGCAGGCGGCGCTGGCGCAGGTTGGAGTCAATGCCGACGGCGATCGCGTGGCTGCCCGCTGCGAGGTGTACCTGCGTGGCATGGAACTGGCCAACGGGTACGACGAGTTGCTCGACGCTGCGGAGCAGCGCCGGCGTTTTGTCACCGACAACGCGCTGCGGCGCGCGCGCGGACTGCCGGAAGTGCCGGCCGACGAGCGCTTGCTTGCCGCGCTGGCGCATGGCCTGCCGGCGTGCAGCGGCATCGCGCTGGGTGTCGACCGCCTGCTGATGCTGCGCACGGGCGCGCCGTCACTGGATGCCGTGCTGGCGTTCTCCGCCGATCGGTGCTGAGCGCTGCTCAGCCGTCTTCCCGCGCCCGCCGCCAGGCGGCAAGAATCGTCCAGCCCATCAACAGCACGGCCAGCAGCCGGACGATGTCGGCGATCGCGGTGTCGTGCTGGATGACGCCCCAGTTGTTGAAGATGTAGCTCCAGTCGTGCGAGTCGTTGGGGTCGAGCCCGCCGACCAGCGGCAACTGCTTGGCGCGCGCGTCGGCCATGTAGCGGGCGACATTGAGCAGGCTTTCGGCGAACCAGATCGCGCAGAAATACGCGCCGGTGAATTTCTCCTCGCGCATCATCTCGAACCAGCACGCGGCCGGCATCAGCAGTTGCATCAGTGTGCCGCCGTAAACCATCAGCTTGGCAGACAGCATGCCGAACAGCGGGTGGCCGGCCTCGTGGAACGCGAGGTTCGCGGAGTCGAGCAGCGGCACCCAGCCGGACGTGGCGTGGAAGAAAAGCAGCGCGCCGGCCCAGAGCAGCAGGCCGAGGACGGAAAGTGGCATCGTCTGCTCCGTCCGGCCGGTGTCAGCGCAGCGTGCCGATGCGCTCGCCCATCCGCAGCGGCGAGCCGGCACGCAAATCGTCGCGCCACCGCGCGACATCCTTCGGCAGCAGCACGATGGCGGTCGAGCCGACCAGGAAGCGGCCGATCTCGTCGCCTTTCTGCATCGACACCGGCGCGCGGCCGGAACCGAACGAGGTGACTTCCAGTCGTCGATGCGGCGGCGTCACCGTGCCCTGCCACACGGTGGCGATGCCGGCGACGATGATGGCGCCGACCAGCACCACCGCCATCGGGCCGGCGACGGTATCGAAGATGCACACCACGCGCTCGTTGCGCGCGAACAGCCCGGGCACGCCGTTGGCGGTGCGGGTGTTGACCGAGAACAGCCGGCCGGGAACGTAGATGGTTTCGCGCAGCGTGCCGGCCAGTGGCAGGTGCACGCGGTGGTAATCCTTCGGCGACAGGTAAACCGTCATGAACAGGCCGTCGCGGAACGAGGCGGCGAGGTTTTCATCGCCGCCGAGCAGCGTGCGCGCGCTGTACGACCAGCCCTTGGCCTGCATGATCGCGTCGTCGCTGATCGGGCCGAGTTCGCTGATGGCGCCGTCGGCCGGCGACACGATGCTCTTCGCATCGGCATCGACCGGCCGTGCGCCGGCCTTCAGCGGGCGGGTGAAGAATTCGTTGAACGTGCGGTAGGAGGCGAGATCGGGATTGGCCGCTTCCGCCATGTTCACGCCATAGCGCTGCGCAAACCATTTCACGAACGGATCGCGGATTGCCGGGTTCTGGCTGTTGGCCACCAGGCCCATCAGCCGCGAGATGAGGTGCTGCGGGATCGGGTACTGCCAGAGCGACAGCAGGCGGTCGGCGTTCATTGCAGCGGGCTCTCCACCGGCAGCGACGGGTCGTTGCCCCATTCGCTCCAGGAACCGGGATAGGCGCGCATGCGCGGGAAGCCCAGCAGCGTGCCGACCAGCCAGGTCAGGCCGCTGCGGTGGTTGGTCTGGCAGTGGGTGACGATTTCCCTGTCGGCGGTGATGCCGAGGCCGGCGAGCGTCGCGCGCAACTCACCGAGGTCTTTCAGCCGCAGCGAGCGCGTGCGGTCCATGCACTCGATCCAGTCGAGGTTGACGGCGCCGGGAATGTGGCCGCCGCGTGCCGCCAGTGCGCGCACGCCGAGGAATTCGTCGCGCGAGCGCGCATCCCAGATCACGAGATCCGGGTCGCCGAGATGCAGGCGCAGGTATTGCTTGTCCACGCTGGCGTCGCCGCTGATGCGCGCCTGGTATGTACTCGGCTCGACCTCGGTCACGTCCTGTTCGATCGGCAGCCCGGCGGCGAGCCAGGCGTGGATGCCGCCGTCGAGATAGGACCACTTCGTGTGGCCGACCATGGTCAGCAGCCAGAGAAAGCGGCCGGCCCAGCCGCCACCCTCGTCGTCGTAGGCGACGACGTGCATGTCCGGGGTGACGCCGATCATCGACAGCATCTCGCTGATCGCCGCGGCGGACGGCAGCGCGCCGGGCGCCGGCAGGGTGCCGGCCTGCGTCAGCCGGAAGTCGACGTGCACCGCGCCGGGCACGTGCGCCTGCATGTACACGCGCGGCTGCGATAGGTCGACGATGCGCAGGTTGTCGTCACGCAGGCGGGCGACGAAGTCTTCGGGAGCAACCAGTCTCGGCAGCGACGGCGCGGTCATGCGGATCTCCGTGCGCCCGCCCCGGCGGCGATGGCGGGCAATGGCAGGCGATGACAGGGGGAGGAAAACGCGCGGATTCTAGCGCAGTTCGGGCGCGTCCTTGAGGCTCTCGCGGATGCGCAGGAAATTGTCCAGCCGCTCGCCGGCGAGCTCGCCACGCTCGACCGCGGCGCGCAGCGCGCAGCCGGGTTCCTTCAGGTGGCGGCAGTCGCGGAAGCGGCACTGGCCGCGGAACGGACGGAAGTCGATCCAGGCGTCTTCCAGCGCGTCCTCGCCGACGTGCCACAACTGGAATTCCCTTACCCCGGGCGAGTCGATCAGGTCGCCGCCGGAGGCCGGCAGGTGGAACAGGCGCGCCGAGGTGGTGGTGTGCTGGCCCAGCCCGGAGGTCGCGCTGACCTCCTGCGTCGCCAGGGCCGCTTCCGGCAGCAACGTGTTGACCAGCGACGACTTGCCGACGCCCGACTGGCCGACGAACACGCAGGTACGCCCGCGCAGGAACCCGCGCAACTCGTCGAGGCCATGCGCGGTGCGTGACGAGCAGCGCAGCACGCGGTAGCCGATCCGCGCGTACAGCTTGGCGAGGCGCTCGGCCTCGGCGTGGCCCGGTACGCTGTCGAGATCGCTCTTGTTCATCAGCAGTACCGGCGCCAGGCCGGCGGTCTCGGCGGCGGCGAGGTAGCGGTCGAGCAAGGCCGAGGAGGGCGTCGGCAGCGGCGCGAACACGATGATCGCGTGATCGATGTTGGCGGCGACTGCTTTCAGCTTGCCGTAGTTGTCCGGGCGCCGGAGTTCGCTGCGGCGCGGCAGCACGGCGACCACCACGCCGCCGTCCGCCTCGCCCTCGACCAGCGACGGCGAGCGCCGCCAGACGACGCGATCGCCGGTGACCGGGTTCTCGAGGTTGGCGCGCAGGCGACAGCGCAGGATCACCGAGCGGTCGGCGGCCTCGACATCGATGTGGGCGCCGAAGCGGGTGATGACCGTGCCTTCCTGCTCCGGCCCCAGCCGGGAATCGTCGCCGTCGTCGCGCACGGTCACCCGGTCGATGCGGCGGGCCTGGATGGCTTGCACGCGTTCGCGCTGCTGGCGGGTGAGTTTGCGGCCGGACATCGATGCTCTGCTGGCGTACGGGTGGCAGGGAGAGGCTGCCGCGCGGTGTCGGCGGCCGGGTCGGCGGCAGCGTAGCCTCTGCTATGATGCGCCGCAATCACCGGGGTTTTTCACGTCGCGCGCAGCATGCGGGACATCTGCACGACAGGGGAGTGGACGGCATGGCTACGCGCAGCGGCAACCTGATCTGGATCGATCTCGAGATGACCGGCCTGAACCCGGACACCGATCGCATCATCGAGATCGCGACCATCGTCACCGATCCCTTCCTCAACATCATCGCCGAGGGCCCGGCCCTGGCCGTCCACCAGAAGGACATCGTGCTCAACGCGATGGACGAGTGGAACACCCGGCAGCACGGTGGCAGCGGCCTGGTCGACCGGGTGAAGCGATCCACCATCGACGAGGCGAAGGCCGAGGAAACCACCATCGCCTTCCTGCGCCAGTTCGTCGAGCCGGGCAGCAGCCCGATGTGCGGCAACAGCATCTGCCAGGACCGTCGCTTCCTGTGGCGACACATGCCGAAGCTGGAGGCCTTCTTCCATTACCGCAACCTCGATGTCAGCTCGGTGAAGGAGCTGGCGGTGCGCTGGTACCCGGAGCTGGTGAAAGGCATCCGCAAGAACAGCACCCACCTGGCGCTCGACGATATTCGCGACTCGATCAACGAGTTGCGCTATTACCGCGACCACTTCTTCCACATACCCGAGCCGGAAGAAGCGGACGAGGACGAGTGAGCGGCGGCATCGATGCGCAAGGTTGGCCTGATGTGCCGGTTCGCCGGCGTGCTGGAGCGACGGCGGATCGGCGATGCGCCGTTTGCCATCATTTCCAACAATTGCTGGGGCTACCAGCTCTACAACGACCTCGGCCGCAACTACAACACGCCCTTCGTCGGCCTGTTCGTGATGCCGGAGTGCTACCTCGCGTTGCTCGCTGATTTCGAACGCAGCATCAGCGGCGAGATCCTCATCGGTCGCCAATCGAAATATCGGCCCGAACCGACGCGCTATCCGGTCGGCGTGCTCCCCTGCGGTGCCGAGGTGCATTTCCTGCATTACGGGAAAGATGCCGAGGCGCTGGACAAGTGGCAGCGGCGCTGCGCCCGGCTGCGCGAGGCGATCGCGGCGGACACGCCGCTGTTCCTCAAGTTCTGCGACAACGAAGGCGCAACCGGGGAGCAGTTCGCGCGTTTCCACGCGGTGCCGTTCGGCACGAAGATCTCGTTCAGCCCACAGGTGCTGGCGTTGCCCGGGCATGTCGGCGCGTCATCGCTCGACTACCGGAAAACCGGCCGCGTGGGCAGCGGCACCTGGCTTTACGACAAGCGCAACCACTGGTTCGACATCAGTTGCTGGATCCGCGACGGCGTGGTGACGAAGACGCCGTTGTCGCGCCTGCTGGGCCTGCTGACCTAGTCGTTTCCGGCCTGGCGCCGCAGGGCCCAGGCCACGTGCTCGCGCACCAGCGGCGACGGATCGTTTTCCCGCGCGCGCAGAGCCGCCAGCACTTCCGGCGAGCGGGGCGCATTGCCGAGACCGACTGCCACGTTGCGCAGGAACAGTTCGTAGCCGGCGCGGCGCAGCGCCGAGCCTTCCGTCTTCAGCAGGAACGTCGGCTCGTCCCAGCCAAGGCACTCGGCCAGCGACACCCGGTCGAGGCCATGCCGCGCATGGAAGTCGCCCTCCTGCGTGACCTTGGCGTAGCGGTTCCACGGGCACACCAGCTGGCAGTCGTCGCAGCCGAACACGCGGTTGCCGATCGGCGCCCGCAGTTCTTCCGGGATGCTGCCGGTCCACTCGATGGTGAGGTAGGAGATGCAGCGGCGCGCGTCGACCCGGTAGGGAGCGACGATCGCCTGCGTCGGGCAGATGTCGATGCAGGCGCTGCAACTGCCGCAGTGCGAGGCGGGCGGCTCGTCGACCGGCAGCGGCAGGTCGGTGAGGAAGCCGCCGAGAAAAAACCAGCTGCCTGCCTCGCGGTTGATCAGCAGCGAGTGCTTGCCGATCCAGCCGAGGCCGCTTTTTTCCGCCAGCGCCTTTTCCAGCACCGGCGCGCTGTCGGTGAACACGCGGTAGCCGTGCGGCGTGGCCTCTTCCTTCAGCCGCACGGCGAGCTTCGCCACCCGGTTGCGCACCGTGCGGTGGTAGTCGCGGCCGAGCGCATAGCGCGAGACATAGGCGCGCGAGCGGTCGGCCAGCGTTTCGGCGATGCGCGCCTCCGGCGGCAGGTAATCCATGCGTACCAGCACCGCGCGCAAGGCGCCGGGCGAGAGCAGCTGCGGGTCGCGGCGCAGCGGCAACTGCTCGGCGAACCACGCCATGTCGCCGTGCATGCCCTCGGCCAGCCAGCGTTCGAGGTGGGCGATGTCCTGGTCCAGCCGGAGGTCGGCGATGCCGGCCTGCTGGAAGCCCAGTTCGCGGGCCCAGGTCTTCAGCCTGGCGGCAATCGACGGCAGGTCGAGGTCGTTGCGCGCCGTCATCGTGGCCGACCCCCGTATAATGCGGCGAGTTTTTGTCCGAGGCCCGCCATGAACCCGAGACCGTCATTGCCACGCGCCCTGTACCGCGCCGAAGAAGTGCGGGCGCTGGATGCGTGCGCGATCAGTGAGTTCGGCATTCCGGGCATGACGCTCATGGAGCGGGCGGGGCAGGCGGCGTTCGGGATCATACAAAGGCGCTGGCCGCGCGCCCAGCGCATCGTCGTGTTCTGCGGCAGCGGCAACAACGGCGGCGACGGCTACGTGATCGCGTCGCTGGCACGCCGTGCCGGCAAGGATGTGACGGTGGTGCACGTCGGCACGCGCGACCGGTTGCGCGGCGATGCGCGCACGGCGATGGAGCAGGCCGCCGCCGCGCGGGTGGCCATGATCGACGCGCTCGACCCGGCAGTGACCATCGACCACGCCGGCGGGCTGGCGGCCGACCTCGTGGTCGATGCGCTGCTCGGCACCGGCCTCAGCGGCCCGGTGCGTGCCGATTACCTCGGCGCCATCGAGGCGGTGAACGCGATCGGCGCGCCGGTACTGGCGATCGACATCCCGTCCGGGCTGTGTGCCGACACCGGCACCCAGCTCGGGCCGGCGGTGCGCGCCGACGCCACGATCAGCTTCATC
>JBKHWA010000025.1:0-6088 GCA_046566765.1 Gammaproteobacteria bacterium
TCGTCCTATCCGTGGTGGCAGGAGCCGGAGCTGAAATGATGATGCTGAAATCGAAAGTCCTGCGTGGCCTGCTGGCGGCGCTGCTGCTTTTCAGCCTGTCGCCGTCGCCGGCCGTTGCCGCGGAAAAAACCGCGGCGGTCCCGGCCTGGGAGCTGGTCGGCAACAGCCACGGCATCCGCATCTGGACCCGCATGATTCCCGGCGCGCCGCTGAAGGATTTCCGCGGCGTGATGGAAGTGTCCTACCCGCTGGACGTGGTGGTGGCGGCGGTGACCGATGTGGCCTCCTACCCGGAATGGTTCTTCCAGATGCGCGAGGCGCGGCTGGTGGAGGGCAAGTCGCTGGACGACGCCTACGTCTACTTCATGATCGCCGGCCTGTGGCCGGTGAGCGATCGCGACGCGGTGGTGAAGGCGAGCGTGGCGCAGGATCCGCAGACGCTGGCGGTAAGCATGCGCGCCGACGGTGCGCCGCAGAAAATCCCGGCAGTGAAGGGCCGGGTGCGGATGCCGTCGATGCATTCCGGCTGGACGCTGACGCCGCTGTCGCCGACGCGCACGCAGATCGAGCTGATCGGCAACGCCGATCCCGGGGGCTGGATCCCGCTGTGGATGTCGAACTCGGTGGTGCAGTTGATGCCGAAGGAAACGCTGAAGCGGCTGCGCCGGCAGTTGGAGCAGCCGAAGTACCGTGACACCGCCGCGATCTTCGCCGCCGATCCATTGCTGCGCGAACTGCGTGCGCGCATCCGCATGCCGGGCGAAGCGCCGGTCGGTGTCGCGCCGTGATCGTCGACCGCGCGGCGCTCGGCATCGGCGAGGAATTCCGCCACTGGTCCGGCGACCGCGCCGAGGACCATATCGGACCGTTTTTCTACCTTCCGGTGGCGCCGGGCCGCGTCGAGACGCGCTGCCGCGTGCAGCCGCACCACGTCAACACCTACGGCAGCGTGCACGGCGGCGTGCTGATGGCGTTTGCCGATTACACCCTGTGCCTGGCCGGCATCGGGAGCGAGGCCGACCACGTGGTGACGGTGAGCGCCACCTGCGATTTCGTCGCCGGTGCGCGCGACGGCGAGTTGCTGCGGGGTGAGGGCGAGGCGACGCGGGTCGCCGGTTCGCTGGCGTTCACCCGCGCCGTGCTGTCGGTAGAGCGCGATGGCAGGAAAGTCGTGCTGATGACCGCCAGCGGCGTGCTCAAGCGTTTGCGGAAGGACTGAGCGTCAGGCGGCACTGCTGCGGAACATGAAGTAGACCGCACCCACCAGGCACAGCCCGGCCCAGAGGAAATCCAGTTTCAGCGGCGTCTTCATGTACAGCACCGCGAACGGCACGAACACGCCGAGCGTGATCACTTCCTGCAGGATCTTCAGTTGCCCGAGATCCATCGCCGTGTAGCCGATGCGGTTGGCCGGCACCTGCAGCAGGTACTCGAACAGGGCGATGCCCCAGCTCACGATCGCCGCGATGAACCACGGCTTGTCGTTCAGGTTCTTCAGGTGCGCGTACCAGGCGAACGTCATGAAGACGTTGGACGCGATCAGCAACAACGTGGTCTGCAGGATGACTGGCATATCAGGGCCCCCGTCCGGTGCCGGGATTGTAGACCTGCCACTTCCCGGCAGGCATTCTTCCGTATTCCGGATCGATACATGCTGAGGGATCACCATGCGCTGCCCGTCCTGTTACGAACCTGTCGGTGACGACGATGACAACTGTCCGCATTGCGGCACGTCGCTCTCGATGTGGAAGCCGCCGTCGGCGAACCCGGCGGCCGCCGGCGCCGGCGTCGACGCGGCTTATGCAGGGTTCTGGGCGCGGGTCGGCGCGCGCCTGATCGATTCCGTCGTGGTTGGCGGCGCCATGCTGGCGGTGATGGTGGGCGCGGCACTGTCCGGCGGCGGGCTCGAGCAGCTGGTGAAAGTGGACGAGCAGCCGACCGGCAGCGGCGCGCTGCTGTCCGTGCTGGTCTACCTGGTCGGTCCCTGGCTGTATTACGCGCTGATGGAAAGCTCGTCCTGGCAGGCCACGCTCGGCAAGCGTGCAATCGGCGCGCGGGTCACGGATCTCAACGGCCAGCGCATCAGTTTCGCGCACGCCACCGGCCGCTACTTCGCCACTGCACTGTGCTACATCACGCTGTACATCGGCTTCCTGATGGCAGCGTTCACCGCCCGCAAGCAGGCGCTGCACGACATGGCGACCAACACCGTCGTCACCTACGCCGACGGTGCCCCGCGCAAGAGTGGCTGCCTGGTGATGGCGGTGGTCGGGCTGTTCATGTTGATGATCGTCGGCATCCTTGCTGCCGTGGCCGTTCCTGCGTACCACGACTACATGAAGAAGGCGGAGGAAATGCGCGCGCAAATGGAGGCGGGTGCGCAGGCAGAGGAAGAGGTGGCAGTGCCGTCCGGCCAGCTGGCGAAGTTCATCGAGCATGCCGACCTGCTGGCGTCGGCGGTGGAAGAGCGTTACGCCGTCGACGGCGTGCTGCCTGAATCGCTGGAAGCGGCACAGGTGTCGATCGAGTACACCGAGGACACCCCGCGCGCCACCATCGGTCCCGGCGGCGTCATCACCCAGTTCTCGGTCGACGCCTCGCTGCAACTGGCGATGACGCCGCACCCGGAGGACGATGGCAGCCTCAGCTGGACCTGCGCCGGCGACGGCCTCGCGATCGACGAACTCCCGGCGCGTTGCCAGTAATCTCGCGTTGCGTGTCTCGCGTTGTTGTTTTCATGTCGCGCAGCAATGAAAAAGGCGGGCCAGGGGCCCGCCTTTCTTGTCTTCGCTGCCGTCGCCGGTGCCATGTCCGGCGTTGCAGCGCTGCTCAGTGCTTCAGCTGCGACACATCGCGTACCGCGCCGCGGTCGGCGCTGGTGGTCATCGCGGCGTAGGCCTGCAATGCGGCGGTGACGCGCCGGTTGCGGATCTTCGCCGGCTTCCAGCCGAGCTTGCCGCGCGCGTCCTGCGCGGCGCGGCGGTGCGCCAGTTCCTCGTCGCTCACCCGCAGCGTGATTTCGCGTTGCGGAATGTCGATGTGGATGGTGTCGCCTTCCTTCACCAGCGCGATCGGGCCGTGCTCGGCCGCTTCCGGCGAGACGTGGCCGATCGACAGTCCCGAGGTGCCGCCGGAGAAGCGGCCGTCGGTGAGCAGCGCGCACACTTTTCCGAGCCCCTTCGACTTCAGGTAGGAGGTCGGGTACAGCATTTCCTGCATGCCCGGCCCGCCGCGCGGGCCTTCATAGCGGATCACCACCACGTCGCCGGCGACGATGCTGTCGGCGAGGATGGCTTCTACCGCGGAATCCTGGCTTTCGAATACGCGGGCGCGACCGGTGAACACCAGGATGCTGTCGTCTACGCCGGCGGTTTTCACGATGCAACCGTTGGGCGCGATGTTGCCGTACAGCACGGCGAGGCCGCCGTCCTGGCTGAAGGCGTTTTGCTTGCTGCGGATCACGCCGCCGGTGCGGTCGGTGTCCAGCGACGGCCAGCGGGTGGATTGCGAGAACGCGACCTGGGTCGGGATGCCCGCCGGGCCGGCGCGGAAGAAGGTCTGCACCTCCTCGCTGACCTTGCCGGCGATGTCCCACTTCGCGAGCGCGTCGGCCATGGTCTTCGCGTGCACGGTCGGCACATCGGTGTGCAGCAGGCCGGCGCGCGCCAGTTCGCCGAGGATGCCCGGGATGCCGCCGGCGCGGTGCACGTCCTCGATGTGGACCTTCGGCGTCGACGGCGCGACCTTGCACAGTTGTGGCACGTGGCGCGACAGCCGGTCGATGTCCTTCATGGTGAAGTCGACGCCGGCTTCCTGCGCTGCGGCAAGAATGTGCAGCACGGTGTTGGTGGAGCCACCCATGGCAATGTCGAGCGTCATCGCGTTCTCGAACGCCTTGAACGAGGCGATCGAGCGCGGCAGCACGCTCTCGTCGTCCTGCTCGTAGTAGCGCTTCGTGATATCGACGACCAGCCGGCCGGCCTCGAGGAACAGCCGCTCGCGATCGCTGTGGGTGGCCACCACGGTGCCGTTGCCCGGCAGCGACAGCCCGAGCGCTTCGGTGAGGCAGTTCATCGAGTTGGCAGTGAACATGCCCGAGCAGGAGCCGCAGGTCGGGCACGCCGAGCGCTCGATCTCGTTGATCTCGGCGTCGCTCACTTTCGGGTCGACGGCGGCGACCATGGCGTCGACCAGGTCGAGCTTGTGGTCGGCGAGTTTCGTCTTGCCGGCTTCCATCGGGCCGCCGGAAACGAACACCGCCGGGATGTTCAGCCGCATCGCCGCCAGCAGCATGCCCGGGGTGATCTTGTCGCAGTTGGAAATGCACACCAGCGCGTCGGCGCAGTGGGCGTTGGCCATGTACTCGACCGAATCGGCGATCAGCTCGCGCGACGGCAGCGAATAGAGCATGCCGTCGTGGCCCATGGCGATGCCGTCGTCGACGGCGATGGTGTTGAATTCCTTGGCGACGCCGCCGGCCTTCTCGATCTCGCGTGCGACGAGTTGACCGAGATCCTTCAGGTGCACGTGGCCCGGCACGAACTGGGTGAACGAGTTGCACACGGCGATGATCGGCTTGCCGAAGTCGCCGTCCTTCATGCCGGTGGCGCGCCACAGGGCGCGGGCGCCGGCCATGTTGCGGCCGCCGGTGGAGGTCTTCGAACGGTATTGCGGCATGGCGTGTTTACCTGTCAGAGAGTCTTGACGAAAACTTTCGAGTTGCGCTGCCAGTTGTACAGCGACTTCTTCGGCTCCGGCAGCGCTTCCGGCGTGGTGGCGACGAAGCCCTGCTCCTGGAAGAAGTGCGCGGTCTGCGTGGTCAGCGTGTACAGCCGGGTCATGCCCTGCGCACGCGCGCGCCGGGCGATTTCCTCGACCAGCCGCGCGGCGCGGCCGGCCTTGCGGTAATCCTCGTGCACGGCGACGCACGCGAGTTCGCCCGCCTTGTCGGCCAGCGGGTACAGTGCGGCGCAGCCGATGATCGAGCCGTCGCGCTCGATCACCTGGAAGAAACGGATCTCGGTCTCCAGCAGCTCGCGCGAGCGCTTGACCAGCACGCCGGCTTCTTCCAGCGGGCGGATCAGCTCGAGGATGCCACCGACGTCTTCCACCCTGGCGGCGCGGAAGGTCTCGAACGATTCGCGCGATACCAGCGTGCCGCAGCCGTCGCGGGTGAACAGTTCCTGCAGCAGCGCGCCGTCGCGGCCGTGCGCGATCAGGTGGGCGCGCGCCACGCCATGCGCGGTGGCATGCGCCGCCGCGGCGAGATGGCGCGCCGCGGTGCCGGCGGGCACGCTGCCGTCCTTCAGCGCGTCGAGTGCCTGCTGCGGCGTCAGGTCGCGCAGCAGCGAGTCGCTGCCGGTGCCGCTGCGCACGCCGTCGTCGTCGCCGAGGAAGATCAGCTTGTCGGCCTTCAGCGCGATCGCGGCGGTGGTGGCCACCTCCTCGGAGTTGAGGTTGAACACCTCGCCGGTCGGCGAATAACCCAGTGGCGACAACAGCACGATGGCGCCGGCGTCCAGCGCGTGGCCGATGGCCTGCACATCGACCCGGCGGATCTCGCCGGTGTGCTGGTAGTCGAAGCCATCGCGCACACCCACGGGGCGCGCGGTGACGAAATTGCCGGACATCACCCGCAGTCGCGCGTTGTGCATCGGCGAGTTGGCCAGCCCCATCGACAGTTGTGCCTCGATGCGGATGCGCACGCGGCCGACGGCATCCTCGATGTACGGCAGCGCCTCGGCGGTGGTGATGCGGGTGTGGCGGTCGAACTTCGACTCGATGCCGTGCTCGCCCAGCGCGGCGCCGATCTGCGGCCGCGCGCCGTGTACCAGCACCAGCCGGATGCCGAGGCTGTCGAGCAGGGCGATGTCGTGGATCAGCGTGGCGAAACGCGCACTCGCCACCGCCTCGCCGGGCACGAACAGCACGAAGGTGCGGCCGCGATGGGCGTTGATGTAAGGCGAGGAATTGCGGAACCACTGCACCCAGGCGGCGGTGTCCTGCATGGCGTGACGCTCCTGTCGGGGAGTCGGGGGACGCCGGATTATAGCGGTCGCGCGCCCGGGCCAGCCGCCCGCGGCGCGGT
>JBKHWA010000026.1:0-17701 GCA_046566765.1 Gammaproteobacteria bacterium
TTGCCGCCGACCTGCAGCGGCGCGCTGAAACTGCCCGGACGCAGGCCACCGCCGGCACCGACATCGACATTGCCGGCGACGTGGCCGCTGCCCGCCAGGTATCCGAACTGCACCTGCACGTTGCCGCCGGTAGTGCCGTCGAGCGCGAGTGTGCCGCGGGTGACGTCGAGCAAGCCGGTGAAGGCGCTGTTGTCGCCGGACACCGTCAGCGTGCCAAGGCCGTCCTGGCGGACGGTGCCGGTGCCGGACAGGGCGCCGCCGTAGGTAACGGCATCGCTGCGCGCAAAAACCAGCGTGCCGGCCGATTGCAGGTCGACGTCACCGGCAATGCTGCCACCGGTGCCGCCATCGCCGACGCGCAACACGCCGGCAAGCACCCCGGTGCCACCGGCATGCGCGATATCGCCGGTTACCGTCAACTCGCCGAACCCCGTTTTCTGCAGCAGGCCGGCGCCGACGACATCGCCGGAATAGGTGGCCGCATCATCGCGGCTGAACGCCAGCACGGCGCCGGCGGCAATCTCGATGTCGCTGTCGAGCATGCCGCTGCTGCCATTGCCGAGCTGCAGGGTGCCGGCTTCCACCCGCGTGCCACCAGCCAGCTGCGATTCACTGGAAATCACCAGCGTGCCGGCGCCGGTCTTGCGGAACAGTCCGCTGCCGGACAGCGAGCCGCCGTAGTACTCGGTGCCGGAGTCGACGTACAGGTCGCCGCTGCCCGGGCCGATGTCGACCGACGCATACAGCGTGCCGCGCAGGTCGAGGCCGCCGTTGTCGAGCACGATGCCGCCGGTGCCCAGCGCACTGTCGGAAGCGGCGGCGACATGGCCGCCGGAAACGCGCAGGCCGCCGCTGAAACTGTTGTTCACCGATTGCAGGTACACCGTGCCGGAACCGGTTTTCTCCACCGTGCCGTCGCCGGTGATGTCGCCGCCGACGTTCAGCGTGCCGGCACGATCGAACAGCAACCGGCTGCCGGCGTAGACGATCACGTTGCCGCCCAGCGAACCGCTGGTGCCGCCGGTCCCGACCTGGATGGTGCCGGCGCTGGCGGCGATGGTGCCGGCGAACAGCGAATTGCCGTCGATCACCAGCGTACCGGTGCCCCGCTTCGACAGCTGCGCTGCAGGATCAACGCCGAAGATGTTGCCGCTCGAGGTCGCGGTGAACACGCCGGTATCGAGGATCCCGTTGTCGATCACCCGCAGGTCTTTCGTCAGCGCGATGTCATCGAGCAGGCGCAGGCCGCCGCTGCCGGCGAGCACGACGTCGCCGCTGCCGAGGCGGGAAAGATCGGCCAACGCGATGTAACTGCCGTCCTCGATGATCCAGGTATCCCCGATCCAGGAATTGTTGCCGCTGAGCGTGAGCACGCCGGGGCCGCTCTTCACCAGCGAGCCGGTGCCGCTGATGTCGCCGGAAAACTCCAGGTCGTTGCCATCGGTGGCGATGCGGCCACCGTTCGACAGCACGAGCTCGACATTGCTGCTGGTTCCGCTGTGCAGCAGCGCGCCGCGCGCCAGCGTCACGGCGCCGCTCCCGAGATTGGCATCCGTGCTCACCCGCACGATGGCGCCGCTTTCGACGCGGGTGCCGCCGGCATAGGTATTGATTCCGTTCAGCACCAGCGTGCGCTGCTCGCCATCCAGCGCCGCCTCGAGCGGGAACGGCAACGATGCGCCGGTGCGGGAAACCGTCAGCCCGCCGGCGCCGCTGATCACGCCGCTGAACTGCGAGGAGTTCGGCGCATCGTCGCTGTTGATCATCTGCACGGTGAGCCGGTTGGCACCGAGCTCGAGGCTGCCCTCGCCCCCGAGCAGCGCGACCTGCTGGTCGATGCCGCCGAGATTCCAGGTGGCGCCGGCGTCGATCTCGACCTGGCCCGACGCGATGTCGCCGGTGACACGGCCGGCGAGGATCGCGCTGTCGCCGCTGCCGATCACCGCGCCCTGCAGCAGGAATTCGCCACCGCCCTGGAAGTGCACCGTGGTGCCGCTGGTCCAGCCGTCGATATCGCCGACGACGGTAACGCTGTGGCCGCCGTTGTCCAGCGTGGCGCCCTTGTCGCCGATTTCCATGCCGCGGACGCGGCGATGTCATCGGTGAAACGCAGGCCGCCTTCGCTGATGAACAACGTCGAATCGCCGAGCCGGCTGTCGGCATCCAGCACCAGGCTGCCGCCGAGGATTCTCCACGAACCCTGGAAATCGGTGTTCGCCAGCAACTCGAGATCACCGGTGCCCACCTTCACGATTTCGCCGGCACCGCGCAGATCGCCGGCGAGCGTCGCCACGCCGGTGCCGTCGACCGCGAATTGCGCGCCGCCGGAGTTCACCACGAGGTCGCGCGTGAGGGTGAATCCGCTGGGCATGCCCAGCCCGCCGTCATCGAACACGACGATGCCGTTGGTGCCGCCGAGGTTCTGGTCCTGCTGCACGACCAGCGTCGAGCCGAGGATGTAGGTATCGCCGCTGTAGTTGTTGTTGCCGAGCAGCTGCACTTCGCCGGCACGACTGCCGCCGCTGATGATCAGGTTCCAGCGGTCCCAGGGCTGCGCGCCGGCGAGCCCGGCGCCGACCGCGTCGGTGATGTCGTCGCCCAGCAGCAACGTGTTGCCGGCCGTCGGGCCGCGCACCATCAGGTTGCCCGACCCCTGCAGGAACAGGCCGCCCCCGGCCGCGGTGCCGTCGCCACCGTCGAGCGCGCCCTGGCCGGCCTGCACCGAGTTGGCGGTCACCACCGTGAGCCCGCTCAGCGTCAGGCCACCGCCCTCGCTGACGAAGATCGCGCCGCCAAGACCGCCGCCGCCACCGCCGCCCAGCAGGCCGCCATCGCCACCACCCACCCCGCCGGCGCCGCCGGCCGTGGTGCCGGCACCGCCACCGGCACCAAAGCCGCCATCGCCGCCGGCACCGGCGCCGGAACCACCGCCGCCGCCGCCGAATCCACCATCAACCGCATCGCCGACCATCGAGCCGGCACCGCCGGTCGCACCACCGCCAGCGCCGCCCGCGCCGGTTGCGCCATTGCCGCCGACCGCGCTGCTGTCGATGATCGCGACGTTGTTGAGCACGACGTCGGCCCGCGAACTGACGTACACCGCGCCACCGGCCCCCATGGCCCCGCCACCGCCACCGGTACCGCCGCCACCGGCAGCCAGCCCGCCTTTCAGCACCAGGTCGTTCACCATCACCAGGATGCGCGGGCCGGAGGTGTTGCTGCCGATCGTCAGCAGCTGGTGGCCCGCGGCGTCCAGCGTGTAGGGCAGCCCGGTGGAAGGATCGAGGCCCTTGATGGTCATCGTCGTCAGCAGCGGCGGCTGCGACGCGCTCAGCGTGATGTCCGCGCGCAACTCGATGAAATGCGGGCCCGGGGTGCTGTTGGCGGCGGCGACTGCCGCCTGCAGGTCGACTTCGCTGAAGACCTGGAAGGTGGTGGCCCCGGCGGGCGCCGCGGCCAGCGCGGCCAGCGGCAGGGCCAATACCGCCGCCCTCCATTGGCGATCCCGGTACAGCGGATGCATGCGCATCTCCTTGTCGTTTTTCTTGTGCGAGCAGTGCGGCTGCTACCCGGCGGAGGATGCCAGAACCCGACCCGGCGCACACCTGTGCGAAGGGTGCATCCGCTATACTCCCGGCCCTTTCGCGCCGCCCTGTCCGCCGGTTTTGCACCATCGGCGCGGCGGCACCGCGACCCGCTTCCACCCGCTCGGAGATTCTTCGTGGCCCAGTACATCTTCACCATGCACAAGCTCGGCAAGGTCGTGCCGCCGAAGCGTGAAATCCTCAAGGACATCTCGCTGTCGTTCTTCCCGGGCGCCAAGATCGGCGTGCTGGGCCTGAACGGCGCCGGCAAGTCGACGCTGCTGCGCATCATGGCCGGGGTCGACAAGGAATTTACCGGCGAGGCGCGGCCGCAACCGGGCATCAACATCGGTTACCTGCCGCAGGAACCGCAACTCGACCCGGAAAAAACCGTGCGCGAGTGCGTGGAAGAAGCCGTTGCCGACATCAAGAACGTGCAGGCCCGCCTCGACGAGGTCTACGCCGCCTACGCCGAGCCGGACGCCGACTTCGACAAGCTCTCCGCCGAGCAGCAGAAACTGGAAGCGATCCTCGCCACCAGCGACGCGCACGCGCTGGAGAACAAGCTGGAAATCGCCGCCGACGCGCTGCGCCTGCCGCCGTGGGACGCGAAGATCGGCCCGCTGTCCGGTGGCGAGAAGCGCCGCGTCGCGCTGTGCCGCCTGCTGCTGTCCAACCCGGACATGCTGTTGCTCGACGAACCGACCAACCACCTCGACGCCGAGTCGGTGGCGTGGCTGGAGCGCTTCCTGCACGAGTTCCCGGGTACCGTCGTCGCCGTGACGCACGACCGCTACTTCCTCGACAACTCCTGCGAGTGGATCCTCGAGCTCGACCGCGGCCACGGCATCCCGTGGAAGGGCAACTACACGAGCTGGCTGGAGCAGAAGGAAGAGCGCCTCAAGACCGAGCAGAAACAGGAAGAAGCGCACAGCAAGGCGATGGCGCGCGAGCTCGAGTGGGTGCGGCAGAACCCGAAGGCCCGCCAGGCGAAATCGAAGGCGCGCCTCAAGCAGTACGACGAGCTGTCGAGCAAGGAATTCCAGAAGCGCAACGAGACGCAGGAAATCTACATCCCGCCCGGCCCGCGCCTCGGCGACAAGGTCATCGAGGTCAAGGGCCTCACCAAGACCTTCGGCGACCGCGTGCTGTACGAGAACCTGTCGTTCAACGTGCCGCCGGGTGCAATCGTCGGCATCATCGGCCCGAACGGCGCCGGCAAGACCACGCTGTTCAAGATGATCACCGGCCAGGACAAGCCCACCAAGGGCGAAGTCGTGCTCGGCGATACCGTGCAGATCGCCTATGTCGGCCAGATCCGCGACAACCTCGACGACAAGAAGTCGGTGTGGGAGGAAGTCTCCGGCGGCCGCGACATCCTGAAGATCGGCGATTACGAGATGCCGTCGCGCGCCTGGTGCGGCCGCTTCAACTTCAAGGGCTCGGACCAGCAGAAGCGCGTCGGCGACCTGTCCGGCGGCGAGCGCAACCGCCTGCAACTGGCCAAGACACTGCAGGCCGGCGCCAACGTCATCCTGCTCGACGAACCCTCAAACGACCTCGACGTCGAGACCCTGCGCGCGCTGGAAGACGCCCTGCTGACCTTCCCGGGCGTGGCGATGGTCATCTCCCACGACCGCTGGTTCCTCGACCGCATTGCCACCCATATACTCGCCTTCGAGGACGATGGCTCGGTCGAGTGGTTCGAGGGCAACTACCACGAGTTCGAGGAATACCGCCGCAAGAAGCTGGGCGACGCCGCCCTGCAACCGAAGCGGATGAAGTACAAGAAACTGGCCTGAGTCGTTGTTTGCGCGTGCCCGGACGGCACGCAAAGCAGGGAGGTCCCGATGACCGACAAGCGCCGCTTTACCCGTGTGCCGTTCGACTCCGAGGTCGATATCGTCGCCGGCGGAACGCACTACCCGACGGAGCTGCTGGACGTGTCGCTCAAGGGCCTGCTGGTGATTGCCCCGCAGGGCCTGCATGCGGGGGACGCCTGCATCGTCACCCTGCAACTCGGCGAGGACCTGGACATCGTCATGGACTGCGTGGTGATGCACGTGACCGGCGATCGCGCGGGCCTGCGCATCGACCGCCTCGACATGGACTCGCTGTCGCACCTGCGTCGCCTGCTGGAGCTCAACCTCGGGGACCCGGCGCTGCTGGATCGCGAGCTGAGCGGGCTCGGCAACTGATCGCCGGGACGTGCAAAAGAAAAAGGCGCCGCGAGGCGCCTTTTTCCTGCCCGGACGCCTGCCGTCAGTCGGCGACGTAGCCCTTGATGACGTGCGCGTAGACGCCGTTCATCAACTGGCCGGCGGTGACCACGCCGGCCTTGAACTTCTCCGGATCGGCGACCAGCACGTTGTAGGACTTCTTGCTGGTCATCGCGCTGGTGGCACCGAACAGGTTCGCCAGCGGGATCACGATGCCGCTGTTGTCGAACTCCTTCTGCTCCCTGATTTCACCGATATCGCTGCTGACCGGCTTGAGGTCACGCACGGTCAGGCCACCCATGTCTCCGGCAAGACGCATCTTCGCCTGGTAGATGTGCAGCCGGGTGGCGCCCGACTCGAGGCCGAGCGCCGGCTTGGCGCCGACCTCGGCGGTGCTCTTGAGCATCTTGTTCCTGCCGCTGGAAGACATCTCGGCGAAGTTCACCATGAAGTGCGGCACCAGAACGACTGCCTTGTTTTTCGCCGACAGCTCGTTCATCGCCCGCCAGTTGCCCAGCGAAGCCGGCCCCTGGTCGCCGAGGCCGAGGTTCTCGTGGGTGAAGAACAACTTGCCGTCGGACGGAGCCATCACGATGTAGTCGGAACCGTTGAAACCCTCGTGGTAAACGCCATCTTTCTTCGGCTCGGCGAAGTCGATCTCGTCGTACGCCTTGTTTCCCGGCAGCTCCTTCCAGGTGACCACCGGCTTGCCGGCCGTCTTCAACTGGTCGACGAAATCGTTGCACACCGCGTCGGTCGCGGCCTGCATGTCGGCGTTGGAGAAATTGGCCAACACCACCGACATGCTCACGCTGGCGTCGGATTTGCAGTTGCTGTAGGAACCGCTGCTGCAACCGATGTTGCTGAGCGCGCTGTTGGTCGAGGCGCTGGCGCTGTTCTCCAGCCGGAACGCGACCCGGCAGGTGGGAACCATGAACTTCTCGCCCTTCTGGACGATCTTCACGCGCTGGCCTTCGACCTGCTTCTCCGGCTTCTCGATCATCACGTTGGGCGGCACGGTCTCCTCGGGGTCCTTGCCGGCATGGACAATCGGGGCCGCGACAACAACAGCGACGGCGGTCGCCAGCGCGGCGATACGCTGCGGGAATGCTTTCATCGGTAACTACTCCTGTACGTACTGATCCTGACGGGTGCCAGTCGCCGCACGAACCGGCGGCGACCGCGGAGCGAGTCTAGGCGGGGTTTCCGGCCACGCGTACCGGCAATCGTCGATGAATGCTGATCAGGCCCGAGCCGACCAGCTGCGGGCTCAGAGCGCGTCCAGCGCCTCGCCGAGTTTCTGCACGCCGATCACTTCCATGCCCTCGACGCCGCCGCGCGGGACGTTGGCGTGCGGCACGATCGCGCGCCTGAAACCGTGCTTGGCCGCCTCGCGCAGCCGTTCCTGCCCGGACGGCACCGGGCGGATCTCGCCGGACAGGCCGACCTCGCCGAACACCACGAGGTCCTGCGGCAATACGCGGTCGCGCAGCGAGGAGACGACCGCCGCCAGCAGCGCGAGATCAGCGCCGGTCTCGCTGACGCGCACGCCACCGACCACGTTGGCGAACACGTCCTGGTCACCGACCACGATGCCGCCGTGGCGATGCAGCACGGCGAGCAACATGGCGAGCCGGTTCTGCTCGAGGCCAACGGCGAGGCGGCGCGGGTTGCCCAGCGGCGACGCATCGACCAGCGCCTGGATTTCCACCAGCAGCGGCCGCGTGCCTTCCCACAACACCATCACCACCGAGCCCGGCGCCGGCTCGCCGCGCGACAGGAATATCGCCGACGGGTTCTTCACTTCCTTGAGGCCTTCGCCGGTCATCGCGAACACGCCCAGTTCATTGACCGCGCCGAAGCGGTTCTTCTGGCCGCGCAGCGTGCGGAAGCGCGAATCGGATTCGCCCTCGATCATGATCGAGCAATCGATCATGTGCTCGAGCACCTTCGGGCCGGCCAGCGTGCCGTCCTTGGTGACGTGGCCGACCAGGATCAGCACGGTGCCGGTCTGCTTGGCGAAGCGCGTGAGGTAGGCCGCGGCCTCGCGCACCTGCGACACGCTGCCGGGCGCACTCTCCAGGCCCGGCAGGTACACCGTCTGGATGGAATCGACGACGAGGATCGCCGGCTTCAGCTTCGCCGCTTCGCCGCAGATCGTCTCGACGTTGGTTTCCGCCAGCACGCCCAGCTGCTTTACCGGCAACTGCAGCCGGCTGGCGCGCATCGCCACCTGTTGCAGCGATTCCTCGCCGGTGACATACAGCACGCTCATCCGCTCGGCGAGCTGGCAACTGGCCTGCAACAGCAGCGTCGACTTGCCGGCACCGGGATTGCCGCCCAGCAGCACCGCCGAGCCCGGCACGAAACCGCCGCCAAGCACGCGGTCGAACTCCGCCAGCGTCGACGGGATGCGCGGCACCGCGGCGAGATCGATGTCGCCCAGCGCCTGCACGCCCGATTTCGCGCCGGCGTAGCCGCTGCGCGCATCGGCGAAATTGGCGTCGCGGGCGGTGCCGGTTTCCTTCGCCAGCACCACCTCGCTCATCGTGTTCCACGCGCCGCAGGCCGTGCACTGGCCCTGCCACTTGCCGTGCTCGGCGCCGCACTGGCTGCAGACGAAGGCGGTCTTGCGCTTGGCCATCAGACGTACTCGAAGCGCACGCGCGCGGTCAGCCGGCAGAACAGTTCATAACTGATGGTGTTGGCCTGGCGCGCGATGGTGTCGGCCGGCAGGCCCTCGCCCCACAGCACGACGCGGTCGCCGATGCGCACCTGAGGCTGGTGGGTGAGATCGATGCCGAGCATGTCCATCGACACCCGGCCCACCTGCGGCACGCTGGTGTGGTCCAGCCGCACCGGTGCACCGGACAGGACGCCACGCGGATAGCCGTCGCCATAACCGATGCCGACGACGCCGATGCGCGAATCGTGGCTGGCATGCCAAAGCTGGCCATAGCCGACGCCTTCGCCGCGAGCCACGTCGTTGATGGCGATGATGTGCGCGCTGAGCGTCATCACCGGCTGCAGGTCGAAATCGGCCGCCGCGCGGCCGGCAAGCGGCGAACCGCCGTACAACATGATGCCCGGGCGCACCACGTCCAGGTGCGAGGCCGGCACGCCGACGATGCCGGCGGAATTCGCCACGCTGGCAACGAGATTGTGGCGACGCGCGAAAGCGGTGAGGCGCTCCAGCTGGCGATGCGTCAGCGGGTTGGCCGGTTCGTCGGCGCAGGCGAAGTGCGTCATCGCGCCCAGTTGCCGCACCCGCGGCCGCAACACCTCGACGGCGGCATTCGCCGCCTCCTCCGGCAACCCCAGCCGGTGCATGCCGGTTTCCAGCTTCAGCCAGGCGTCGAGCGGCCGGGCCAGCGCAGTGTGGCGGATCATCGCCACCTGCTCGCTGTTGTGCAGCACGACGGCGAAGTGTCTTTCGGCAGCGAGGCGCAGGTCGCGCGGGTCGACCACGCCTTCGATCAACACCACCGGGGTCGTGATGCCGCCATCGCGCAACGCCATCGCCTCGTCGATGGTGGCGACGCCGAGCAGGTCCGCACCGGCCAGCGCGCGCGCCACCGGCAACAGGCCATGCCCGTAGGCATTGGCCTTCACCATCGCGATGATCCGGCTGTGCGGGCACAGGCGACGCACCACGCCGAGGTTGTGGCGCAGGGCATCGAGGCGGATGGTGGCGACCACTTCGCGCTTCATGGCGGACTACTCAGTTGTAGTCTTCGTAATCGCTGCGGGCGAGGTTCTCGAAGCGGGTGTACTTGCCGAGGAACGCGAGGTTGACGGTCCCGATCGGGCCGTTCCGCTGCTTGCCGATGATGATCTCGGCGGTGCCGCGCACCTTGTCCAGCCGCTCGCTGTTCTTGCCATCGCCTTCCTTGAGGTAAACCTCCTCGCGGAAGACGAACATGATGATGTCGGCGTCCTGCTCGATCGCGCCGGATTCACGCAGGTCGCTCATCAGCGGCCGCTTGTCCGGGCGCTGCTCCAGCGCGCGGTTCAGCTGCGACAGCGCCACCACCGGGCAGCCCAGTTCCTTGGCCACCGCCTTCAGACCGCGGGAGATCGCCGAGATCTCGGTGGCCCGGTTCTCGTTGTTGCCCGGCACCTGCATCAGCTGCAAGTAGTCGACCACCACCATGCCGAGCTCGCCACCGTGCTCGCGGGCGACGCGACGGGCACGGGCGCGCAGCTCGGTCGGCGACAGCGCCGGCGTGTCGTCGATGTACAGTTTCTGGTCACGCAGGATGTGCATCGCCGAAACGATGCGGTCCCAGTCCTCCGGCTGCAGGTCGCCCTTGCGCAGCTTCGACTGGTCGATACGACCCAGCGAACTGATCATGCGCAGCACGATCTGGTCCTTCGGCATCTCCATCGAAAACACCAGCACCGGCTTGCCGGACTTGATCATCGCGTTCTCGGCGATGTTCATCGCGAACGTGGTCTTGCCCATCGACGGCCGGCCGGCAACGATCACCAGGTCGCCCTTGTTCAGGCCAGACGTCATCTCGTCGAGTTTTTCGAAGCCGGTCGGCATGCCGGTGATGCCGCCCGGATTACCGGCCAGCTCGCGGATCTTGTCGACCACCGTCGGCGCGATTTCCTTGAGCGGTACCGGGCCGGTACCACGCTGGCGACCCTCGGCGATCTTGAACACCTTGCTCTCGGCCACATCGAGGATGTCCTCGACGGTGCGCCCCTGCGGGTGGAATGCGCTGTCCGCCATCTCGTTGGACACCCGGATCAGCTGCCGCAATACCGAGCGCTCGCGCACGATCTCGGCGTAGGTCTTGATGTTGGCGGCGCTGGGCGTGTTGCGCGCCAGCTCGCCGATGTAGACCAGGCCGCCGGCCTCCTCGAGCAGGTGCCGCTGCGCCAGGTTCTCGGTCAGCGTCACCACGTCGAACGGCCGGTTCTGCGCCGAGAGATCGGCGATCGCCCGGAAGATCAGCCGGTGGTCATGGCGGTGGAAATCTTCCTCGCCGAGCACGTCCACCACGTTGTCGTAGGCAGCGTTGTTCAGCATCAGGCCGCCGAGCACGGACTGCTCCGCCTCGACCGAGTGCGGCGGGATCTTGAGGCTATCGACGCTGCCGCCGGCAGCCGCGGAAAAAACGGTATCAGCCATGGTGTGTGCGCATCGACGTCGCGAGGAGGGGCAGGGATCGGGACCCTGAAAAAAAGAAGCCCTGCCGTTGCCGGCAGGGCTTCGATTCTGTCACCGGGTAGCAGGGGCGGCAATCGGGCCGGGACGACCCTTTTTCCGCTTCCGACACCGCCTGTCGCTTGACGGCGACCAGTGCCCGGCGACGACTTTCTTGCTCGATCTTACTCGGCCACGACGGCCAGCTTGATCGTCGCCTCGACGTCGCTGTGCACGCGCACCGTGATGTCGTACTCGCCGGTGTTGCGCAGCGGGCCGTTCGGCATCAGCACTTCGCTCTTCTGCGCTTCAACGCCGGCGCGGGTGATCGCATCGGCGATGTCGCGGGTGCCGATCGAGCCGAACAGCTTGCCCTCGTCGCCGGCCTTGGCGGCCAGGGTGACGGTCAGGCCGTTCAGGCGCTCGGCACGGGCCTTGGCGGCCTCGAGCTGGGCAGCGAATGCGGCTTCCAGTTCGGCACGGCGCTTCTCGACCTCGGCGATGTTGTCCTTGGTCGCCGGCTTGGCCTTGCCCTGCGGGATAAGGAAGTTGCGGCCGAAACCGGATTTCACTTTGACGACTTCGCCCAGGTTGCCCAGGTTGGCGATGCGCTCAAGCAGGATGACTTGCATGGTGTGTTCCTCCTCGAGTGCTTATTGCTGCTGGCTGTCGGAATACGGCAGCAGGGCGAGGAAACGCGCCTGCTTGATCGCCGTCGACAGCTGGCGCTGGTAACGCGCACGGGTGCCGGTGATGCGGCTCGGGACGATCTTGCCCGTCTCGCTGACGTACTGCTTCAGCGTCTCGAGGTCCTTGAAATCGATGTATTCGACGCCTTCGGCCGTGAACCGGCAGAACTTGCGACGACGATAAAAACGCGCCATTTCTCTTTTCTCCTGCGCAACCGGCGTTATGTGTGTGCCGTCACGCTCAATGATCTTGACCTGTTGCGTCGCCCTTCCTCTCGATCCGCGTGGCGTGGACCACGAGGGAGGCTTCGCTACCCTTGAATCCTGAACGGGTGAGGAAACCCTCGATCCCGACCTGCTGCCCCACCGCGAGGGTGCGGACGATGCCGGCCAGTTCCTCGCCCGCGATCTTCACGTCGAGCCGGCAACGCGCTTCGCGCGGGGTGCCGGCCTCGACCTGCCGCGACCTGTGCTCGATGGTGATGTGCTGCTGGGGAATCCCGGCGGGACTCACCCGGACCGCACCCACCTCGACAACGAGGCCGGTGATCGTCAGGCGATTGGTTTCCACTAACTCCGGTCAGCCCTCGTTGTCGTCGCCGTCGTCGCGCGAACGGTCACCGCGGTCGCCGCGGTCACCACGATCGCCGCGGTCTTCGCGGTCTTCGCGACGCGGACGCTCGTTGGCGCTGCGGGCCATCGGCGATTGCTCGGTGATCGCGTTTTCGCGACGCACCACCAGGCTGCGCAGGACGGCATCGTTGAAACGGAACGCGCTGTTGAGTTCGTCGAGCGCCGGCTGGTCGCATTCGACGTTCATCAGGACGTAGTGGGCCTTGTGGATCTTGTTGATCGGGTACGCGAGCTGGCGACGGCCCCAGTCCTCGAGGCGGTGGACGATGCCCTTCGCCTCCTTGAGGGCCGTGGTGTAGCGCTCGATCATTCCGGGCACCTGTTCGCTTTGATCAGGGTGCACCAGGAACACGACTTCGTAATGACGCATCGGTCAGTGGCTCCTTGTGGACAGTTGGCCTCCCCGGCCCGGCAATGTGGCCGGCGGGTGAGGCAAGGATCCCGCCGCCACCGGCACGGGGCCGAGCAGGACGGGGCCGCGCATTCTATAGAAGCCACCCCGCTGGCTCAACGGCCGCCGGCGACACCAGGCCCGCCATCGGGCGGCCCGCACGTCACCGCCGGCGGGCCGGGCGGGACGGAGGAACGTGCCGCCCGTCACACCGCGCATTGCGGTACCCCGGCGGCCCGGCTACCATCAGCCGTACTTGCGTCACAATTTTCCACAAAAACAATAAATATCAACAAGTTGGACGCCCGCATGGCCCGTCTCCCTGCGCTTTCCCTGCTCCTGGCGGCCCTGCTGCCGGCGGTCTGGTGCGCGCCTGCGCTGGCCGAGGACGCATGGAAGCCGCGTCCGCAGAAAGTCTTCACCGAGAAGCCGCGGATCGAGGACTACGCCGACTACAGCACCTTCCTGGTCGACATCATGGAATATCGTCGCCAGAAGGAAGCCCAGGCCGCCGAAGCGGCCACCAGGCCGGCCACCCCGGCACCGGCGGCAGCGCCAGCCAGCGGCCCGGTCGATGATCCCAGCCTTTATTTCATCGGTGGCCCGGAATCCCTCGAGGACGCGCTCGCCCGCGCGAAAAAACTGCCCCACCCGGTCTACAGCGAACCGGAACGCTTCGGCCGCTCGACCGCCAACAGTTTCCCGATGCCGCCGCTGGAAGGCGAAGACCTGTCCGCCAACGAGGTTCCCGGCCAGTTGGCCGACATGGATACCGTCGATCCGGAGGCCTACAACGAGGAAGGCGCAAAACAGGATGCCGAGGGCCAGGTGGCCCGCAACCCGACCGGCGACCGCAAGGATCGCGAGCAGCAGGCCGACGAGGGCACCAATCCTGCCTACCGCGCCTCGTACGACCGCGACAGCCGCTTCGTGACCGACACCCAGGGCAATCGGTACTACATCCCGATCATGATCAAGAACGAGGTGGACTACACGATCATCCGCCGCCTCGAGATCGACGTCGAAGTGATCCGGAACTGATCCACCCCGCGATGCGCCGCCGCGGCGGCTATTTCCTTTTCGGTTTTGCCGGCGCCCGCCGCTGCCGAGCGGCGGCGTAGAGAAACACGCCGGCTGCCACCGACACGTTGAGACTGTCTACCCAACCCGCCATCGGCAGCATCAGCAGGCGATCGCAGTGCTCGCGCGTCAGCCGGCGCATGCCGCTGCCTTCCGCGCCGAGGACGATCGCCAGCGGCCCGGTGAGGTCGGCTTCGTAGAGCGATTCCGATTTCTCGTCGAGCGCAGCACCGGCGACCCACACGCCTTTTTCCTTCAGCAACTCCAGCGCGCGCACGAGGTTGGTCACCTCGAACACCGGAACCGTCTCGGCAGCGCCGCTCGCGGTCTTGGCCACCACCGGTGTCATTCCGACCGCCTTGTCGCGGGTGAACACCACGGCATCAACACCGAAGGCATCGGCCGAACGCAGCACCGCGCCGAGATTGTGCGGGTCGGTAATGCCGTCCAGCACCAGCACCAGCGGCGGATGCGGCAGCGACTCGACGTGATCGGCCAGCTCGTTCTCGCCAGGCAACTTGCGATCGCGTGCGCGCGCAGCCACGCCCTGGTGCTGGCCACCGCCGCTCACCGTCGGTAATTCATCGCGGCCGGCGTTGCGGATGTGCACGCCGTGCGCCTGTGCCAGTTGCTGGATACGGCCGATGCGCTCGTCGTCGCGCGTGGACTGCACGATGACTTCCAGCACCCGCGACGGATCGTTTTCCAGCAACGACTGCACCGCGTGCAGCCCGTAAAACCATTGCACGGCCATCAGCGCTTCTTCCCCTTGCCGCCACCGCGCCCGCCGCGGCCCTTCGCGCCGGGCTTGCCGTCGACCTTCGCTTTCGAATGCGGCTTGCGGGCGGCGTCGCGCGCCAGCCGTTCCTTCGCCGAATCGCCGCGCGACGACTTGTCCGCACCGCCGTCGCGCGGCTTGCGCGCACCCGACGGCGCGCTGCCGGCCAGCACGAGATCGATCTTGCGATCGTCGACGTTCACCGCCGCCACCCGCACCTTCACCGTGTCGCCCAGCGCGATGCGACGACCGGTGCGCTCGCCGACCAGGCAGTGATGCAGCGCGTCGAAGTGCCAGTAATCGTTCTCCAGCGTGGAGATGTGAACCAGGCCTTCGATGTAGAAATCGGTAAGGTTCACGAACAGGCCGAAACCGGTCACCGCGCTCACCACGCCGCCGAATTCCTCGCCGACGTGCTGGCGCATGTACTCGCACTTCAGCCGCTGTACGACGTCACGCGTCGCCTCGTCGGCGCGACGCTCGGTCATCGAGCAGTGCTCGCCGACCGCGCCCATTTCCTCGGCCTTGAACGGCAACCACTTGCTGCGGTCGATTTCCGGCGCGCCCTCGCGGCGCTGGGCGCCGGCGGACTTGCCTTCACGGATCAGCACGCGCAGCGCACGGTGCACCAGCAGGTCCGGGTAGCGGCGGATCGGCGAGGTGAAGTGGGTGTAGGCGTCGTAACCGAGACCGAAGTGACCGCGATTGTCGCCCTGGTACATCGCCTGCTTCATCGACCGCAGCATCACCGTCTGGATGACGTTGGCATCCGGGCGCCCCTTCACCTGCGCCAGCACGCGCTGGTAATCGGCCGGCTCGACGCTGGCGACTGCCGCCGCCGACGCCTTGCCCTTGCGCATGGTGAACAGCGAGAAGCCGAGACCGCGCAGGTAATCCGACAGGACCTCCAGCTTTTCCGGCGTCGGGCCCTCGTGGTTGCGGTACAGCGTTGGCGTTTTCGTCCTGATCAGCAGCTTGGCGGCGCAGGTGTTGGCCGCCAGCATGCATTCCTCGATCAACTTGTGCGCATCGTTGCGGATCACCGGCACGATCTTCTCGATCTTGCGGCCGGCGGTGAACCTGATCTTCGTTTCCACCGTGTCGAAATCGATGGCGCCGCGCGCCTCGCGCGCCGATTTCAGCGCCGCGTAGAGCGAGTACAGGTTGCGCAGGTTGCCCTCGATCGCGCCGATCTCGTCGCGCACCTTCTGCGCCGCCTGGCTGCGCGGATGCTCGAGGATCGCCGCCACCTTGTCGTAGGTCAGGCGCGCATGCGAGCGCATCACTGCCTCGTGGAAGCGGTAGTGGGTGATCCGGCCTTCCGGCGAGATCGTCATGTCGCAGGCCAGGCAGAAACGGTCGACGTGCGGGTTCAGCGAGCACAGGCCGTTGGACAGCGCTTCCGGCAGCATCGGCACGACGCGGTCCGGGAAGTAGACCGAGTTGCCGCGCTCGTAGCCTTCCTTGTCCAGCGCACTGCCCGGCCGCACGTAGTGCGACACGTCGGCGATGGCGACGATCAGGTGCCAGCCACCGTTGTCGCGCATCTCGCAATAGACGGCGTCGTCGAAGTCGCGCGCGTCCTCGCCGTCGATGGTGACCAGCGGTATCTGCCGCAGGTCGAGCCGGTAGTGGTACTCGGACTTCTCCGGTTCCGGCGCCAGTGCGTTCGCTTCGCGCTCGACGTCTTCCGGGAACTGGTGCGGAATGCCGTAGCTGCGGATCGCGATCTCGGTTTCCATCCCGGCTTCGCGCGTGTCGCCCAGCACCTCGACGATGCGCACCTTGCCGTGCGTGCGGACACCCGGCCAGTCGACGATCTCGGCCAGCGCGTACGACTCCTCGGGGATCTCGACCCCGGGGTGCTCGCTGAGCAGGAATTCCTGGGTCACGCGCTTGTTGTCGGGACGGAAGAATTCGACGCCGCCGTCACGCGCCACCCGGCCGACCAGGGTCCGCAGCGTGCGCTGCAGGATGCTGACCACCTCGCCCTCGCGGCGGCCGCGGGAATCCACGCCGATGACCCGGGCCAGCACCCGGTCGCCGTCGAGCAGGGTGCGCATCTGGCGGGCAGAAAGGAACAGGTCGCCCACGCCCTCGTCGGGCACCAGGAAGCCGAAGCCCTCGCGGTTCCCGATCACCCGGCCGGGAATGAGATCCATGGCGGCCGGCAGGCCCCAGGCGCCGCGCCGGTTGCAGACCAGCTGGCCATCGCGCTCCATCGCCTGCAGGCGACGGCTGACGGCGTCGGCGACCTCGGGGTCGCGGTCCAGGCCGAGAACAGACAGCAATTCATCGGTGGGGGTGGGCTGGCCGCGCTCCTGCAGCCACTGGAGAAGAAAGGCCCGGCTGGGTATCGGGCGCTCGTATTTGCGCATCTCGCCGGCGAAGGCCGGGTCGCGCTCGGGGGTCCAGGTCAAAAGTGTCTCCGTGGGTCGGGCCGGGGGCCCGGAAAGAATCCGCGCACATGGTACAGCGCCGGGGCTTCCGTTCTAAGCGGGGTTTCCCCTAGAATGCGCGCCTCCGCCGAGGTGGTGAAATTGGTAGACACGCTAGTTTCAGGTACTAGTGGCCGAAAGGTCGTGGAGGTTCAAGTCCTCTCCTCGGCACCAAACAACAGGGTTCTCACCACGCCCTGATCGCAAGAAGGCCGCTCACCGAGCGGCCTTTTTCGTTTCCGGCCCGTCGCGCGTGACACTCAGGGCGCCGCTGCTTCCGCCGGCTGCTCCGCGGCAGCCTTCTCCGCCTCGACCTCGGCCGCCGCAGCCTTGAGTTCCTGCACGCCGGCCTCGTCGTCCGGCACCTTGCCGCCCTTGAACGGCCAGCGCTTGCCGGCGCCATCCATCAACTTGCGGGTATCGCGGACGGCTGCGCGCGCGGTGTCGAGCAGGCGGTCGACGCGCGGCGATGCGGACTCGATCGCCTGCGTCGCGCTCTCGGCAGTCCCTTTCGCGGAGGCAGTCGCCTCGTCGAGCTTCGCCAGCGACTGGTCGGTGCGCGTGGAAATCGCGGTGATCTGCTGGTCGACGGTCGCCAGCGTCTTGTCGGCATTGGCCAGCGTGCGGCGCAGGTCCTCGCGCGCCACCTCGTCCAGGCTCACCAGCAACTTGTCCACCTGCCGGCGCGTCTCGCGCAACTCGGCGGTCAGCATTTTCATCTCGGCGATGGCGCC
>JBKHWA010000027.1:0-15199 GCA_046566765.1 Gammaproteobacteria bacterium
TACTCGTCGCTCTCGCGGCGGAAGGTGTCGGCCTCGTTGAGCAGCAGGTCGAACACGATCGCCTTCGGCTGCGCTGCCTGCATCGCCTCGACCAGCTCACCGTGCACCGCCCGCGGCCAGGGCCAGCTGCCGGCAGTCTCGTTCATCTGCTCGAGGCTTTTCTGGTCGATGTCGACCACCACGATGTCGGCCGGCAGCGTGCGCGACTGTGCTTCCAGCGCCAGCATCGCGTCCAGCCCGATACGGTCGATGCGGGTGAAACCGCCGCCGGCGCCCACCGCTACCAGCAGCAGCGCGATCAACGCAAGGATGACGACCTGGCGCGAATCCCTGCGCAGCGCATCCATTGTCAGTGCCTCGCCATCTCAGTGTGCCGCCAACATTGCTTCGGCGTGCTTCAGCGCTTCCGGCGTGATGGTGAGGCCGCCGGCCATGCGCGCGATTTCCTGCACGCGCTCTTTCTGTTTCAGCGCGATCACCGCGCTGGCGGTCTGCTTGCCGTCGGAGCGCTTTTCAACCCGCAGGTGCTGGTGGCCGCAGGCGGCGACCTGCGCCAGGTGCGTCACGCACAGCACCTGGCCGCGATCGCCGAGCCGGCGCAGCAGCTTGCCGACCACCTCGGCGGTGGCGCCGCCGATGCCGACATCGACCTCGTCGAAGATCAGCGTCGGGATCGTGCTCTTCTCGGCGCAGATCACCTGGATCGCCAGGCTGATGCGCGACAGCTCGCCGCCGGAGGCAACTTTCGCCAGTGGCTTCGGCGGCTGGCCGGGGTTGAGACTGACCAGGAACTCGATGGCATCGACGCCGCCGGCATTCGCCTCGTGGTCGCCGAGCGCGGTGAACGCGACCTCGAAGCGACCGCCGGCCATGCCGAGCGCGGCGAGTTGTGCGCTGACGTCCTTCTCCAGCTTTTTCGCCGCCTTGCGACGTGCGTCGCCCAGCTTGCGGGCGGCGTCGAGGAAGGCGCTGCGCTTCGCAGCGACATCTTTCTCCAGTGCGGCGCGGTGGGTGTCGCGGTTGTCCAGCTTGTCGAGCTCGGCTTTCAGTTTTTCGTGCAGCGCCGGCAGCTCGCCGGGCGTGCAGCGATGCTTGCGTGCCAGCTGGAAGCAACTGGACAGGCGGTTGTCGATTTCCTGCAGCCGTTGCGGGTCGGCTTCGAGGCGATCGGTGTAGTGGCGCAGCGCGTCGGCCGCTTCCTCCACGTGGATGATCGCCGAGGCGAGCAACTCCGAGGCGCGGGCGAGTTCGGCGTCTTCCATGCCTTCCAGCGCGTAGCGCGCGCGCTCGAGGCGGTCGCGGGCGGCGCCGTCCTCGTGCTCGTAGACCAGTGCGAATGCCTGCTCGCAGGCGGCGCGCAGGCTGTCGGTGTTGGCCAGCCGCTTGTGCTCGATTTCCAGCGCTTCCGGTTCGCCGGCCTTGAGGCCGAGGCGGTCGAGTTCCTCGACCTGGAACTTGAGCAGGTCGCGCCGGGCGTCGCGGTCGTTCACCGCCTGTTCCAGCGCGGACAGTTCGTCGCGCTTGTCGCGGAACTCGCGGAAGGCGGCGGCGACAGTTTTCGCCTGCGCGGCGAGGCCGCCGTATTCGTCCAGCGATTGCCGGTGGGTGTCGCGGCGCAGCAGCGACTGGTGCTCGTGCTGGCCATGGATGTCGATCAGCAGTTCGCCCAGTGCCTTGAGGTCGGCCAGCGTCGACGGCTTGCCGTTGATGAAGGCGCGGGAGCGGCCGTCGCTGCCGACGGTGCGGCGCAGGATGCAGTCGCTGCCGGCGTCCAGCTCGCGCTCGCCCAGCCAGGCCAGCGCTGCCGGCAGCCGGGCGAGGTCGAAGGTGGCGGTGATGTCGGCACGGTCGGCGCCGGGGCGCACGGCGCCGGCGTCGGCGCGGTCGCCCAGGGCCAGCGCCAGGGCGTCGATCATGATCGACTTGCCGGCGCCGGTTTCGCCGGTCACCACGGTGAGGCCGGGGCCGAACTCCAGTTCCAGTGCATCGACGATGGCGTAGTGGCTGATCGACAGGGCGGAAAGCATCGGCAAAACCGGTGGCGGCACGGGGCGGGGAGCGCCGATGATAAGCCCCGCGTCGCGGCGGTGGTAAGGGCCGCGTTGATCCGGATTTCCCCCCTCACTAGACTCGCCCGCATGTCAGCCCCGTCCCTCAACGAACGTGCGCAGCGTCTGCTGAAGACTCTCGTGGAGTGCTACATCCGCGAGGGCCAGCCCGTGGGCTCGAAAACGCTGGTGGAGAAGGCGGCGTTGCCGGTTTCGCCGGCCACCGTGCGCAACATCATGGCGGAGCTGGAGGAGCGCGGTTACGTCGCCAGCCCGCATACCTCGGCCGGCCGCGTGCCCACCGAGCAGGGCTACCGGGTTTTCGTCGACAACCTCGTCACCTTCTCGCCGCTGGAGCAGCGGCAACTGGCGCTGCTGACCGGCGAACTGTCGGCCGACAAGACGGCCAACGAGCTGGTCGACGCCGCCAGCCGGCTGCTGTCGGATTTCTCGCGCATGGCCGGGGTGGTGGCGGTGCCGCGGCGGCGCGTCGGCACGTTGCGGCAGGTGGAGTTCCTGCCGCTGTCCGGCAACCGCGTGCTGGCGATCCTGGTGCTGAACCAGCGCGAGGTGCAGAACCAGATCATCAACACCGATCGCGAATACTCCGAGGCGGAACTGCGGCAGGCGGCGAACTTCGTCAACGCCAACCTCGGCGGCCTCGACATCGATGGCATCCGCGACCGCATCCTCGAACTGATGCGCGCCGACAAGGAACGCATGGACTCGCTGATGCAGGAGGCGCTGGACATGGCCGGCCGCGCACTGGAAGCGCAGGACGCGGCATCGCCGGACGTGAAGCTGGCCGGCGAATCCAACCTGATTGCCGGGCTGGCCGCCGACGCCGGCGTCGGCCGCATCCGCGAGGTGTTCGACGCCTTCCCGCGCACGCGCGACATCCTCGACCTGATGGATCGCTGCAGCGCCGCCAGCGGCGTGAAGATCTTCATCGGCAGCGAATCCGGCTACGAGGCCTTCACCGACTGCTCGATCATCACCGCGCCCTACGGCAAGGGCGGCGACGCGCTCGGCGTACTCGCCGTGGTCGGCCCCACCCGCATGGCCTACGAGCGGGTGGTGCCGCTGGTGGATATCACGGCAAGGTTGCTGAGCGCGGCGTTGAAGCCGCCGTCGAATCCGTAGGCAATTCGAAGTTCGCGCACAGCGTCATGGAGGACGATATGTGCCGGAGTGCGCTGCATCCGTTGACGCTCTTTCCGCTACCGGCGCTGCCTGCCTCGCGTGTAACGGAGCGCGGCGCATGAATCCGCTTGATTTCGATCCGCGGGAATTCGTCGGCTACCTCGCAAGGCCGTTGCCCGACGTCCTTGATCGCACCGTCGTCAACGCGCTGGCCTCGGCAGGTTCGATCGGCGCGGATCGGCCGTTGGCCAGTCATTCCCGCGCGGCGGATTCCGTGCTGGAGGCCTTTGCCGAAAGGGCGGCGTCGCTGGCGGTTCGTACCCGCGACGCCGGCTGGATACGAAGTGGTGTTGCTGCGCTCTGTGCAACATCCACGGCCAGCGACCGGCGTGAAGCAGAGATGGTTCTTTGCCTGCTCCATGATGCGGCGCAGAGACTGGGCCTTTCTCCGGGGGAGGTTTTTTCGGCAGGCCTGTCCTCCAAAAGGGATCTGATCGAGACCTTTTTGCGCAGGAATGAAAACGACAAGTCTCCGTCGTCCATGGGATATGTCGCCGCAGCGGACGCCGATGGCTTCCGTTACCTCAGGGCATGGTCATCGTTCGCGATGCGTGACCTCAAAAATGACGAGCATGTCCTGGTCGGGCGCTGGCTCGACCGGCAGGGGTGGGTGGAAAAAGACGAGGTCGCCGCGCGGATAGAGTTCCTCGTCGGCAACCGGCTCGAGCGGATTGCGGCATCGGGCGACGGCTGGGATGTGCTTTTTATCGACCGGAACGACGGCCGCTTCTGGGAGCTCAGTTACCCCGACAGTCAGGCCCATGGCGGCGGCGCGCCGATGCTGAAAGCAATCGACGCCGCAGCAGTGAAAAAGAAGTACGGGCTCAGCTAAGCCGGTTTCCGGATCCGGATTTCGATTGCCGGATCGCCCTGACGCTCACTCGCCCAGAAACTCCCGCCGGATCGCTGCCACCGTCTCCCGGTTGTCGTGCTGCCACGGGTGGAAATCCCGGCGGTAGTACTGCAGGTAGGACGGGATCAGTTGCCGGATGACGCCCGGCTTGCCCCACAGGAAGTTCACGCCGCCTGCCCACATCTTCAGGTCGCCCATGCGGCCCGAGTGCCGCATCAGCTGCACGAAGTGGTACGAGGCGATGGTCAGGAAGGTGATGGTGTTGATCACCATCTGCGAGCGGCGGATCCACTCGTCGTCGACCGTCGCGCGGAACACGTCGAATGCCACTGCCTTGTGCTCGGTTTCCTCGATCGCGTGCCAGGCCCAGAGTTTCGCCACCCGCGGGTCCATGCGGTCGAGGAATTCCTCGCGGTTGTTCAGCAACTGGTCGGCGAGGATGGCGGTGAAGTGTTCCAGCGCGCAGGTCATCGCCAGTTGCCGTGCCGGCGACAGCCGCTTGCGCAGGTAGCCCAGCCCCTTGCGGCCGAACTCGTCGATCTTCGACATCGGGTAACCCTTGCGCTCCATCGTCTCGTTGAGCACCGCGTGCTCCTTCGAGTGATGCGCTTCCTGGCCGATGAACGCGCGGATCGCCATCTTCAGTTCCGGGTCGGTCACCTGGTCCTGGAAGGCGCGCACCGAGTCGACGAAATAGCGCTCGCCCTGCGGGAAGGTGCCGGAAAGGGCGGTCAGCAGCAGCGAGCGGAACGGGTCGTCGGCGAACCAGAACGCGGGGATGTCGTCGGGGAACTCGAAGTCCATGTGGCGGACCTTGATGCCGGTGACGGCGGACTTGCGGGCGACGGCGGTCATGGCGGATTCCGGTGCGGGTCGTCTGGTGGCGGGTCGGGCTAATGTACCCGCCCCTCGCCAGCGGGGGATGCATTGGGCATCATCGCCGCCCTTGAAACCGGATGCCCGGTCCCCACTTCGACCCGGCCGGCGGGCCCCCAGCCCTGCCGTCACCGACCGTTCCACCTCTACAAGGCCCTCGCCATGACCGACGACGTCCAGCCGACCCCGGCAACCGCCGAGCCTTCCCCAGCGCCCGCCGCCGAGCCGACCGCCGCCGAACTTGCTACCCGCCTGGCCGCCATGCAGGCCGACCTCGAGGCCGCCCGCAAGGAAGCCGCCGAGGCCACCCTGCGCGCCCAGGCCGAGTTGCAGAACGTCCGCAAGCGCCTGGAGCGCGACGCCGAGAACAGCCGCAAGTTCGTGCTGGAGAAATTCGCCGGCGAACTGCTGGCGGTGGTCGACAGCCTCGACCGCGGCCTGGCCTCGCTCAACGCCGGCGATGAGGCACTGAAGCCGGCCCGCGAGGGGATGGACCTGACGCTGAAGCTGTTCAAGGACACCCTGCGCAAGTTCGAGGTCGAGGAAATCGACCCGAAGGGCCAGCCGTTCAACCCGCAGTTCCACGAGGCGGTGGCGCAGGTGCCCAGCCCGGACACCGCGCCGAACACCGTGATCGACGTGATGCAGAAGGGCTTCCAGCTTTCCGGCCGCCTGCTGCGCCCGGCAATGGTCGTGGTGTCCCGCGCGCCCTGAGTCTTCGGCTCATCCCCGGCTCCCGAGACAGCCGGCGGCAGTGGCCTTGAATTGATCCAACCCTGCCCCCATCCGGCAGGACGTAACCGAACCCACCCCCGGCGGCCAGCGTCGCCGGGGCCATGAAGAAGGAGTGAACGACATGGGCAAGATCATCGGCATCGACCTCGGCACCACCAACAGCTGCGTGGCGGTGATGGAAGGCGACAAGGTCAAGGTCATCGAGAACGCCGAGGGCGCGCGCACCACGCCGTCGATCGTCGCCTACACCGAGGAAGAAGTGCTGGTCGGCCAGGCCGCCAAGCGCCAGGCCGTCACCAACCCGCAGCACACGCTGTTCGCGGTGAAGCGCCTGATCGGCCGCAAGCTGACCGACGACGTCGTGCAGAAAGACATCAAGATGGTGCCGTACAAGATCGTCGGCGCCGACAACGGCGATGCCTGGGTGGAAGCGCGCGGCAAGAAAATGGCGCCGCCGCAGATCTCCGCCGAAGTGCTGAAGAAAATGAAGAAGACCGCCGAGGACTACCTGGGCGAAGCGGTGACGGAAGCCGTCATCACGGTGCCGGCGTACTTCAACGACGCGCAGCGCCAGGCCACCAAGGACGCCGGCAAGATCGCCGGTCTCGACGTCAAGCGCATCATCAACGAGCCGACTGCCGCCGCGCTGGCGTTCGGCATCGACAAGCAGGAAGGCGACCGCAAGATCGCGGTGTATGACCTCGGCGGCGGCACCTTCGACATCTCGATCATCGAGATCGCCGATGTCGACGGCGAGCACCAGTTCGAAGTGCTGTCGACCAACGGCGACACCTTCCTCGGTGGCGAAGACTTCGACATGCGCGTCATCGATTACCTGGTGGAAGAGTTCAAGAAGGACACCGGCATCGACCTGCGCAAGGATCCGCTCGCCCTGCAGCGCCTGAAAGAGGCGGCGGAGAAAGCGAAGATCGAACTCTCGAGCTCGCAGCAGACCGAGATCAACCTGCCGTACGTGACGGCGGATGCGTCCGGCCCGAAGCACCTGAACATCAAGCTGACCCGCGCCAAGCTGGAGTCGCTGGTGGAAGACCTGGTCGCGCGCTCGATCGAGCCGTGCCGCATCGCGATGAAGGACGCCGGCCTGTCCGCGTCGGATATCAGCGACGTGATCCTGGTCGGCGGCCAGACCCGCATGCCGCTGGTGCAGCAGAAAGTGAAGGAGTTCTTCGGCAAGGATCCGCGCAAGGACGTGAACCCGGACGAGGCGGTCGCCGTCGGCGCCGCGCTGCAGGGTTCGGTGCTGTCCGGCGATCGCAAGGACATCCTGCTGCTCGACGTCACCCCGCTGTCGCTGGGCATTGAAGTCGCCGGCGGCGAGATGAACGTGCTGATCGAGAAGAACACCACCATCCCGACCCGCAAGCAGCAGGTCTACTCGACCTACAGCGACAACCAGACCGCGGTGACGGTGCAGGTCTACCAGGGCGAGCGCAAGATGGCCGCGGCCAACAAGCTGCTCGGCCGCTTCGACCTCACCGACATCCCGCCGGCGCCGCGCGGCATGCCGCAGATCGAGGTGACCTTCGACATCGACGCCAACGGCATCATGAACGTGAGCGCGAAGGACAAGGCCACCGGCAAAGCGCAGTCGATCGTGATCAAGGCCAACTCCGGCCTCTCCGACGAGGAGATCGCCAAGATGGTCAAGGACGCGGAGGCGAATGCCGAGGCCGACAAGAAGTTCGTCGAGCTGGTGCACGCCCGCAATGAGGCCGACCAGCTGGCGCACGCCACGAAGAAGGCGATCGCCGATCTCGGCGACAAGGTCACCCCCGACGAGAAAACCGCGATCGAGGCAGCTGTCGCCAAGGTGGAAGAAGCGGTGCAGGGCAGCGACAAGGATGCGATCGACGCCGCCGCCAAGGCGCTGGGTGAAGTGTCGATGCCGCTGATGCAGCGCGTCTATGCTGAAAAGCAGGCCGAACAGGCTGCCGCGCAGCAGCAGGCCGGCGGCGCCGACGCCGGTGCGGCCGAGGGCGGCGCGAAGGAAGGCGTCGTCGATGCCGAGTTCGAGGAAGTGAAGGGCGACGACAAGAAGTAATTCCTGTCGATGCTCGAAGGGTGACGCGGCGCGGGACAGGTTCCCGCGTTCGCGTTTGTGGTTCCAGGCGATTCGCAACGGATTCCGGTGAAGCAACATGGCCAAGCGCGATCTCTACGAAGTACTCGGCGTCGCGAAGGATGCGTCCGCGGACGACATCAAGAAGGCCTATCGCAAGCTGGCGATGAAGCACCACCCGGACCGCAACCCGGACGACAAGGCCGCCGAGGAAAAATTCAAGGAAGTGCAGTCGGCGTACGAGATCCTCTCGGACGACCAGAAGCGCGGCGCCTACGATCGCTACGGCCACGCCGCGTTTGAAGCCGGCGGTGGCCCGGGCGGCTTCGGCGCTGGCGCGGCCGGTGCCGGCGGCGCCAGCTTCAGCGATATTTTCGGCGACGTGTTCGGCGACATTTTCGGTGGCGGCGGCCGTGGCCGCGGCGGCCCGCAGCGCGGCGCCGACCTGCGCTACACGCTGGAGATCGACCTCGAAGAAGCCGTGCGCGGCACCAAGGTGCAGATCAAGGTGCCGAAGCTCGAGTCCTGCGAAACCTGCAGCGGCTCCGGCGCGAAGAAAGGCACCACGCCGGTCACCTGCACCACCTGCGGTGGCCATGGCCAGGTGCGCGTGCAGCAGGGCTTCTTCACCCTGCAGCAGACCTGCCCGGCGTGCCGCGGCAACGGCAAGCAGATCAAGGACCCGTGCCCGGATTGCCGCGGCCAGGGTCGCGTGCAGAAGCAGAAGACGCTGCAGGTGAACATCCCGGCCGGCGTCGACAACGGTGACCGCATCCGGCTGGCCGGCGAGGGCGAGGCCGGGCCGATGGGCGGCCCCGCCGGCGACCTCTACGTGCAGGTGTCGGTGCGCGCCCACGAGTTCTTCGAGCGCGACGGCAACGACCTGCATTGCGAAGTGCCGATCTCGTTCGTCGATGCGGCGCTCGGCGGCGAGCTGGAAGTGCCGACGATGGACGGCCGCGTGAAGCTGAAGGTCCCGGCCGAGACCCAGACCGGCAAGATGTTCCGCGTGCGCGGCAAGGGCGTGCCCAACGTGCGCGGCGGCGGCCCCGGGGACCTGATCTGCCGGGTGGTGGTCGAGACGCCGGTAAAGCTCAGCAACAAACAGAAGGAATTGCTGCGTGCGTTCCAGGATTCGCTGCAGGGCCGCGACAACTCGCCCCGCCGCGAAGGCTGGTTCGACAGCGTGAAAAAGTTCTTCAACGAGCTCTGATCCCCCGGCGGGAGCGCCTGCTGCAGCCGCTCCTGCCGGCGGCTCGTCGCCGCTCCGCCGGACGGTATTTGCCCCGGGGCGCCGGCGTTTGCCCGGTCCGGCCGGCGTCCCGTATCCTCCCTGCGTCCCTCCATGGACGTGGGTATAACAACAATGAAAGCCCCCGGATTCACCCGCCGCGAGTTCCTCGCCGGCACCGCTGCCGCGACCTCGCTGATCGTCACCCCGCTGCCCTTGTACGCGGCCGATGACGAGGAGGCCGCCGATGCGCTCGGCGCCGACGCCAACTATCTCAAGCGGCCCTGGAAAACGACGCCCTACGATCCGGCGCCGCTGACCTACACCTTCGACGAACTGGAAAAGCACTGGGACAAGCTGCTGCGCGGCTACCAGATCCCGTTCCCGTCGCCGGAATACCTGCGCAAGCGCTACTCGCGCTACCCGCAGATGTGGAAAGAGCTCAAGTTCCAGGACGAGGACTACGCGATGCACAGCCGCAACACCCTCGAGGTGTGGCTGCTGCTGTTTCGCGGCGATTTCCAGGCCGCGCGCAACCTTGGCTACGAGTACGGCGGTTTCTCGCGCGTGCCGGCGATCTTCGCGCAGATCATCTACGCGATTTACCTCGCCGAGACGCTGAAGGAAAAGCACGCGCTGCTGCAGGACGCGGCCAATGCCGTCACCGACCTCAGCACCGTGTTCCAGCCGCGGCCGCAGGACGACCAGGAGTATCGCGCCGACTACGCGATGATCCGCCTCGGCTACACCTACGCGATGTGCCGCATCGCCGAGGACGTGTCCATCGGTACCGCGCTGATCCGCGACTACGTCGGCAAGGTGTTCGTCGCCAGCAACGACATCCTCGCGGTGTACCCGGAGCATCCGCTCGGCCTCGCGCTGTCGGCCGGCATCCACGCCAACGTCATCCGCCGCGGCGGCAAGCTGGCCAGCAACATCGTGTTCGGCGCCAACGTCAACGACGCGCGCGGCCGCTTCGAAACCTCGTTCGCGATGGCGCCGGACATCGCGCTGACCCGCTTCGAGTACGCCAACACGCTGCTGTACATCGACAGCGACAAGGAAATCGACGAGTCGATCAAGCAGCTCGAGCTTGCCACCACCTTCGTGCCGCGCCACGCGGTCGAGGCCCTGGACATCGCCTACGCGCGCAAGCGGCTGGCGGAGGTGAAGGATTTCAAGGCCAGCGGCGGCGGCTTCTTCGGTTACGACCGCAAGCGGCGCAAGCACCAGAACCGCGGCAAGATCAACCTGTACGACGTACTGGCCGAGCCGTTCCTCGTTTCGCAGTCCTGATTCCTTCGCCACGGAGGGCGCGCCATGATCGTTCCGCAATTCTGGGCCGAGGCGCGGGCGCAGCACCGGCAGGGCAATCGCCGGATCACCGTGCGCCGCTTCGGCTGGTCGGATGCCGGTGAAGCGGAGGCGCAGGCGCATGCCGAGGAGCGGGCGCGGGCAGCGCTGCAGCGCTTGATCGCCGGCGAGCAGCTGCCGCGCCGCGAGCCGCGGTTGCCCTACAACGGCGCCGACGGCGTGCCGATCCGCGAGGAAATCGTCGAGCGGCACGGCGATGCGCTGGTCACCCGCAACGGCTACGGTGCGCGTTGCCTCAACACGCCGGATGTCGCGTTCATCGACATCGATTTCGGCAAGGATTTCTTCCTGTGGCGCTGGATCGCCGGTCCGCCGGAAAAACGCGCGCGCCGCCGTATCGATCGCTTTCTTGCCGCGCATCCCGACTGGGGTGTCCGCCTGTACCGCACGCCGGCCGGCTTTCGCGTGCTGGTTACCCATCGCACGTTTTCGCCGGATGATCCGGCGATGACGGAATGTTTTCGCGCGCTGGGCGTGGACCCGGTTTACGCGCGGATGTGCCTGAACCAGAAATGCTTCCGCGCGCGCGTCAGTGCCAAGCCGTGGCGCATCGGCATCGGCCAGCACCTGCGCCCGCGGCCCGGCACCTGGCCGGTGGCCCCGGAGCGGCTGCCGCAGCGCCGCGCCTGGGTCGAGCGCTACGAAAATGCGGCGCGCTCGTTCGCGGCGTGCCGCTGGGTGGAGACGCTGGGCAACGGCACCGTGCATCCGGATGCGCGCCGCGTGCAGGAGCTGCACGACCGCCTGAGTGGCGCGAATACCACGCTGCCGCTGGCCTGACGCTGTTTCCGCCGGGCGGGGCGGGTACACTGGCGCCCTTCCAACGGAGACCCGCTATGACCCGTATCGCCATTTGCGGCGCCGGTGGCCGCATGGGCCGCGCGCTGATCCAGGCCGTCCATGAATCCGGCGCCACCGTCACCGCCGCCATCGAGCGGCCCGATTCCTCGCTGCTCGGCGCCGACGCCGGCGAGCTGGCTGGCATCGGCAAACTCGGGGTGCAGGTCGCCGGTTCGCTGGCCGATGTGCTCGACGCCTTCGATGTCGCCATCGATTTCACCGCGCCGGCCGCCACCGAGGCGCACATCGCGCTGGCACGCAAGGCCGGCAAGAAACTGGTGATCGGCACCACCGGGCTGTCGGAAGCGCAGCGCGCGGCGATCAAGGCCGCCGGCGCCGACACCTCGCTGGTCTACGCCGCCAACTACTCGGTGGGCGTCAATGTCTCGCTCAAGCTGCTGGAGCTGGCGGCGAAGACCTTCGGCGACACCGTCGACATCGAGATCATCGAGGCGCACCACCGGCACAAGGTCGATGCGCCCTCGGGCACCGCGCTGATGATGGGCGAGGCCGTCGCCGGCGCCCTCGGCCGCGACCTGAAGAAAGTGGCGGTCTACGCCCGCGAGGGCCACACCGGCCCGCGCGACCGCGAGTCGATCGGCTTCCAGACCATCCGCGGCGGCGACATCGTCGGCGACCACACCGTGATGTTCATCGGCGAGGGCGAGCGGGTGGAGATCCGCCACCTGGCCACCAGCCGGATGAACTTCGCCAGCGGCGCCGTCCGCGCCGCGAAGTGGGTCGCCGGCCAGCCCAAGGGCCTGTACGACATGCGGGACGTCCTCGGCCTGCGCTGATTGACCCGATTCCGGCGCGGCCGGGAGCAGCGTTATCGGGCAAGGAGCGAAAGCGACGGCCCGAACCACCGCTCCCGCGCCAGCCGGCGGTACGGGGTCAAACGGGGTGGTCAGAAACAGCCCGAGCCCCTACAATGCCGGCCCCGAGGTCAGGTGCGACCCGGCACCTGACCAAGCAATTCCAGAAAGCGAGATGAAGCCGGGCTTCATCTCGCTTTTTTACAAGCAAAATCAGCAACTTAAAATCATCAGCGCTCGTCCTTGCGGCCCTTTGCCGCCGCGGGGAGGCTTCGCACAGCCTGATGATCCGGTCCGACTGTGGAGGTAGACCTTGGCCACGCCCGCCCTTCTCGCCCTCGAAGACGGCAGCCTGTTCCGCGGGGTCGCCATCGGCGCCGCCGGCCAGTCGACCGGCGAGGTGGTGTTCAACACCGCCATGACCGGCTACCAGGAAATCATCACCGACCCGTCGTACGCCCAGCAGATCGTCACCCTGACCTATCCCCACATCGGCAACACCGGGGTCAACCCGGAGGACGCCGAGGCATCGCGCACCTGGTGCGCCGGCCTGGTCATCCGCGACGCGGCGATGGTGGTCTCCAGCTTCCGGGCGAAGCAGGACCTGTCGAGCTACCTGCGCGAGCGCAACATCGTCGGCATCGCCGACATCGACACCCGCCGCCTGACCCGCCTGCTGCGCGACAAGGGCGCGCAGAACGGCTGCATCGTCGCCGGCGAGCAGATCGACGAGAAAGCCGCGGTCGAGGCGGCGAAGAAATTCCCCGGCCTGAAAGGCATGGACCTGGCGAAGGTCGTGTCGACCAGGTCCGCGTACGAGTGGAACGAAGGCACCTGGCAGCTCGGCAAGGGCCACCGGCCGGCGCCGGCGCAGCAACCGTACCGCGTGGTCGCGTATGACTTCGGCGTGAAGACCAACATCCTGCGCATGCTGGTCGATCGCGGTTGCAAGCTCACCGTGGTGCCGGCGCAAACGCCCGCCGCGGAAGTGCTGGCGATGAATCCGGACGGCGTGTTCCTGTCGAACGGACCCGGCGATCCGGCGCCCTGCGACTACGCGATCGCTGCCATCCGCGAGTTCCTGCAGCGCGACCTGCCGGTGTTCGGCATTTGCCTCGGCCACCAGTTGCTCGGCCTCGCGTCCGGCGCGCAGACGGTGAAGATGCCGCACGGCCACCACGGCGCGAACCACCCGGTACAGGACATCGACAGCGGCCGGGTGATGATCACCTCGCAGAACCACGGCTTCGCGGTGGACGAGAAGACGCTGCCGGCCAACCTGCGCGTGACGCACCGCTCGCTGTTCGACGGCACCAACCAGGGCATCCATCGCACCGACCGCCCGGCGTTCAGTTTCCAGGGCCACCCGGAAGCGAGCCCCGGCCCGCACGAGGCGGACGTGCTGTTCGACCACTTCATTGAATTGATGCAGGCGCGTCGTTGAGACGCGCGGTGTACCCGCGCTGACGGAAGAAAGACGCGCCAACTGACAAGAGCAGCACGCCATGCCGAAACGTACAGACATCAAGAGCATCCTCATCATCGGCGCCGGCCCGATCGTCATCGGCCAGGCCTGTGAATTCGATTACTCCGGCGCGCAGGCCTGCAAGGCGCTGCGCGAAGAGGGTTATCGCGTCATCCTGGTGAACTCCAACCCGGCGACGATCATGACCGATCCGTCGATGGCCGACGCCACCTATATCGAGCCGATCACCTGGCAGACCGTCGCCCGCATCATCGAGAAGGAACGCCCGGACGCGGTGCTGCCGACCATGGGCGGCCAGACGGCGCTGAACTGCGCGCTCGATCTGGCGAAGAACGGCGTGCTCGACAAGTTCAACGTCGAGATGATCGGTGCCCGCGCCGAGGCGATCCGCAAGGCGGAAGACCGCTCGCTGTTCGACAAGGCGATGCGCGCGATCGGCCTCGAGTGCCCGCGCTCGGCGCTGGCGCATTCGATGGAAGAAGCGCTGCAGGTCATCGACTCGATCGGCTTCCCCTGCATCATCCGCCCGTCGTTCACCATGGGCGGCTCCGGCGGCGGCATCGCGTACAACCGCGAGGAATACGAGGAAATCTGCCAGCGCGGCCTCGACCTGTCGCCGACGAAGGAGCTGCTGATCGACGAGTCGCTGATCGGCTGGAAGGAATACGAGATGGAGGTCGTCCGCGACCGGAACGACAACTGCATCATCGTCTGCTCCATCGAGAACTTCGACCCGATGGGTGTGCACACCGGCGACTCGATCACCGTCGCGCCGGCGCAGACGCTCACCGACAAGGAATACCAGCTCATGCGCAACGCCTCGATCGCGGTGCTGCGCGAGATCGGCGTCGAGACCGGGGGCTCGAACGTGCAGTTCGGCATCAACCCGGACAACGGGCGCATGGTGCTGATCGAGATGAACCCGCGGGTGTCGCGCTCCTCCGCACTGGCCTCCAAGGCCACCGGTTTCCCGATCGCCAAGGTCGCGGCCAAGCTGGCCGTCGGCTATACGCTGGACGAACTCAAGAACGACATCACCGGCGGCCGCACGCCGGCGTCCTTCGAGCCGTCGATCGATTACGTCGTCACCAAGGTGCCGCGCTTCAACTTCGAGAAGTTTCCCGGTGCCGACGCCACGCTCACCACGCAGATGAAGTCGGTCGGCGAGGTCATGGCCATCGGCCGCAACTTCCAGGAATCGATGCACAAGGCGTTGCGCGGGCTGGAAGTCGGCAGCGATGGTTTCAACCCGAAGATCGACCTGTCGGCCGCGGATGCATCGGAGCAGATCAAGAAAAACCTGCTGACGCCGGGTGCGGACCGCATCTGGTGGCTGGGCGACGCCTTCCGTTCCGGACTGAGCGTGGAAGACGTCTTCGCATTGACGAAGATCGATCGCTGGTTCCTGGTGCAGATCGAGGAGCTGATCCGCCTGGAAGGCGAAGTCGCTGCCGGTGGCGCGGCCGCGCTGGCGCGCGAACGCCTGGTGCAGCTCAAGCGCAAGGGTTTCTCCGACAGCCGTCTCGCCGCTCTGATGGGCGTGCCCGAGGCGCAGGTGCGTGCGCGTCGCGAAGAGCTGAAGCTGTTCCCGGTTTACAAGCGCGTCGATACCTGCGCTGCCGAGTTCGCCACCGATACCGCCTACATGTACTCGTCCT
>JBKHWA010000028.1:0-13939 GCA_046566765.1 Gammaproteobacteria bacterium
TCGCCACCGTGATGAACGGCCTGGCGATGCGTGACGCGCTGGAGCGGTCCAACATCCGCTGCCGGCTGATGAGCGCGATCCCGATGAGCGGGATCGTCGAGCACTACGATCACCGCCGCGCCTCGCGTTACCTCGACGAGGGCGAGGTGGTGATCTTCTCCGCCGGCACCGGCAACCCGTTCTTCACCACCGACACCGCCGCCTGCCTGCGCGGCATCGAGGTCGATTGCGACCTCGTGCTCAAGGCGACCAAGGTCGACGGCGTGTACTCGGCGGATCCGAAGCGGGATCCGTCGGCGAAGAAGTTCGACCGCCTCACCTACGACGAGGTGCTGGATCGCAAGCTGGAAGTGATGGACCTCACCGCCATCTGCCTGTGCCGCGACCACAACATGCCGCTGCGCGTGTTCGACATGTACAAGACCGGTGCGCTGATCAGTATCGTGGTCGGCGGCAACGAGGGAACCCTGGTCGAGCGCGGCTGATCCGCGGCAGCCGGGCCGCGACGCGCAAGCCAGTCACGAGAGGAAACGGACCGTGATCAACGACATCAAGAAAGACGCCGAAGGGCGCATGAAGAAGTGCATCGAGTCGCTCGATAACGCCTTCAAGAAGATCCGCACCGGCCGCGCCAACCCGTCGATCCTCGACTCGGTGCGGGTGAACTACTACGGTACCGAGACGCCGATCGGCCAGGTGGCGCAGGTCACCGTCGAGGACGCGCGCACGCTGTCGATCTCGCCGTGGGAAAAGACCATGGTCACCGAGATCGAGAAGGCGATCCTCAAGAGCGACCTCGGCCTGAACCCGAACACCGCCGGCGCGGTGATCCGGCTGATCATGCCGGCGCTGACGGAAGAGACGCGCAAGGACATGATCAAGGTTGCGCGCGGCGAGGCCGAGCACGCCCGCGTGGCGGTGCGCACGGTCCGCCGTGATGCCAACCAGATGCTCAAGGACCTGCTCAAGGACAAGGAAGTGAGCGAGGACGACGAGCGCCGGGCGCAGGAAGACGTGCAGAAGCTCACCGACAAGTACGTCGCCGAGATCGACGCCCACCTGAAGAAGAAAGAGCAGGACCTGCTGGCGGTCTGACGCCGGGTCCTCCTTCTTTCCACCAACCTCCGGGCAACCGCGTGGACGAATCCCGAACGCAGTCGGCGGCGCCGGACATCGACAGCTGGCGCCGCGACGGCGTGCCGCGCCATGTTGCGGTGATCATGGACGGCAACAACCGCTGGGCGCGCCGCCGCGGCCTGCCCGGCCGCGAGGGCCACAAGGCCGGCGAGACGGCGCTGCACGCGGCGGTCGAGCACGCCGGTCGGTGCGGCATCGAGTGCTTCACCGTGTTCGCGTTCTCCAGCGAGAACTGGCGTCGCCCGGAAGAAGAAGTCTCGGCGCTGATGTCACTGTTCCTCGCCGCGCTCAACAAGCGAGTCCCCGAGCTCAACGAGCACGGCATCCGCCTGCGCTTCATCGGCGACCTGTCGGCGTTTGCCCCGGAAATCCGGGCCGGCGTCGCCGAGGCCGAGCGGCTGACCGCCGCCAACAGCACCCTGCACCTGTCGGTGGCGGTGAACTACGGCGGCCAGTGGGACATCGTCCAGGCGGCGCGCCGGGCAGCGCAGGACGTGGCCGCCGGCCGGCTGCCGGCCGAGGCCCTCGACGAGGCGACCTTTGCCCGTTACCTGAGCCTGGCCGACCTGCCGCCGCCGGACCTGCTGATCCGCACCGGCGGCGAGTTACGAATCTCCAATTTCCTGCTGTGGCAGCTTGCCTATAGTGAGCTGCACTTCAGCGACGTGCTGTGGCCGGATTTCGACGCCGCCGCCTTCGATGTCGCCCTGGCCGACTACGCGTCGCGGCAGCGCCGCTTCGGTCGCTCCGGCGAGGAAGTCGCCGCCCTCCAGAAAGGAACCGACTGATGTTGTGGCAACGCGTGGTGACGGCACTGCTCCTGTTGCCGCTGGTCCTCGGCGCGATCTTCTTCCTGCCCGGCGACTATTTCGCGGCGTTCGTCGCGGTGCCGGTGCTGATGGCCGGGTACGAGTGGGCGCGCATGGCGCCGGTATGCCGCAATACCTTCATGGCGCTGCTGGCGGTGTCGCTGGCCGGCGTGTTCGCCATCGAGCAGATGCAGCCGGGTGGCGGCGCGCCGTTGCTGTGGATCGCGGCGGCGTTCTGGATGCTCGCGCTGGTGCTGGTGGTGCGTTACCCGGCGGTGAAGGACTGGTACCGCCATCGCGTGTTCATGTACGTGGCCGGCCTGGTGCTGCTGGTCCCGGCCTGGTACGCGGTGGTGCAGTTGCAGGCCGTCACCTTCAGCATCGACGGCACGCCGGTGCGCGGGCTGGCGCTGCTCGGAGGCTTCGTCGTGGTGTGGGGCGCGGATGTCGGCGCCTACTTCGCCGGCCGCGCGTTCGGCAAGCGCAAGCTGGCCGTGCACGTCAGCCCCGGCAAGTCGATTGAAGGCGCGGTGGGCGGCATGGCGCTGACGCTGCTGCTGGCGTTCGGCCTCGCGCGCTTCCTGGCGCTGGATGCCGCGACCACCGCCCAGTTGCTGGCGCTGGTGTTCGTCGCCACGCTGGCGTCGATCCTCGGCGACCTGTTCGAGAGCATGGTCAAGCGTGAGGCCGGCGTGAAGGACAGCGGCACGCTGTTGCCCGGCCACGGCGGCATGCTCGACCGCATCGACAGCGTCACCTGTGCGTTGCCGGTATTCGCACTCGGCTACGCCTCCCTCGGCCTGTCGCTGGCGGCCGGTTGAACCGCATGCAGCCGCAATCGCTGGTCGTCCTCGGCTCCACCGGCTCGGTCGGTGGCAGCACGCTCGACGTCGTCGCCCGCCATCCCGGCCGTTTCCGCGTGCTGGCGCTGGCAGCCGGCAGCCGGGTCGATGCCCTGTACGCGCAGGTGCTCACGCATCGCCCGCGCTACGCGCTGATGGCCGATGAGCAATCGGCGAACGAACTGCGGAACCGGCTGCGTGCCGCCGGGTCCGAGTGCGAGGTCATGGCCGGCGAGCGGGCGATGGCGGATGTCGTCGCACTGCCGGAGGTCGACGCGGTGATGGCGTCGATCGTCGGCGCTGCCGGCCTGGCGCCGACACTTGCGGCGGTGCGCGCCGGCAAGCGGGTGCTGCTGGCCAACAAGGAGGCGCTGGTGATGTCCGGCGCCCTGTTCATGGCCGAGGCAAAACGTGCCGGTGCGGTGCTGTTGCCGATCGACAGCGAGCACAACGCGGTATTCCAGTGCCTTCCGCACGGCAAATCGCTGGACGAGGCGGGCGTGCGCCGCATCGTGCTCACCGCGTCCGGCGGCCCGTTCCGCACCGCGACGCACGAGCAGATGGCGCGTGCCACGCCGGAGCAGGCGGTGGCGCATCCGAACTGGTCGATGGGACGCAAGATTTCGGTGGACTCGGCGACGATGATGAACAAGGGCCTCGAACTGATCGAGGCACACTGGCTGTTCGGTGCCGGGCGCGAGCGGCTCGACGTGCTGGTGCACCCGCAGAGCGTGGTGCACTCGCTGGTCGAGTACGTCGACGGCTCGGTGCTCGCCCAGCTGGGCAGCCCGGACATGCGCACGCCGATCGCCCACGCGCTGGCGTGGCCGCAGCGGGTCGATGCCGGCGTCAGTTTCCTCGACCTGGTCGCCCGCGGCCGTCTCGATTTCGAGGCGCCGGATCTTGCCCGTTTCCCCTGCCTGCGGCTGGCGCAGGACGTGCTTGCCGCCGGCGGCAGTTCGGCGGCGGTGCTCAACGCCGCCAACGAGATCGCGGTGCAGGCTTTCCTCGATCGCCGGCTGGCGTTCACCGACATCGCCGCGGTGATCGCGGACACGCTGGCCGCCGGGGCGGCGCCGGCGGTCTCGACACTGGAAGAGTTGATGGCGATCGACGCCGCCGCGCGTCGCCGCGCCGCGCAGGCCGCGGCCCGCCGGGAGCTGGCGGCATGAACGGCCTGTTCGCGAGCCTCGGCACGCCGCTGACGGCGCTGTTCGCGTTCATCGTCCTGCTCGGCATCGTCGTCACCGTGCACGAGTGGGGTCATTTCTACGTCGCCCGTCGCTGCGGCGTGAAGGTGCTGCGTTTTTCCATCGGTTTCGGCAAGGCACTGTGGTCGCGCACCGGTCGCGACGGCACCGAGTACGTGGTCGCGCTGATCCCGCTCGGCGGCTACGTGAAGATGCTCGACGAGCGCGAGGGCGAGGTGCCGCAGGACCAGCTCGGCATGGCGTTCAACCGCAAGCCGGTGGCGCAGCGCTTCGCGATCGTCGCCGCCGGCCCGCTGGTCAACCTGTTGCTGGCGATCGTCGTCTACTGGCTGCTGTTCGTGGCCGGCGAGACCCGCATGGCGCCGGTGGTCGGCCACGTCGAGCCGGCGTCGCCGGCGGCGGAGGCGGGCCTGCAGGCCGGCGACGAGATTCTCGCGCTCGATGGCCACGACATCCGCAGCTGGGATGACCTGCCGCTGCGGGTGATCGCCCATGTCGGCGACAGCAGCGTGCTGGTGTTCCGCGTGCGCAGCGGCGCTGCCGGCGTCGAGCGCGATGTCGAGGTGCCGGTCAACGAGTTCATGAATGGCCGCGAGAGCGACAACCCGGTGGCGGCGCTGGGCCTGCGGCCGTGGATGCCACCGTACGAGGTGGTGATCGGCGAGGTGATGCCGGAGGTGGAGATCGACGGCCGCAAGGTCCCCGGTCCCGGCCACGTCGCCGGCCTGCAGCGCGGCGATCGCCTGCTGCGGGTCGATGGCCACGCGATTACCGGCGTGCCGGCCTGGGTGGACATCGTGCGCGGGGCGCCCGGCCGGACGCTGGAGCTGGAAGTCAGCCGCGACGGCAGCCTGCTGCGGTTGCCGCTGACGCCGCTGGCGCGGACGGTTGATGGCCGGGTCGGCGGTTTCGTCGGTGTCGGCTCGGGTGCCGCCGCCGACCTGCGCTTCCCGGAGGACTGGCCGGCTGAATACCGGCGGGAGGTCCGCTACGGGCCGCTGACCGCCATCGGTGAGGCGGTGGCCAACACCTGGGACCGCTCGCTGCTGACGCTGGCAATGATGGGCAAGATGGTCACCGGCGTGCTGTCCACCGACAGCATCGGCGGCCCGCTGACCATCGCCCACGGCGCCGGCGTGACGATGTCGATCGGCCCGGCCGCTTTCCTCGACTTCCTGGCGCTGGTCAGCATTACCATCGGCATCCTCAACCTGCTGCCGGTGCCGGTGCTGGATGGCGGCCACCTGGTGTTCTACACGATCGAGGCGGTCCGTGGCCGGCCGGTGCCCGAGCGGGTGCAGGCGATGGCGACGCAGGTCGGGTTGTTCCTGCTGCTGGCGCTGATGGCGCTGGCTTTTTTCAACGATTACATGCGCTATCTGGCGCAGCCTTGAGGAACTGACCGGGTGAAGCTGTTGTATCGGTTGTCGTTCCTGTTCGCCCTGCTGCTGGCATCGGTCGTCTCCCTGGCCGACAGCTTTACCGTCAGCGATATCCGCATCCGCGGCCTGCAGCGCATTCCCGTCGAACGCGTCTACGCCGTGTTGCCGGTCAAGGCCGGCGATGTCGTCGACGCCCGCACCGTGGCCCACCTGGTGCGCCAGCTGTACGCCAGCGGCGACTTCCAGGATGTCCAGGTCGGCCGTGACGGCGACCAGCTGGTGATCCAGCTGGCGGAACGCCCGGCCGTCAGCAAGATCGAGATCAGCGGCAACAAGTCGATCGACAGCGAGGACCTGCTCAAGGGGCTGAAGGAATCCGGCCTCGCCGAGGGCGAGGTGTTCCGCCGCGCGACGCTTGAGAACATGCAGGTCGAGTTGCAGCGCCAGTACATCGCGCAGGGCCGTTATGGCGCGCGGGTCGACGCCAAGGTCACGCCGCAGCCGCGCAACCGGGTGGCGATCAAGATCGACATCCACGAGGGCAAGGCCGCGTGGCTGGGCGGCATCCGCTTCATCGGCAACCGGGTCTGGAGCGACGACGAACTGATGAAGGTGATCAAGCTGCGCGAGCACAGCGGCTGGTCGATCTTCAACAGCGACGACAAGTACGCGCGCGAGAAACTTGCCGGCGACCTCGAGTCGCTGCGCTCCTGGTACATGGACCGCGGCTACATCAACTTCCAGGTCAAGTCGACGCAGGTGTCGGTGACGCCGGACCGCCGCCAGGTATTCGTCGCCATCGGCATGGACGAGGGCGAGAAATACACCGTCAGCGAAGTGGCGCTGGCCGGTGCGCTGCCGGTGGCGGAAGCGCAGTTGCTGCCGTTGATCCTGGTGCGGCCGCAGCAGACTTTCTCGCAGCAGCTGGTCACCACGTCCAGCGAGATCCTGACCCGCCGGCTGGGCGTGGAGGGCTACGTGTTTGCCGAGGTGCGCGGCATCCCCGAGCTCGACGAGGAGAAGCGCACGGTGAAGATGACGTTCTTCGTCGATGCCGGCGACCGCATGTACGTCAACCGGATCAATTTCATCGGCAACAACAAGACGCGCGACGACGTGCTGCGGCGCGAGATGCGCCAGTTCGAGGGCGGCCCGGCCTCGCAGGCGGCGGTCGACCAGTCCAAGCGCCGGCTGGAACAGCTGGGTTACTTCGGCAAGGTCAAGAGTGCCACCGCGCGGGTGCCGGGCAGCAGCGACCTGATCGACATCAATTACACGGTGGAAGAGCAGCCGTCGGGCAGCATCGGCGCCAACATCGGTTACTCGCAGGGCTACGGCCTGGTGTTCGGCGCCAACGTGTCGCAGAACAACTTCTTCGGTACCGGCAACAAGGTGTCGTTCGCGGTCAACCGCAGCCAGGTGCGCGACAGCGTCAACGTCTCGTACAACAATCCCTACTACACTGACGATGGCGTCAGTCGCGGCTGGAACGCGTACTACTCGAAGACCGATTTCGAGAACACCAACATCTCGCGCTACGCGATCGACCGTTCCGGTTTCGGCGTGACCTTCGGTTATCCGCTGAGCGAGGTATCGCGGCTGTCGTTCGGCTTCGGCTACGACAATGCGCAGGTGGCGATCAGCCCGTTCGTGGCCGAGGACATCTGGCTGTACGTCGCCGACATGGGCGACCAGTACGACTCCTACACCGGCAACGCGGCCTGGTCCCGCAGCACGCTCAACCGCGGCATGCTGGCCGACCGCGGTTCGTACAACCGCATCGGTTTTGACATCGCGCTGCCGGGAAGCGACACGCCGTACTACAAGGTGGCCTACACCGGGCAGCGCTATTTCCCGCTGAGCCGCCGCTGGACGGTCAAGGCCCGCTCCGAGCTGGCCTACGGCGACGGCTACGGCGACGACTGGCGGTTGCCGTTCACCCAGCGTTATTTCGCCGGCGGTTTCGGCTCGGTGCGCGGCTACGACGATCGCAGCCTCGGCGCGCGCAGCCCGGCGCACAACTTCGTGGCCGCCAATACCGTCGACCCGTCACCGGACGCAGTGGGCGGCGACATGCTGGTCGAGGCCGGCCTGGACCTGATCTTCCCGCTGCCGTTTACCGAGGAATCGCGCTCGCTGCGCACCTCGCTGTTCTACGACGCCGGCAACGTGTTCCTTACCGACGGCGAGGCGTTCGCGCCGGACCTGCAGGAACTCCGCACCTCGGTCGGGGTCTCGCTCAGTTGGTATACCATGATCGGCCCGCTGAGTTTCAGCCTGGCACGGACGCTCAACGACCAGCCGGGCGACGACCGCCAGACGTTCCAGTTCTCGCTGGGCCAGCCGTTCTGATCCACGTTCATGCAGCACCCCGGGCAGTAATCGAACATCACCCGCATACGAGGAAACCACCGTGCGCAACCTGACCATTTCCCTGCTCGGCGCCCTGGCGCTGGCCACTTCCGGTTCCGTGATCGCCGCCGAGCTGAAGATCGCCATTGTCGATGTGCAGGGCGCGGTAGGCGCCACCGAGCAGTACACCAAGGCGATGGCTGACCTGAAAAAGGACACCGCTGGCGACGAGGCCAAGTTGACCAAGCTGCAGGCCGAGTTGCGAACCTGTGATCAGAAGGCGAAGACCGAGGGCGCCACCATGTCGGCGACCGACCAGGCGAAGCTGAAGAGCGATTGCGACGCCAAGTACCGCGACTACCAGTCGATCGGGCAGGTGTACCAGCGCACCGTCAACCAGCGCCAGCAGGCGATCTTCCAGGACATCGGTCCGAAGTTCCAGCGCGCGCTCGATGCGATCGCAAAGGAAGGTGGCTACGACCTGGTGCTTCACAAGGAGATGGTGCTTTTCGTCAAGCCGATGTACGAGATCACCGACAAGGTGACGATCAAGCTCAACACGATGAAGTGACCGGGCAGTAATGGCTACGGTCAAACCGCGCACGCTCGGCGAACTGGCCGCGTTTCTCGAAGCGCGGCTGGTTGGCGATCCCGCGGTCGAGGTGCATGCGCTGGCGACCATCCAGGGCGCCGCGCCGGGAACGCTGGCATTCCTTGCCAGCCCGAAGTACCAGTCCTTCCTGCAATCGACGCGTGCCACGGCGGTGATCCTTGCCGAGCCGATGCTCGACAAGTGTCCGTGCGCGGCGCTGGTGGTGAAGAACCCATATCTCGCCTACGCGAAGGTTTCCCACCTTTTCTCGCCGCTGGAAGCGCCGAAAGCCGGTGTGCACGCGACGGCGGTGATTGCCGGCGGCGTCCACGTGCCGGCCTCGGTGCACATCGGTGCCAACGTCGTCATCGAGGAAGACGTGTTGCTGGGTGACGGCGTGGTGATCGGCGCGCAGTGCGTGATCGGCGCCGGCTCGCGGATCGGTGCCGGCACCCGGATCTGGCCGAATGTTACAATTTACCCCGGTGTCACCGTCGGGCAACGCACTATCATCCACGCCGGTTCGGTGATCGGCGTCGACGGATTCGGTTTTGCACCGGATGCGGGCAAGTGGCAGAAGATCGCGCAGAACGGTGGCGTGGTCATCGGCGACGACGTGGAAGTGGGTGCGCTCTGCGCCATTGCCCGCGGCGCCATCGGCGATACCGTCATCGGCAACGGCGTCATCCTCGACGACCTGGTCAATATCGCGCACAACGTCAGCGTCGGTGATTACACGGCGATGGCGGGCAAGGCCGGTATCGCCGGGAGTTCGAAGGTCGGCAAGCACTGTCTCATTTCCGGGATGGCCGGTATTACCGGGCATATCGAGATCTGCGACAACGTGCAGGTTTCCGGCGCTTCCATCGTGACGAAGTCGATCACCACGCCAGGTGTGTACACCTCAGGCACCGGCATGGAAGAGCATTCCAGCTGGACCCGCAACGCGGCGCGTTTCCGCCAGCTCGACAGCATGGCAAAGCGGCTGGCGGAACTGGAAAAGCGCCTGCGGGAACTCGAAGACAAGTAGCGGCCCCGGCGAGACTCGCGCCGGCATGGCGAGAGAGTGGAGAGGCGATCGATGAGCGTGGTCATGGACAGCAACCAGATCAAGGAATACCTGCCGCACCGTTATCCGTTCCTCTTCATTGACCGCGTTGTCGAACTGGTTCCCGACGAGTACATCGTTTGCCACAAGTGCGTGACGTTCAACGAGCCGCACTTCCAGGGCCACTTCCCGATCAAGCCGATCATGCCCGGCGTTCTCCTCATCGAGGCGATGGCCCAGGCTGCCGGCATCCTCGGCCTGCGTTCGCGCGAGTTGCGCGAGGGCGGCGAGCGCAATCCGCGCGTCACCTACCTGCTGGCCGGCGTCGACAACGCCCGTTTCAAGCGGCAGGTGGTCCCGGGCGATACCGTCGAGTTGCGGGCCACCCTCGGTGGCGGCAAGCGCGGCATCTTCAAGTTCATCTGCGAGGCGAAGGTCGACGGCGAGATGGCAGCCAGCGTCGAACTGCTGGTGGCCGAGCGCGAAGTCGTCTGAGTCATGCCCTGGCCGGCGGCGGTGTGAACGCCGTCGCTGGCGACCAAAATCCCCAACCTGCTAACCTTCGGCCTGGCAGCAGCCAGTACCGGAGCCTCCCGTGATCCACCCCACCGCCATAATCGACCCGAAAGCCGAGATCGCCTCGGGTGTCGAGATCGGCCCCTATTCCATCATCGGTGCCGGCGTCCGCATCGACAGCGGGACCCGCGTCGGCCCGCACGTGGTCATCAACGGCCCGACCACCATCGGCAAGAACAACCGCATCTTCCAGTTCGCGTCCGTCGGCGAGGAATGCCAGGACAAGAAGTACAAGGGCGAGCCGACCGAGCTGGTCATCGGCGACAACAATGTAATCCGCGAGCACTGCTCGCTGCACCGCGGCACCGTGCAGGACCAGGGCGTCACCCGGGTCGGCAACGACAACCTGTTCATGGCCTGCGTGCACATTGCCCACGACTGCGTCGTCGGCAACGGCAACATCTTCGCCAACTACACCGGCATTGCCGGCCACGTGCACGTCGGCGACGGCGTGATTCTCGGCGGCAACACCTCGGTGCTGCAGTTCTGCCACATCGGTTCCTACGCGATGACTGCCTTTGCCTCGGCGGTGAACCAGGACGTGCCGGCCTTCGTGATGGTGCGCGGCAACATGGCGGAAGCGCAGGGCATGAACTTCGAGGGCATGCGGCGTCGCGGTTACTCGCCGGAACTGATCGCGAAGCTGCGCAACGCCTACAAGGTCGTCTACATGCGTGGCCTGAAGATCGATGACGCGCTGGCGCAACTGGCGGACGATGCGGCGAAGATCCCGGAAGTCAGGTTGTTCGTCGATTCGATCCGCGCATCCACCCGCGGCATCGTGCGCTGACGCGCACGTTCCCGATGAGTTCCCGCCCGTTTACCGTCGCCATCGTCGCCGGCGAGTTGTCCGGCGACCTGCTTGGCCGCGGCCTGATGGATGCCATCCGCGCCCGTTACCCGGATGCGCGCTTCGTCGGCATCGGCGGCCCGCAGATGATCGCCGCCGGCTGCGAGAGCTGGTACCCGATGGAACGCCTCGCGGTGATGGGGCTGGTCGAGGTGCTCGGCCGGATCTTCGAATTGCTGCGCATCCGCGCCGACCTCGTGCGCCGGCTGCTGGCTGACCGGCCGGACGTGTTCGTCGGCATCGATGCGCCCGATTTCAACCTCGGCGTCGAGCTGAGGCTGCGCGCGGCCGGGGTGAAAACCGTGCACTACGTCAGCCCGTCGGTATGGGCGTGGCGACAGGGGCGGGTGAAGAAAATACGCCGCGCGGTCGACCACATGCTGACGCTGCTGCCGTTCGAGGCGGCGTTCTACCGCGAGCACGACGTGCCGGTGACCTTCGTCGGTCATCCGCTGGCAGACATGGTGCCGCTGGCTGACCAGCAGGTGGAAGCACGCGCGAAACTGGGGATCGATCCGCAGGCAACGGTGCTGGCGATGTTGCCGGGCAGTCGCGGCGGCGAGGTGTCGCGGTTGTTGCCGCCGTTCCTCGGTGCGCTGAAGTTGCTGCGCGAGCGGCGGCCGCAACTGCAGTGCGTGCTGCCGGCGGCAACGCCGGAGCGGCGCGCGCAAATAGAGTCGCTGCTGGCGGCAACCGCGGATGCGCCGGCGATCACGCTGATCGATGGCGATGCGCGCACGGCGATGGCCGCCAGCAACCTGGTCCTGATGGCGTCCGGCACCGCAACGCTGGAGGGCCTGCTGGCCAAGCGGCCGCTGGTGGCGGCGTACAGTTTCAACGCGCTCACCGCGCTGATCGCCCGCCTGCTGGTGAAGACGCCATGGTTCTCGCTGCCGAACCTGCTCGCCGGCGAATCGCTGGTGCCGGAGTTGTTGCAGGAGCAGGTGAACCCGCAGCGCATCGCCGCGGAACTGGCGCGCTTCCTCGACGATCCGGCCGCGGCGGCGGCACTTGGCGCGCGTTTCGCGCAGATCCACGCCGACATCCGCTGCAACGCCAGCGCGCGCGCCGCCGACGCGGTGCTGCGGGTGGCGGGCCGGGCATGACGCGGCCGTTCGCCGAGTACGAGGTTGCCGAGCCCTGGCAGCCGCGGGTGATCCGCTGGCGCACGGGCCTGCTGCTGGCCGGGGTCGACGAGGCCGGGCGCGGGCCGCTGGCCGGGCCGGTGACCGCGGCGGCGGTGATCCTCGACCCGGCGCGGCCGATACCCGGGCTCGACGATTCGAAGAAGCTCAGCGAGAAAAAGCGCGACGCGCTCGAGCCGCTGATCCGTGAACGGGCGCTGGCGTTCTGCGTGGCCAGCGCCAGTGTCGGCGAGATCGACGAAAAGAACATCCTGCAGGCGACGCTGCTGGCGATGCGCCGGGCGGTGGCCGGCCTGCCACTGGCGGCGCAGGCGGTGGTGGTCGACGGCAACAAGGTCACCGAATTCGGGGTGCCGGCGGAGGCGGTGGTCGGCGGCGACGCGCGGGTACCGGCGATCAGCGCCGCGTCCATCCTCGCCAAGGTGGCGCGCGACCGCGAGATGCTGGCGCTGGATGCGCAGTTCCCGGGCTACGGCTTCGCGCAGCACAAGGGCTACGGCACCGCGGCGCACCTGGCAGCGCTGGCCCGGCTGGGCGCCAGCCCGCACCACCGCCGGTCGTTTGCGCCGGTCGCGGCGCAGATCGACCTGTTCTGACGGTCGCCCGCGCCGCCATGCCTTCCGGGCGCGGGTAGAATCGCCGCCATGAACCCTTCCTTCGTCCACCTGCGCCTGCACAGCGAGTACTCGCTGCTGGACGGCCTCATTCGCGTCGAGGACCTGCCGAAACGCTGCCGCGCCCTCGGCATGCCGGCGGTTGCCGTCACCGACCTGTGCAACCTGTTCGCGCTGGTGAAGTTCTACCGCGCCGCCACCGGCGCCGGCGTCAAGCCGATCGCCGGCGCCGACCTCTGGCTGGCCGCGCTCGACAACACCCAGCCGCCGACCCTCCTGCCGGTGCTGGTGATGGACAGCACCGGCTACAAGAATCTCACCGAGCTGATCTCCCGCGCCCACACCGAGAACCAGTCGCTGGGGCGGGCGGTGGTGAAGCGCGAGTGGCTGCATGAAGCCAGCGCCGGGCTGATCGCGCTGTCCGGCGGCCGCGATGGCGAGATCGGCCAGGCGCTGATCGCCGGCCACCCGGAGATCGCCGACGACCTGCTGGCCGAGTGGAAGCAGGCCTTCGGCGACCGTTTTTACCTGGAAATTTCCCGCACCGGTCGCGAGCACGAGGAAGACTGCCTGCACGCCACCGTCGAGCTGGCGCAGCGCAGCGATACCGCGGTGGTGGCCACCAACGACGTGCGTTTCGACGCCAGCGACGATTTCGGCGCGCACGAGGTGCGCACCTGCATTTCCGAGGGTCGCACGCTGGACGATCCGCGCCGTCCTCGGCGCTATACGCCGCAGCAGTACCTGCGTACGCCGGACGAGATGCAGGAGTTGTTCAGCGACATTCCCGAGGCACTGGCCAACAGCGTCGTCATCGCGATGCGATGCAACCTCGAGCTGCGGCTTGGCAAGAGCTTCCTGCCGGATTACCCGGTGCCGGCCGGGATGACGCTCGACGAATACTTCATCGCCGAGTCGAGGAAGGGCCTGGCGATGCGGCTGGAAACGCTGCTGCCGCGCACGCTGCAGGATTACGAGGCGCGGAAAAAGATCTACGAGGACCGCCTCGACTTCGAACTGAACACCATCGTCCAGATGAAGTTCCCGGGCTACTTCCTGATCGTCTCGGACTTCATCCGCTGGGCGAAGGCCAACGGCATCCCGGTGGGCCCCGGCCGCGGCTCGGGCGCCGGCTCGCTGGTGGCCTACGCGCTGGAGATCACCGATCTCGACCCGCTCGCCTACGAGCTGCTGTTCGAGCGCTTCCTGAACCCGGAGCGGGTGTCGATGCCCGACTTCGACATCGACTTCTGCATGGAAGGCCGCGACCGCGTCATCGTCTACGTGCGCGAGAAGTACGGCCACCAGGCGGTGTCGCAGATCGTCACCTTCGGCACCATGGCGGCGCGTGCGGTGATACGCGATGTCGCCCGTGCCGAGG
>JBKHWA010000029.1:0-22949 GCA_046566765.1 Gammaproteobacteria bacterium
TACTTCGCCCGCTTCGTGCTGGAACACCAGGACGCCATGAGCGAGACCGAACTGGCCCAGAAACTCGGGATCAGCCGGAAGAGCCTGTGGGAACGCCGGCAGCGGCTGGGCATCCCCCGCCGCAAGGGCTGACCCCCCTCATCCGGGGGTGCCAGTGTTACCTACGGAAACACTGGCGTAACACGTCATCGGCAGTCCCGTAACAAATGCTACGTAGTTATACCTACACGACCGTACCAGATTCACGCAACCCATTGTTTTTAAAGGGCTTAAATTTTCCGGGCGAGTTGGCACGCATCCTGCTGTTGTTCAGGCGCAACAAGAACAACAACAAATCTGGCTTCTGCACCAAAAACAACAACACGCAGAAGAACAACAACAACCAGAAGCCAATGCAGTGCACGAACCGAAGGAGCGATCCCCAGGTTCTTTCTTATTCCGGGAGCGGCACATAACAACAACAGCCGCCCCATGATTCAACCGGTGCCCCAGGGCCCGGCTACAGAAGAAAAAAATCAGTACGGCGGGCCGGGCAACCGGTCCGCCGTTTCTGTTTTAGACTTGCCGCCCGATTGCACCCCGCCCCGCACCCTTTTCGATACCGGACTCATGCCCAAACGCCTGGTCGGCCTCATGCGCCGCGTCTTCGGCTCCAGCACGGCGGCCGCGCCCAAACCCGAGTTGCGGGTCATCCCGCGCGATGCCCACCACGTCTCGCGCAAGGACATCAGCCCCAGCGCGCTGAAGGTGCTGTACCGGCTCAAGGACGCGGGCTACGAGGCCTACCTGGTCGGCGGTGGCGTCCGCGACCTGCTGCTCGACGGCCATCCGAAGGACTTCGACGTCGCCACCAACGCAACGCCCGAGCAGGTGCGGCGGGTATTCAACAACTGCCGCATCGTCGGTCGCCGCTTCCGCCTGGCCCACGTGCTGTTCGGCCGCGACGTGGTGGAGGTCGCCACCTTCCGCGCCGGCCATGAAGTCGAGGACCCGGGCGACGACGACCACGACGACGCGCACGACGGCCGCGGCCCGCACCACCATGACGACCGCGAGGAAGCGGAAGACCGCGGCGACCGGCGCAGTCGCCGCGAGCGCACGCGCGATGAGCGCAATGCCCGCGACGCGCGCGACAATCCGGCGGCGGTGCACGGCAAGACCGGCATGATCCTGCGCGACAACGTCTGGGGTAATGTCGAGCAGGACGCCATCCGGCGCGATTTCACCGTCAACGCCCTCTACTACAACATCGTCGACTTCTCGATCCACGATTACGTCGGCGGCATGCGGGACCTCGAGAAAAAGAAACTGCGGCTGATCGGCGACCCGGAAACCCGCTACCGTGAAGATCCGGTGCGCATGCTGCGTGCCGCGCGTTTTGCCGCCAAGCTGCACTTCACCGTCGATGACGCCACCGCCGCGCCGATCGCGAAGCTCAAGCCGCTGCTGCGGCAGATCCCGCCGGCCCGCCTGTTCGACGAGACGCTGAAACTGCTGCTGGCCGGTTATGGCCGCGACAGCTGGGAATGGCTGGAGCGTTTCGGGCTGGACGAGATCCTGTTCCCGGACGTCGCCGTGCTCGCGCGCCGCAACGCCAACGCGCGCAGGTTCATCCTCGCCGCGCTGGAAAATTCCGACCGCCGCATCGGCGACGGCAAGTCGGTGACGCCCGCCTTCCTGTTCGCAGCGTTGCTGTGGCCGGAAGTGTGTCGTCGCCATCACCAGCTGCTCGCCGAGGGCATGCAGGATCTCGCCGCCATGGCGCAGGCCGGCCAGCAGGTGCTGGACGAGCAGTGCCGGCTGGTGGCGATCCCGCGCCGCTTCTCGGCGCCGGCACGCGAGATCTGGGACATGCAGCTGCGGCTGCCGCGCCGCGGCGGCCGTCGCGCCGAGGCGATGCTGGCCAGCCAGCGCTTCCGCGCGGCCTACGACTTCCTGCTGCTGCGCGAAGCCGCCGGCCCGCTCGCCGGCGAACCCGCCGACGCGTTCGCCGAACAACTCGGCCAGTGGTGGAGCGACTACCAGGACGCCGACGACGAAACCCGCATGACGATGGCGCGCGAAGTCGAGTCGCGGCGTGCGCCGGGTGAAGGCGGCGGTGGCGGCAAGCGTCGGCGCCGTCGCCGCAAGCACTGATCGCGCGCGGCTCATCGCCATGCGTGCCTGGCTCGGCCTCGGCAGCAACCTCGACGATCCGCTCACGCAGTTGCAGCGCGCCGTCGAGGCGCTGCGCCGCCTGCCCGGCACCCGGGTAACCGCCTGCTCTCCGGTGTATCGCAACCCGGCGCTGCGGCTGCCAGGGCAACCGCCGCAACCGGATTACTGCAACGCGGTCGTTGCCATCGATACCGATTTCGCGCCGCTGCCGCTGCTCGATGCCCTGCAGGCGATCGAGACCGCCCAGGGCCGCGTGCGCGAGCAACGCTGGGGCGCCCGCACGCTCGACCTGGACCTCCTGCTTTACGGCAACGACGTGATCGACCACCCACGCCTGCAGGTCCCGCATCCCGCCATGCGCGAGCGCCGCTTCGTGCTGCAGCCGCTGGTCGATATCGAGCCGGAGCTGCAACTGCCCGACGGCAGCACGGCGGGCGAGTGGCTCGCCCGCTGCCCGCCATCGCCGCTCACCATCGCCGGCCGGCTGGCCTGATACACTCCCTTCCCGACTTCCAGGCCGTCCGGCCGCCACGGGAGACTCCCATGTCCAGCCATTCCTCGCCTGCCGCGCCGGCCGATGGCGCACGCAAGCCGGTCACCATCGCCAGCCTCGGCAGGATGAAGGCGAGCGGCGAAAAGTTCTCGGTGCTCACCGCCTACGACGCCAGTTTCGCCGCGCTGGTCTCGCGCTGCGGCGTCGACGTGATCCTGGTCGGCGACTCACTCGGCATGGTGCTGCAGGGCCACGACAGCACGCTGCCGGTTTCCATCGACGACATGTGCTACCACGTCGCCTGCGTGAAGCGCGGCAACCCGCACTCGCTGATCATGGCCGACCTGCCGTTCATGGGCGCGGCGTCGGTCGAGCGGGCGCTCGACTGGTCCGGCAAGCTGATGGCCGCCGGCGCGCACATGGTGAAGATCGAGGGTGGCGGCTGGCTGAGCCACACCATCATCGCGCTCAAGCGTTGCGGCATCCCGGTCTGCGCCCACCTTGGCCTGACGCCGCAATCGGTCAACGCCTACGGCGGCTACAAGGTGCAGGGCCGCGACGACGCGCAGGCCGAGACGATCATCGCCGACGCGAAGGCGCTGGTGGCTGCCGGTGCCGACGTGCTGCTGTTCGAGTGCATCCCGCGGCCGCTGGCGAAGCGCATCATGGCGGCAGTGCACGTGCCGGTGATCGGCATCGGCGCGGCGCCGGAATGCGACGGCCAGGTGCTGGTGCTGCACGACATCCTCGGCGTCTCGCCCGGCAAGCCGGCACGCTTCGTGAAGAATTTCCTCGCCGGCCGCAGCGACGGCATCGAGGGCGCGGTGCGCGCCTATGTTGCCGCGGTGAAGGACGGCTCGTTCCCCGCCGACGAACATTGCTTCTGAGAACATTGCTTCCGACATGCAGACACTGCACACCATTGCCGAGGTCCGCGCGCGGGTACGCGCCTGGCAACAGGCCGGCGATACCGTCGCCTTCGTTCCCACCATGGGCAACCTGCACGACGGCCACATCACGCTGGTGCGCGAAGGACGCAAGCTGGCGCAGCGGGTCGTCGCCAGCGTGTTCGTGAACCCGACCCAGTTCGGGCCGAACGAGGATTTCGACAAGTACCCGCGCACGCTGAAGGAAGACAGCGGGAAACTCGCCGCCGCCGGCTGCGACGTGCTGTTTGCGCCATCGGTCGACGAGATGTACCCCAACGGCAAGACCCAGACGGTGGTCCACGTGCCCGGCCTCGGCGAGGCGCTGTGTGGCCGCTCCCGCCCGGGGCATTTCGACGGCGTGTCGACCGTGGTCAGCAAGCTGTTCCACATCGTGCCGGCCGACGTCGCCCTGTTCGGCGAGAAGGACTTCCAGCAGCTGGCGATCATCCGCCGGATGGCCGCCGACCTCTGCTTCCCGGTCCGGATCGTGGGGGTACCGACCGTCCGCGAGCCGTCCGGGCTGGCCATGAGTTCCCGCAACGGCTACCTGACGGCCGAGCAGAAGGCGACGGCGGCGGTCATCTACCGCAGCCTGGTCGCTGCCCGCGACGCGATCCTCGGCGGCCGCCGGGACTACCCGGCGGTGGCGGCCGAAGCCACCCGGAATATCGAGGGCGCGGGGTTAGTGATCGATTACATCGAGGTCCGCAACGGCCACGACCTCAGCCCGGCCAGGCCGGGCGACGACTACCTGGTGATCGCCGCCGCGGCGAAACTCGGCTCGACCCGGCTGATCGATAACGTCGCGTTTTTCCTCGGAAATTCCTGATACAAGCGCGGCCGTTGCCGGTCATGATCTTGTCTGGCAAAGTGGCGCGCCAATTCTGGCCAACCCGCGCTAGTATCCGCCGTCCTTGATGACCCCGCGGGGTCTCGGCATCCCGGCCTGGAGGTAACCATGCAGTCCATCATGCTGAAAGCCAAGTTGCACCGTGCCCGCGTCACGCACTCGGTCGTGGACTACGAGGGTTCCTGCGCCATTGATGGCGACCTGCTCGACCTCGCCGGCATCCACGAGTACGAGCAGATCCAGATCTACAACGTCACCAATGGCGAGCGGTTCACCACCTACGCCATCCGCGCCGAGCACGGTTCGCGGATCATCTCGGTCAATGGCGCCGCCGCCCACAAGGCCGCGGAAGGCGACATCGTCATCATCTGCGCCTACGCGCAGTACAGCGCCGCCGAGTTGCTGAACTTCAAGCCGCGCCTGGTCTACTGCGGCGAAGGCAACGTGGTCACGCACACCACCAACGCCATCCCGGTACAGGTTGCCTGACGGCACCCCGCCGGCCCTGAAAACGCCCGCCCCGTGCGGGCGTTTTTGTTTGTGCTCCCGGAACACCTGCCGTTTACACGGCGCGCCTTGTCGCTGCCCGGGGCATCGTGGAAAGTAGGTGCCTCACCCAGCGAGGCGCCGACGATGAGCGAATCCCACCTCTATCCCGTTCCTGCCGAATTTGCCCGCAAGGCCCTGCTCACCCGCGCGCAATACGACGCCTGGTACAAGGAGTCGATCGAGCAACCGGAGAAATTCTGGGCCGCACGCGCCGACGAGTTCCTGAGCTTCTCCCGCAAGTGGGACAAGGTCGTCAGCGCCGACTTCCACAAGGCGGAGGCACGCTGGTTTGACGGCGCCGAGCTGAACGTCAGCTACAACTGTCTTGATCGTCACCTGGAGAAGCGCGGCGACCAGGTCGCCATCATCCGCGAGGGTGACGAAGCCGGCGACACTTCGAAGATCACCTATCGCCTGCTGCATGAGCAGGTTTGCCGGCTCGCCAACGTGCTGAAAGCGCGCGGCGTGAAGAAAGGCGACCGCGTCTGCATCTACATGCCGATGGTGCCGGAAGCCGCGGTGGCGATGCTCGCCTGCACCCGCATCGGCGCCATCCACTCGGTGGTGTTCGGCGGCTTCTCGCCGGAATCGCTCAAGGACCGCATCCTCGACTCCGACTGCCGGGTGGTGATCACCGCCGACGAGGGCCTGCGCGGCGGCCGGAAGATCCCGCTCAAGGCCAACGCCGACCTGGCGCTGGACCAGTGCCCGGCCGTACACACCGTGGTCGTACTCAAGCGCACCGGCGGCAACATCAAGTGGTATCCCGAACGCGACCTCTGGTACCACGAGGCCTGCGCCGCGGCGGCGCCGGCCTGCGCGCCGGAACCGATGCGCGCCGAGGACCCGCTGTTCATCCTCTATACCTCCGGCTCCACCGGCAAACCGAAGGGTGTGCTGCACACCATCGCCGGCTACCTGCTGCAGGCGGCGATGACACACAAGTACGTCTTCGATTACCACGACGGCGACATCTACTGGTGCACCGCCGACGTCGGCTGGGTAACGGGCCACTCGTACATCGTCTACGGCCCGCTCGCCAACGGCGCCATCACGCTGATGTTCGAGGGCATCCCCACCTACCCGGATGCATCCCGGTTCTGGGACGTGATCGACCGCCACCAGGTAAACATTTTCTACACCGCGCCCACCGCGCTGCGCGCGCTGATGGCCCTCGGCGACGAGCCGGTTAAAAAGGCGAAACGCACGTCGCTGCGACTGCTCGGCTCGGTCGGCGAGCCAATCAACCCGGAAGCGTGGGAGTGGTACCACCGCGTAGTCGGTGACGGCCGCTGCCCCATCGTCGATACTTGGTGGCAGACGGAAACCGGCGGCATCATGATCGCGCCGCTGCCGGGCGCATTCACGCTCAAGCCGGGTTCGGCAACGTTGCCGTTCTTCGGCGTGAAGCCGGAACTGGTCGATGGCGACGGCAAGACGCTGGACGGCGCCGCCAGCGGCAACCTGGTGATCACCGCCAGCTGGCCGGCGCAGATCCGCAGCGTCTACGGCGACCACGAACGCTGCGTGCAAACCTACTTCTCCACCTACAAGGGCAAGTACTTCACCGGCGACGGCGCCCGCCGCGACGAGGACGGCTACTGGTGGATCACCGGCCGCGTCGACGACGTGCTGAACGTGTCCGGGCACCGCCTCGGTACCGCCGAGATCGAGAGCGCGCTGGTACTGCACCCGAAGGTGGCGGAAGCGGCGGTCGTCGGCTATCCGCACAACATCAAGGGCCAGGGCATCTACGCGTTCGTCACGCTGATGAAGGGCGAGCAGGCCGACGAGGAACTGCGCCGCGAACTGGCCGCCTTCGTCGCCAAGGAGATCGGCGCGATCGCCCGTCCCGACATCCTGCAGTTCGCGCCCGGGCTGCCGAAAACCCGTTCCGGCAAGATCATGCGCCGCATCCTGCGCAAGATCGCCGGCAACGAGATCGACACGCTGGGCGACACCTCCACGCTGGCGGACCCGTCGGTGGTGAAGGACCTGATCGACAATCGTGCCAACAAGTAACCCGCCAGCACTGTCACGGAGAACCCCGATGAAAAAATCCCTCGCCTTCCTGCTGGCACTGGCCTGCCTCGCCGGCATCGCCCGCGCCGACGACCGCGGCCCCGACTACGACATGGTCAGCCTGCAGGCCGACGCCCGTGCCGAGGTCCCGAACGACCTGCTGGTCGCCAACCTGTTCGTCGAGATGACGATGAACGACGCGACCAAGCTGGCGGGCGCAGTCAATCGCACGCTCAACGATGGGGTCCGGCTGGTTCACGACTACCCGGGCGTGAAGATCGAGAGCGGCCAGCAGTCGACCTGGCCGGTCTACGACGCGAAGAACAAGCTCACCGGCTGGCGCACCCGCGCCGAGCTGCGGGTGGAGAGCAAGGACCTCGACGCCGCGGCGCGCGTGATCGCCAGGCTGCAATCAACCATGCAGATGGGCAACATGACGTTCGTGCTGTCGCCGGACACCGCCACAGCCACCAACAACCGGCTGATCGACTCCGCGCTGAAGGCGTTCAGCACCCGCGCCGACATCGTTGCCAAGTCGCTGGGCGCGCGCAGCTGGCGGATGGTCGAGGTCAACATCGGCACCGATGCCGGCCACCCGCCGGTGCCGGTCTACCGCATGGCCGCCAAGGCGATGCTCGCGGAGAACGGCGTCGAGCCGCAGGATGTTGCCGGCGGCACCAGCAACATCGTGGTCAACGTCAACGGCCGGATCCAGTTGCTGCGTTGAATGCGGTCGATGCCCGGCGCGAACCGGGCACCGCCCAGCGATGACAAAGCCTCCCCGCTCACATGCATTTGCGCTCACGCCGGAAGTCGCGGCAGACGCGGCTGCGCTCGCCAACCTGGTGACCGCGGCATTCCGGCTGCCGGCCGCGCCCGGGCAGCGCCCGATTACCGACAGCGAACTCCGCAAGTTGCTGGTGGCGCCGCTGCCGGCGGCGGCAGGCCTGGCCGACACCGTATGCAGCCGTCTTGCGACCGGGGAAACGCTGTCCGGCTACCAGTACGGGATGCTCGCGGTGGTCGATCGCATCCTGGGCAGGTTCTATGCATTGCCGGCATTCCATCCGCAGTTGGCTGGCCTGCTGCGCGAGTACCGCTGCGGGCTGGCGATGCAAGCTCTGCCCGCCGATGGCTGGATCACCAATCCACGGCATCCCGCCCGGCAGTTGCTTGAGGCGCTGTATGCCCTGGCCTGCAGCTGGCAGCCGGAATCGGGCGCCGTGGCGGAGGCAGCCATCGCCCAGGCCGGGCAATGGCTTTCGCAACTCGCCGGCGGCGACGAGCCGGGCTGCGGCGCCATCGCGGCAGCCGCCACGCAGTGGCTGGCGGAAGAACAGTTGCGCCGGGAACGCCTGGAAAAGCGCCTGCTCGATGCCGAGGCCGGCGCCATGCGCACACGCCGCGCGCGCCAGCTGGCAGCACGCACGCTGAACCAGGCGCTCGCCGGCCGGGCCATCGATACCGGTGCCGCGCACGCCATCCGTGAAGACTGGTTTCCGGCCATGCAGTGGGTGCTGCTGCACGAGGGCGAGCAAGGCACGCTCTGGCAAAGGATGAAGCGCCTCACCGGCTCCTTGCGCTGGACGCTGAGCCCGGAATCGGACGTTGATGGCAACACGCAACTTCCCCGCCTCATTGCCCAGGTGCGCGGCGAACTGCAGGAACTCGCCACACAGGTATTCCGCGACCACGTTGCGCGCGACCGCTTGCTCGATGCCATCGACGGCGAGCACCTGCGGCTGCTCTCCCGCTCGCCACGCAGCGTCGCGCCGTTTCCGCCGGTGGATGCCGACGACGCCATCAACGACAACGCCGCCGAAGTCAGCGAAACGCTGCTCGACGGCGTACGCGCCCTCGAACAGGGGCAATGGCTGCTGTTGCGCGAAGGCAACGGCGTGCGTCGCGGTCGCCTTTTGCTCAGGCAGGAGAATTCCCGGCAGGTGTTGTTCGCCAACCCCCTGGGTGGCAAGGCCGCATCCTGGTCGTGGGAAACCTGTGCCGTGCGCCTGTCCAACCGCGATGCGCTGCCGCTACCAACAAGAGCGCCGCTGCAGGACTGCGTCGCCGCAGTGCTGCAGGATCTCAGGGAGCAACAGCAAGCCGGCCAGCAGGATCGCATCGATGCCCTGCGCAGCGCGCGCGAGCAGGCAGCCGCCGAGGTGCGCAGCCGGGAAGCCGCGCGACAAAAAGCGCTCGCCGAAGTACAAGCGCTGGAAAAAGCGCGCCTCGCCGCTGCGCAACCCGCCGCCAGCGCGCGCACCGCCGACGAGATCAAGGCGCAGGATGCCGCGCAGGCAGCCCTGCAACGCGCCCGGCTGCAGGTCAGCAGCCTCACCCTCGGCACCTGGCTGGTGTTCACCGAAGCCGGTGGCACGACGATCCGCCGGCGCCTCACCGTCATGCTGCCATCGAGCGGCAAGTACATCTTCGTCGACGCCGAGGGCAGCCAGAAAATCGAACTGGCAAGGGACGACCTGGCGCGCGGACTCGCCGACGGCCGGATCGCCCCGCTGGCGAGGGACCAGCGACTGGACGACACCCTCAGCCGCATCGTCGAAAACCTGAAACAGGAACGTGGAGCGGGAGACAAGGAATGACCCCGAACAATCGCCGCAGCGAATCCCGGCTCAACGATGCCGCGACCGTCTTCGTCGAAATGCGTGCCGCCAGCGCCGACGGCAAGACGCCGGCGGAAATCGTCGTCTGCGGCAGCGTGGATTTTTCCGCCAACGGCCTGCAGATCCACGTCGACCGGCCGCTGCCTACCGGCCGGATACTGCGGCTGGGCACCGATCCCGGCGGCGGCCAGCCGCCGATGTACGTGGTGGGCGAGGTCCGCTGGGGACGGCAGGAGAATGGCCACTGGGCCATCGGCCTCGCCCTGTTCGACAGTGACGGCACCGACATCGTTGCCTGGAAGAAATTCGTCGCCGCGCGACTTTCCTCCTGAGCACGCGGCCCTCGTGGTCCACGCAACAAAAAAGGGGCCTCGCGGCCCCTTTTCCTTGCACGGAAAGTCGAACGTCGCTTACGCGCTCTTCGCTTCCTTCATGCTCAGCTTGATGCGGCCGCGGTTGTCCACGTCCAGCACCTTTACCTTGATCACCTGGCCTTCCGAGAGGAAGTCGGTGACGGCGTTCACTCGCTCATCGGAGATCTGCGAGATGTGCAGCAGGCCGTCGACACCCGGCAGGATCGTCACGAAGGCGCCGAAATCGACGATCTTCGCCACCTTGCCCTCGTAGATCGCCCCGATCTCGGCTTCCGCCGTGACCTGCTCGACGCGCTTGACCGCGGCATCGGCCGCCTCCTTGGTCTCGCCGTAGATGCGCACGGTGCCATCGTCGTTGATGTCGATGGTGGCGCTGGTCTCTTCGCAGATGGCGCGGATGGTGGCGCCGCCCTTGCCGATGACGTCGCGGATCTTGTCCGGGTTGATCTTGATGGTGACGAAGGTCGGCGCGTGCTTGTTCAGCTCCGAGCGCGGCTGCGACAGCACCTTGTTCATCTCGCCGAGGATGTGGATCCGGCCTTCGCGCGCCTGGTTGAGCGCGACTTCCATGATCTCCTCGGTGATGCCGGTGATCTTGATATCCATCTGCAGCGCAGTGACGCCCTTGCTGGTACCGGCCACCTTGAAGTCCATGTCGCCGAGGTGATCCTCGTCGCCGAGGATGTCGGACAGCACCGCGAAGCGGTCGCCTTCCTTCACCAGGCCCATGGCAATGCCGGCCACCGGCGCCTTGATCGGCACGCCGGCATCCATCAACGCCAGCGACGAGCCGCAGATCGACGCCATCGACGACGAACCGTTCGACTCGGTGATCTCCGAGACCAGGCGGATCGCGTACGGGAAATCGTCTTCCGGCGGCAGCACGGCCTGCACGCCGCGACGGGCGAGGCGGCCATGGCCGATTTCACGACGCTTCGGCGAACCGACGCGACCGGTCTCGCCGACCGAGTACGGAGGGAAGTTGTAGTGCAGCATGAAGCGGTCGTTGCGCGAACCACCCAGGCCCTCGATCAGCTGCGCATCGCGCATCGAGCCGAGCGTGGCAACCACGATCGCCTGCGTCTCGCCGCGGGTGAACACCGCCGAACCGTGGGTCTTGGCCAGCGCGCCGGCCTCGATGAAGATCTTGCGCACGGTCTTGTTGTCGCGACCGTCGATGCGCGGCTTGGTGTCGAGGATGTTGCGGCGAACCATGGTGTATTCCAGGTTGCCGAACACTTCCTTCACTTCGTCGGCCTTCGGCTTGCCTTCCTCCTCGCCGGAGAACTGCGTGATGGCCTGCGTGCGCAGTTCGCCGAGGCGCTCGTAGCGCTTCTGCTTGTCGGTGATCTGGTAGGCGTCGGAGATGGCAGCGGCGAAGCCGGACTCGATCTGCTGCTTGAGCGTCTCGTTTTCCGCCGGGGCGACCCAGTTCCACTTCGGCTTGCCGGCCTGCGCGACCAGCTCGTTGATCGCCTTGATGGCGACCTGCATTTCCATGTGGCCGAACAGCACGGCACCGAGCATCTCGTCTTCGCTCAGTTCCTTCGCCTCGGATTCCACCATCAGCACGGCGTCAGCGGTACCGGCGACGACGAGGTCCAGCTCGGATTCTTCCAGCTGGGCGTAGGTCGGGTTGAGGATGTACTGGCCGTTGCGGTAACCGACGCGGGCGGCGCCGATCGGGCCCTGGAACGGGATGCCGGACAGTTGCAGCGCGGCGGAAGCGCCGAGCAGCGCGGCGATATCCGGATCGTTGTCCTTGTCGGCGGACATCACCGTGGCGATGACCTGGACTTCGTTCTTGAAACCTTCCGGGAACAGCGGGCGGATCGGGCGATCGATCAGGCGGCTGGTCAGCGTTTCCTTCTCGGTCGGGCGACCTTCACGCTTGAAGAAACCGCCCGGGATGCGGCCGGCGGCGTAGGTACGCTCCTGGTAATCGACCGTCAGCGGGAAGAAATCCTGGCCCGGCTTCGGCTCCTTCTTGGCGACGACGGTGACCAGCACCGCGGTATCGCCGATCGTGGTCATCACCGCCGCCGTGGCCTGGCGGGCGATGTAACCGGTCTCGAGCACGACTTTCTGCGAGCCGTACTGAAACTCCTTGCGGACTTTATTGAACATTGCGCTCTCTCTTCTCTCTCTTGGGGAATCGTGCTGGCGTCAACGCGGAGTGCCGCAAAAAGAAAAAGGGCGCGGGACTTGTCCGCTTCCGCGGCAGTCGTCGCGCCCCGTTTCTATTGCCGGCTTGTCCTCAACGGCGCAGGCCGAGCTTCTGGATGAGTTGCTGGTAGGACTTCTCGTCAACGCGCGCCAGGTAGTCGAGCAGCTTGCGGCGCTGGTTGACCATGCGGATCAGGCCACGACGCGAGTGGTGGTCCTTGGCGTGGTCCTTGAAGTGGCCCTGCAGCTGGTCGATCGTCGCGGACAGCAGCGCGATCTGGACTTCCGGCGAACCGGTGTCGCCTTCCTTGCGGGCAAATTCCTTGACGACTTTCGCTTTCTGTTCGGCAGTAAGTGCCATGGTGTTTCTCTCCGTCGATGCACGTTTTCGATAACCGTACTGCCGCGCATCACTGCAGCAGCCGGCGTGTCCGGAACCGGACGTTACACGCTTGCGGTATCCACTTCGCGGTATCCGCGGCGGCGTTTCCGCCGCGCGACATCAGCGTTGTTCGCTCACCAGGCGCCGGGGCGTCACGCGCCCGTCGCCGGTGATCTCGCCGATGCCAAGGAAGACCCGGGCGCCGGTGGACCCGGCGGGAGCTTCCTCGAACAGCACCACCCGGGCGCCCGGGGGCAGTTCGCTGCCGGCCGGGGCCGGCTGGCCGCGGCGCGTATGGTACGCGTTTTCCCGTGACAATGTGACTTCCGGCCATCCGGCCAGCAGCACGGCCGGCGACAGCAACAGCCGGTCCAGGCCCGCCTCGCCCGCGGTCGCCGCCACCCGCTCCACCTCCGCCAGGGTCACCGCCCGGGCGAGGTCGAAGCCGCCGGCCTCCAGCCGCCGCAAGGCGGTGACGTGGGCGCCGCAGCCCAGCGCCTGGCCGATGTCCTCGACCAGGCTGCGGATGTAGGTGCCCTTGCTGACGCTGGCCACGATGCTGAAGCCGGTCGCGTCCAGTGATTCGAGTTCCAGCCGGTATACCTGCACCACCCGGGCCTCGCGATCGACGGTGATGCCGGCACGGGCGAGTTCGTACAACGGGCGCCCTTCGCGCTTGAGCGCGGAAAACATGCTCGGGACCTGGGCGATTTCACCGGTGAAACGGGCCAGCACCGCCAGCATCGCCGCACGATCGATCGGCGGCACCGGGTGCTCGGCAATCACCTTGCCGTCGGCATCACCGCTGTCGGTGACCACGCCCAGCCGCGCCTCGGCGCGGTAGGTCTTGTCGGCATCGAGCAGGTATTGCGAATACTTGGTGGCCTCGCCGAAGCACAACGGCAACACGCCGGTGGCCAGCGGATCCAGCGCGCCGGTGTGCCCGGCCTTGTCGGCGCGGAACAGCCACTTCACGCGCTGCAGGGCCGCGTTGGAGGTCATCCCGGAAGGCTTGTCGAGGAGCAGGACGCCGTCCACCGGGCGACGGCGGCGACGCGGCGTATCAGGTGCCGTCATCGCCTTCGGGCTTGGCGTCGACCGCCGACTTTTCGCCGGCGTGACGTGCGCGGTCTTCCGCAACGGCCTTGTCGATCAGCGACGACATCTCGACTCCGCGCGAGGGCGCCTCGTCGAAACGGAAACGCAGGTGCGGCGTGACGCGCAACTTGATGACGCGGCCGATCTGGGTCCGCAGGAAGCCGCTGGCGCTCTCCAGTGCCTTTTGCGATTTCTCGCGGTCACCCTTGAGCACGGTGTACCAGACATCGGCGTGCGCGAAATCCTTCGCCACCTCGACGCCGGTGATGGTCACCATGCCAAGCCGCGGATCCTTCACCTCGAACTGCAACAGGCGCGCGAGTTCCCGCTGGATCTCGTCGCCGACGCGTTGCGGGCGGCTGGACCCGGGGCGCTGCTGGAGGAAGTCGTGGCTCATGGTTCAGACGAGGGGAGTGGCGCGCCTTACAGCGAGCGAGCCACTTCCTTGACCTCGTAGACCTCGATCTTGTCGCCGGCCCGGACGTCGTTGTAACCGCGAACGGCGATACCGCACTCCATGCCGTTGCGCACTTCGGAGACGTCGTCCTTGAAGCGGCGCAGCGATTCCAGTTCGCCCTGGAACACCACCACCTCGTTGCGCAGCACGCGGATCGGCCGGTTGCGGTAGAGGGTACCCTCGACCACCATGCAGCCGGCGACGTCGCCGAACTTGGACGAACGGAACACTTCGCGCACCTCGGCAACGCCGAGGATCGTCTCGCGCTTCTCCGGCGCCAGCAGGCCGCCCATCGCCGCCTTCACGTCGTCGATCAACTGGTAGATGACGCTGTAGTAGCGCAGGTCGATGCCCTCGCGCTCGCACACCTTCTTGGCAGTGCTGTCGGCACGGACGTTGAAACCGAGGATGACGCCGCCCGATGTCATGGCCAGGTTGACGTCGGACTCGTTGATGGCGCCGACGCCGCTCGACACGATCGTGACCTTGACCTCGTCGGTGCTGAGCTCGTTGAGCGCGCCGGTGAGCGCCTCCAGCGAACCGCGCACGTCGGTCTTGAGCACGATGTTGACGCTCGGCTTCTCGTTGGCCGCCAGGTTGGCGAACACGTTTTCGAGCTTGGACGACTGCTGGCGCGCGAGGCGGGCTTGGCGATCCTTCTCGATACGGTGCTGCGCGACTTCGCGCGCCTTGCGCTCGTCCGCCACAACCATGAACTTGTCACCGGCATCCGGAACGCCGGCCAGGCCGAGGATTTCCAGCGGGATCGACGGGCCGGCCACCTTGAGTGCCTTGCCGTTCTCGTCGGACATCGCGCGCACACGGCCGTAGAACTGGCCGGCGAGCACCATGTCGCCCGGGTGCAGCTCGCCCTGCTGTACCAGCAGCGAGGCAATCGGGCCGCGACCCTTGTCGAGACGCGACTCGATGACCACGCCCTCGGCCGGGCCGGTGGCCACGGCCTTGAGCTCCAGGACCTCTGCCTGGATCAGGATCGCGTCGAGCAGCTTGTCGACGCCCTGGCCGGTGTGTGCAGAAACCGGAACGAACTGGGTGTCGCCGCCCCACTCCTCGGAAATGACGCCGTGCTGCGACAACTCGCTGCGCACGCGCTCGAGGTCGATCGACGGTTTGTCGACCTTGTTCATGGCAACGATGATCGGCACGCCGGCGGACTTGGCGTGGTTGATAGCCTCGATCGTCTGCGGCATCACGCCGTCGTCGGCCGCCACCACGATGATGACGATGTCGGTCGCCGAGGCACCGCGGGCACGCATGGCGGTGAACGCCGCGTGGCCCGGGGTGTCGAGGAACGTGATCATGCCGTGGCCGGTGTCGACGTGGTACGCGCCGATGTGCTGGGTAATGCCGCCAGCCTCGCCCGCCGCGACTTTCGCGCGCCGGATGTAGTCGAGCAACGACGTCTTGCCGTGGTCGACGTGGCCCATGATGGTGACCACCGGCGCACGGGGCACGGCCTCGCCTTCACGACTGATCGACTCCGCCAGCGCTTCCTCGACGGCGTTGGCGCTGACGATCTTCGCCTTGTGGCCAAGTTCCTCGACCAGCAGCACCGCGGTGTCCTGGTCGAGCACGTGGTTGACGGTGACCATCTCGCCCATCTTCATCAGGGCCTTGATCAACTCGCCGACCTTCATCGACAACTTCTGCGCCAGGTCGCCGACGGTAATGGCGTCGCTGATCTCGACTTCGTAGACCATCTTCGCCGTCGGCTTCTCGAACGCGTGACTCTTCATGAAACTGCTCTTGAGAGTGCCTTCGAAAGCCATTTTTTGCGTCTGCTTGCGACGCTTGGCTACCAGCTTGCTCTTGCTGTCCTTTTTGAGGCTGTGGGCCTCTTCCTCGATGCTCTGCTCGAAGGCGCGGGCAACAATGCCGGCGTCGGCGGCCTCGGCCACCTCTTCGCGCGGCTCGCCGCCACGACCGGCCAGTTCCTCGGCGAGGCGCTTGGCGCGCTCGACGGTTTCCTTGGCGGCCTGGGCATCAACTTCCTTCAGCGCGCCGGCGTTCTGGCGCTTGCGAGCCTCCGCCTCCTCGCGCTTCTTGCGCTCCTCGGCCTCGATCTTGGCGGCCTTTTCGGCCGCCATGCGGGCGGCCTCGGTGGTGTGGTGCGGAACCTTCACCACCTTGTGGCGGTGGGCAGCCTCGACGTCGTCGATGCTGACATTGTTCGCCTTGCGGCGCGCCTCGGCTTCCTCGCGACGCTGCTTTTCCTCGGCGGCCAGGCGGGCTTTTTCTTCGGCTGCCCGCGCTGCTTCCTCGGCCGCGCGCTGCGCTTCTTCCTCGGCCAGGCGCTGGGCTTCTTCCTCGGCGGCCTTGGCCTCGAGATCGCTGCGCTTGACGTAGGTACGCGTCTTCTTGACCTGCACCTCGACGGTCTTGGTCTTGCCCGTCGAACCGCTGGCAGTCTTGATGGTGGTGGTTTCCTTGCGCTTCAGCGTGATGCGCCTGGCCTCACCTGCCTCTTCCTTGCCGTGCGCGCGCTTCAGGTGCGCCAGCAATTGCTCCTTCTCGGCATCGGACACCGCGGCGTCCGCCGAGGAATGCGAAAGACCGGCATCACGCATCTGCGTCAGCAGCGTTTCCGCCGCGACGTTCAGCTTTTCCGCCAGCTGCCTTACCGTAACCTCTGCCATACCGGTACTCAGTCTCCGTTGCTCAGTACGTCAGCCGCCGTTTGCGAATGACGTTCAGCCCTGCTCGGCAAACCACGGCTTGCGCGCTTCCATGATCAGCGCGGCCGCCCGTTGCTCGTCCAGGCCCTCGATCTCGACAATATCGTCCACCGCCTGCTCGGCGAGGTCTTCCATGGTGCGCACGCCCTTGGCGGCCAGTGCGAACGCCAGCGCGCGATCCATGCCCGGCATGTTGAGCAGATCCTCGGCCGGCTCGGAACTTTCCAGCTTCTCCTCGGACGCCAGCGCCTTGGTCAGCAACGCATCCTTGGCGCGCTGGCGCAGCTCGTTGACGATGTCCTCGTCGAAGCCCTCGATCGAAAGCATCTCTTCCATCGGCACGTAGGCGATTTCTTCCAGCGTGGTGAAACCCTCGTCGGCCAGTACCTGCGCGACTTCCTCGTCGACATCCAGGTCTTTCATGAAGGTCTGCACCACCGACTCGGATTCCGTCGCCTGCTTGGCGTTGGCTTCCTCGATCGTCATCACGTTCAGTTCCCAGCCGGTCATCTCGCTGGCCAGGCGGACGTTCTGGCCGCCGCGGCCGATGGCCTGCGCCAGCTGGTCTTCCTCGACGGCGATATCCATCGAGTGGCGGTCCTCATCGACGATGATCGACGAGACCTCGGCCGGGCTCATGGCATTGATGACGTACTGCGCGGGATTGTCGTCCCACAGCACGATGTCCACGCGCTCGCCGCCCAGCTCGCCGGACACGGCCTGGACGCGCGAACCGCGCATGCCGATGCAGGCGCCCTGCGGATCGATGCGCTGGTCGTTGGACTTCACCGCGATCTTGGCGCGCACGCCCGGGTCGCGCGCGGCGCCCTTGATCTCGATGAGCTCCTCGCCGATTTCCGGCACCTCGATCTTGAACAGCTCGATCAGCATTTCCGGACGGGTCCGGGAGACCATCAGCTGCGGACCACGGTTCTCGGTGTTGATCGAGTACAGCACGGCGCGGATGCGGTCGTTGGTGCGGAACACCTCGCGCGGCAGCATCTCGCTGCGCGGCATCAGCGCCTCGGCATTGCTGCCGAGATCGAGGATGACGTTGTCACGGGTAACCTTCTTGACGGTACCGATGACCAGCTGGCCTACGCGATGGCGGAACTGCTCGACGATCTGCGCCCGCTCGGCCTCGCGCACCTTCTGCACGATGACCTGCTTGGCGGTCTGGGCAGCGATGCGACCGAAATCGACCGACTCGACTTCCTCTTCCCAGATGTCGCCGATTTTCAGCGACGGATCTTTCTCGTGGGCCTCGTCCAGCGTCAGCTGGTGGCCGAACTCGTACAACTCCTCGTCCGGCACCACGCGCCAGACCCGGTAGGACTTGTACTCGCCGGTACGGCGATCGACGGCCACGCGGATTTCCACGTCTTCCTCGCGGAAGCGCTTCTTGGTGGCCGCGGCCAATGCCGCCTCGATCGCCTCGAAAATGACGTCGCGGTCGACGCCCTTCTCGTTGGAGACGGTTTCAGCTACGAGGAGAATCTCTTTACCCATCGTCGTGACCCAGCCTTTGCGGCGTGCCTTCCCGGCATCACCGCTTGTTGTTGGAAAACTCCGGCTCCACCTGCGCCTTGTCGACATCGGCGAACGCAATCTGCTGCTCGCTGCCGTCGTCCAGCACCAGGGTGAAACCGTTTTCTGTCACCGCCTTCACGCGGCCGCGAAAACGTCGCCGGCCGCCAATCGCCGCCTGCGTACGCACGACCACGAGGCTGCCCTCGTAACGCGCGTATTGCGACGGCTCGAACAACACCCGGTCCAGCCCGGGCGAACTGACCTCCAGCGTGTACTCGCCCGGAATCGGGTCTTCCACGTCGAGGATGCCGCTCACCTGGTGGCTCACCGCGGCGCAGTCGTCGACTGTCACGCCCTCGGGGCCATCGATGTAAACCCGCAGCAACCGGTGGCGGCCGCGTACGATGTACTCGACGCCCCACAACTCGAATCCGAGGGCGGTTGCCGCCGGCTCCAGCAGGGCCTTGAGATCGCGCGCGTTGGTCACCGCTGCTCCAGCGCCGCTGCCGGCGCAAGTTACTGTCGCACAAACAAAAAATGGGCCTGCAAGGCCCATTTCGCGAACGAAGCCTGTAGATGGACCGCCATGCGAGTCCATCTAGCAAAAAGCCCCTCGAGAGGGGCTTTTCCTGCACTACTGCAGCGGGCCTTTGCCAAGGCCCGTTAGTGGTAGCGGGGGCTGGATTTGAACCAACGACCTTCGGGTTATGAGCCCGACGAGCTACCAGGCTGCTCCACCCCGCATCAAAACCGGGCGCCGACTGTAGGGGCAGACCCCCCTGCTGTCAACGTAAAAACCCGTCACATCAAAAACTGGTGCCCAGGGTCGGATTTGAACCGACACGGCTTTCGCCACTACCCCCTCAAAGTAGCGTGTCTACCAATTTCACCACCTGGGCAGGGACTTGCTCTGCTGACGCCTGACGGGCGCCTTACTGGCCGGCCGGGGCCGGGGCAGCAGGTACATCGGAGGACGAGGGCGCCGCCGGAGCGGCATCAACCGGGATATCGGACGGCGCGATGGTCGCCGCCGGGGCCTCCGGAAGAAGCGCGCTATTCTGCGCTTCCGCGTTTTCCCTCGCAAGCCAAGCGAGCGCCAGGCTGGTAGAGAAAAACACGACCGCCAGCCACTTGGTGGTGCGCGTGAGGAAGGAGGCCGAGCCGGCCGCCCCGAACACGGTCTGCGCACCGCCGCCGCCGAACGAGGCGCCGGCATCGGCGCCCTTGCCGTGCTGGATCAGCACCAGGCCAATCAGCGCCAGCGAAACCAGTACGTGTACAACCAGCAACGCAACTTCCATTTCTTTACCTGCTACCGCGCCTGCGCGCAGATTTCGATGAATTCACGCGCATCCAGCGATGCGCCGCCCACCAGGGCACCATCCACGTCCGCCATCGCGAACAGCGCACCGGCATTCGCCGCCTTCACGCTGCCGCCATACAGAATGCGCGTCGCGCGCGCATCCTTCGCGTTCTCCCGCGCCAACCGTGCGCGCAACAATGCGTGCACTTCCTGCGCCTGCTCCGCCGTCGCGTTGCGACCGGTCCCGATCGCCCAGACCGGCTCGTAGGCCAGCACCGCGTCGCCAAATCCGCCGGCTACCGCCAGCACCGCTTCCAGTTGCCGCAACACGACGTCCGCCGTGCGGCCGGCCTCGCGCTCGGCGAGCGTCTCGCCGACACACAGCACCGGCACCAGCAGCGCCCGGCGAGCCGCGGCGAACTTGCGCGCCACCAGTGCATCGCTCTCACCCAGCCCGTGCCGGCGCTCGGAATGGCCCACCAATACCAGCCGGCATCCGGCATCACGCAGCATCGCCGCGGAAACCTCGCCGGTGTACGCGCCCGCATCGTGCTCGCTGGCATCCTGGCCGCCGAGCAGGACGGGACTGCCCGCCAACTCCTCCGCGACCGCCGCCAGGTGCACCGCCGGCGGCACCAGCGCAACTTCGGCATGCGCCCGGCCCATGCCGGCCACCACCGCCCGCGCCCGCTCCCGGGCTTCGGCGAGGCTGCCGTTCATTTTCCAGTTACCGGCCACCAGTGGCCGGCGCACGTCCTGCTGCACCCGAACCTCGGCCCGGCAAAAAAGGAGCGCAATGGTAGCCGGTCACCCCCGGGAAGCCAACGGCCGGCACCCCGGTACGGCCGCGGCCACGGGGCAGGGTCAGGCGTGCTCGGCGACCCTCGCGGCCAGTTCCCGGACCAGCCTGCCCACCAGGTCGGCGTCCTCGCCCTCGACCATCACCCGCACCAACGGCTCGGTCCCGGAGGGGAGCAGCAGCACCCGGCCACGGCCGGCGAGAGAGGACTCGGCAGCCGCAACCGCCGCCTTCACCTCCGGCAGGCCGGCAACATCGCGCTTCGCGGTCAGCGGCACGTTGATCATCACTTGCGGCAACTTGCTCATGCCGCGGCGCGCCTCGGCCAGCGTCTGCCCGCTGCGCGCCAGCGCCGCCAGCACCTGCAGTGCGGACAGCGTGCCGTCGCCGGTGGTAGTGCGATCCAGGCAGACGATGTGGCCGCTGGACTCGCCACCGACCAGCCAGCCGCGCGCTTCCAGCTCCGCCATCACGTAGCGATCGCCGACCTTCGCGCGCGCAAACGGGATGCCGAGCTTCTGCAATGCCAGCTCCATCCCGAAGTTGCTCATCAGGGTGCCGACCACGCCACCGCCGAGACTGCCGGCCGCATGCCGGTCGCGGGCGATGATGAACAGCAACTCGTCGCCATCCACCACCTCGCCGGCGGCATCCACCATGATCAGGCGATCACCGTCGCCATCGAGGGCAACGCCGAGATCCGCGCCCAGCTCACGCACTTTTGCCTGCAGTTTCGCCGGGTGCGTCGAGCCGCAATCGCGATTGATGTTGAAGCCGTCCGGCTCGGTGGCGATCTTCGTCACCCGCGCGCCGAGCTCGTCGAAAACGTCCGGCGCCGTGTTGTAGCAGGCGCCATTGGCGGCATCGACCACGATGTGGAGACCGGACAGGTCGAGCGACGTCGGGACCGTCGACTTGCAGAACTCGATGTAGCGTCCGCGGGCGCCCTCGATGCGCACTGCCTTGCCGAGATCCGCAGCCGGCACCGTCACCATCGGCTCGTCGAGCATGCGTTCGATGGCGTGCTCGATGTCGTCGTCCAGCTTCTTGCCTTCGCCGGAAAAGAACTTGATGCCGTTGTCGTCGAACGGATTGTGCGAGGCGGAAATGACGATGCCCGCCTGCGCGTGGAAGGTGCGGGTGAGATAGGCGATCGCCGGCGTCGGCATCGGGCCGACCAGGCGCACGTCGGCGCCGGCAGCCACGAGGCCGGCCTCGAGCGCCGCCTCGAACATGTAGCCGGAGATCCGCGTGTCCTTGCCGATCAGGATCTTCGACTTGCCCTGCTGCTGGAACACCTTGCCGGCCGCCCAGCCCAGCTTGAGCATGAAGTCGGGCGTGATCGGCGGCTCGCCGACGCGACCGCGGATGCCGTCGGTGCCGAAATATTTCTTGCTCATTGCTTCCTCGCAGAATCCTGTACCGCGGCGACTACCGATAGCGCGTCTACTGTCGGCGCGACATCGTGCACACGCAGGATCGTCGCTCCTTTCATCGCGGCGACCACTGCCGCCGCCACCGAACCATGCAGGCGCTCATCGACCGGGCGCGGCGGCTTGCCTTCGCCCGCCAGCAACGCGCCGACCATCGACTTGCGCGATACGCCGACCAGCAGCGGCAGCTCATCCGCCACCTCGTCCAGCCGCGCCAAGAGGGCGAGATTATGCGCCAGCGTCTTGCCAAAACCGAACCCCGGATCGACCAGCAGGCGGTCGCCAGCGATGCCCGCCGCCACGCAGGCGGCAACCCGCTCCCGCAAGAATCCGCGCACATCCGCCACCACGTCGCCGTACTGCGGCGATTGCTGCATCGACCCCGGCTCGCCCTGCATGTGCATCAGGCAAACGGGCAGGCCGCTGGCCTGCGCCGCGGCCAGCGCGCCCGGCCGCTGCAACGCCCGCACATCGTTGACGAGATGGGCACCGGCAGCGGCTACCTCGCGGATCACCTCCGGCGTGCTGGTATCGACCGAGACACACACATCGATCTCGCGAACGATGCGCTCGACCACCGGCAACACCCGGTCCAGCTCCTGCTGCGTGCCGACGACGGCAGCCCCCGGCCGCGTCGATTCGCCGCCAACGTCGATGAAGACTGCGCCCTCGTCCCGCATGCGCGCCGCCTGCCGCAGCGCAGCGTCGATGCCGGCGTAACGGCCGCCGTCGGAAAACGAATCCGGCGTGACGTTGAGGATGCCCATGACGCAAGGCCGCGACAGGTCGACCTCACGATTACCGCAACGAAGGATGCGTTTCATGGCAGGGCCGGGTCGCTGGTGCAAAAAATCGGCGAAAAAAATCGGGCCCCTGCGTGGGGCCCGAAACGATCAGGGCTGGCTGGCGGGACCGCCGATGGTCGGCCCCGGCTGGTCGGTGGCCGCGGTTGCGGGCGCCGATCCGCCGCTACCGCCACCGCCGCTCTTGTCGACCCAGCCTTTCGGCGGCCGTGCCGGCTTGACGCCGTTCATGATGTCGTCGATCTGCTCGGCATCGATGGTCTCGTACTGCATCAGCAGGTCCGACA
>JBKHWA010000030.1:0-10487 GCA_046566765.1 Gammaproteobacteria bacterium
GCCAGCGCACCGACACCGAACAACGCCTGCCGGCGCGACAGCGACGGGCCACGCTGAATTTCCAGCGAGCCACCACAATGGCAATCGTGCGGCTCGTGGCCGGCCGCCTGCAGCGGGATGCGGCGCGCCGGCGGATACGGGTCGGCTTCCGGGCTGAACGGGTCGTCGTGCTCGGGAATATTGCTCATGCCTTGCCTCCGGCGTTGCGCACGCTGCCCGGGAATTCCTCGTTCGCCCGCTGCAGCAGCAGGTCGGCCGCCTCCATGCCGGAAGTGATCGCGCCCTCCATGCACACCACGTCGATCTTGTTGCGCACCCAGTCGCCAGCCAGGAAGAAATTGTGGAACGGCGTCTGCGGCCCGGGACGGAACTGCTGCACGCCGGGTTCGCAATCGAACAGCCGCGAGTGGTCGGCGACGTTGCGGTGGAACTCGACATCGAGCACGCCGGCGGCGCGGATGTCGCCGAAGCCCTCCACCGCCGAGAAATTGTCGAAGGTGAAATCGATGATCTGCTGGTCCGTCCAGTCCTCGAAGCCGCGCTCCTGGCCGACGAACGCCAGCACCGAACCGACCTTCGGGTCATCGCGGTAACGCGTCCAATACGGTTTCATGTTGGTGCAGATACCGAGCGGCGGCGGCAGGCCAAACACCGGGCCGGGATACTGGCAGACCGGTTTTTCGGTGAGCACCGTCAACGACACCGTCGATGCGCTGCGCAGGTTGCGCATGCGGCTGAAGTACGGCGAGTTCCACCAGCGCGTGTCGTCGGCGTTCATGTGGCAGAACACCGCGTTGGGAATGGTGGAGATCACGTAGTCGAAGTCATCGAGCGTGCGACGGCTGTCGGCCTGGTACGGCAGCGGGCCGGCCTGCCAGTGGCCGTGGCCGAACGCGTGGCCGGCCGGGTCCGGCTTCGCCACGTCGACGCCGGTGATGCGGCGACCCCTGTAGCGCCAGTCGAGCGCCATGGTGTACGGGATGATCTCGGCGCCGAGCCGCTTCACGTACTCGCCGATCGGGTTCCAGATCACGCTGGTGTAATCGGCCGGCAGCACGAACTGCTCGGCGCGCCGCAAGGTGCTCATCAACCGCATGCTCTGCAGCAGGTGGTAGGCGCTGATCTCGCCGGGGTAGTTGAAGTAGGCCTCGCGGAAAAAGCGGAACAGCGGCAACTGGCGTGCCACGTGCGGGCGCAGCCCGCGATCGATGCACCAGGCCGTGATGCACTGGTCGTCGTAGCGCGACAGGTCGCCGCTGCCGATCGCCACCAGCAGCGCTTCGGTCATCATCCGGTCGGCATTGAGCCGGTCCGGCAGGTCCAGCAGCGGCAGTTTCAGGAACTGCTGCAACACGTCGAACACCGAGTCGCCGCCGATGGTGAACAACGAGTTGTCGCGCTCGTTGAAGATGTGCGACTCGCCCTGCATCGACAGCAGCGTGTTCGGCACGTCGATGCCGGCGCGCGCCATCAGCGCCCGCATGTTGTCGTAGAAGCCGACGATCATGTGCCAGCCGTGCTCGTACTCGCGGCCGGACGCGTTGCGGAAACCGGCGGCCTTGCCGCCGAGCCAGTGGCCCATGTGGATGATGCGCACGTCGACGCCGCCACCGGATTGCTCCAGCAGGCGCGCCGCGGCTGCGAGACCGGCCGGGCCGGCCCCGACGACGAGGACGCGGGGTTTGCTTTGCGTGCTCATGGCTGCCTCAGAACACCAGGCCGAGGCCGAGCTTGGCGGCGGTGCGATCCTGCTCGCCGAGCACGCCATCCACTTCCGCATTGCTGGAAACGTGCTCGAGTTCGAGTTGCACGTAGACGCGGCTGTCCAGGTGGATGCTGATGAAGCCGCCGAGCGTGGTTTCCGGCGCCGTCACGCTGAACTCGCCGTCAACGGCATCGACCAGCAGCAGCCCGGCCTCGGAGTAGACGCCGAGATCCAGCCGGCGGTACGGCCGCAGGTGCAGTGCCGGGCCGACGCGCAGGGAGGTGAACTTGTGCGCCAGCTGGTTGCCGTCGCCGTCGACCAGTTCCTGGAAGCCGCTGAGGCGAATGCCGCCGAACTCGTGCAACTGGAACTCGATGCCGAGCTGGCCGCCGAAATAAACGCGGTCGCTGTTGTTGCCGTCGACCAGCGAGGCCAGCGCGAACAGGTGCGACTGGCCACGCCCGCTGCCGATCTCGGTCGGTTCCAGCGGCACCCGGTCATGCGCGAACGGATCGTCGGGATAGTTGCCGGGGCCTCCCTCGGCATGGAGCGGCGCGGTGAAGCAGGACAGCAGCGCAAGCAGCGCGACCTGCGGCACGAGGCCGCGCGGGGAGACAGGGAATCGGGAAATCATGGTGATCGATCGTCGTCCGGTGGTGAAGGGATATTGTTGTTGTGACTGTGGTGGTGGTCTGGATGTGGTGATGACCAGCGCCGCGCGTCAACCGCGCTCGATGCTGGCCGGGTGGGTCGCGTCCGGGCGGATGATATCCACGTCGCGGCCCGCGAAATAACTCTGCAGCAGCCGGTATTGTTTCTCGCGGCTGCGGCGGCTGAATCCGGCCAGTACCTCGCCGCCACGCAGGCGGTAGTAGCCCAGCTGGATGAAGCGGAACGGCGCCGTCGCGAGCGGATACCAGGGCAGCGCGTAGAACGGGATGCCGAGTTGCCGGCGCTGGCGTGGCAACATGATCAGCGCCGAGTTGCTGATGTGCTTCTGGTAGAGATAACGGCGCTTGAGCCAGGCCAGCCGCGGGTGGCCATCGAGTTCCGGCAGCTGTTGCGTCAGCGGCTGGTCGCGCAGCGCGCTGCCGAGCAGGCCGATCTTTTCGTCCGGCAGGCGGTGGGTGAGAAAGGTGTGGTAGAGCTTGCGCAGGCCGTCGCGCTCGGTGAGCGCCAGCCATTCCTCGCGCACGCCGGACAGCCAGCCGATGTAGCGCCACATGTGCATCGCCGCCCGCGAATCGCGCGGCAGCACCGGCACGCCGAAGGTGCGCACGCCCAGCAACGTCACCGGCCCGAACGCGAGGTAGGTGGCCAGCATGTCGATCTGGTTGATCGGCACGCCCCAGGTGTCCTCGTCCCACTCGCTGTTGCCATTTCCGTGGCCGCGCAGGTGGCGACGCACCAGCGCGTGCACCATGCGCACGCGGATGGTGGTGAGAAATCCTTCACCGAAGCGCTCGAGGCCGCCGGTGGCGGTGACGTCGTTGAGCCACTTGCCGGTCTCGCCCAGCCGCAGCGCGACATCGCGGTGCAGCGAGCCGGTGGCCGCGAGCACCTGGTTGAAACTGCTGAAGTACGCGTAGCCGCCCATCAACGCCATGTCGCGCAGCACGTAGAAGCCGACGTAGCCGCTGGTCTGCGCGGCGAGCGCGCCCTCTTCCACCAGCGCGCGGTCCAGCCACGGCGGCGGGTTGTCGATCAGCCGGAAAAAATCGGCGAGCGGCGCCGGCGGGTTGTCGATGGTGTCGATGCCGCGGGTGAGCGCCTGCTCGAACAGCGCCTTCGCCTGGCGCGGACCGGCGGCGAACATCCAGTCGACCACCGCGTCCATCGGCGCATCGCCCTGGCGCAATGCCGCCAGCACGCGCTGCCACTCCTCCCGGTCCGGCGGCAACGGCCGGCCGAATACGATCTTCGCCACGAAATCCGGCACCCAGCGGCGACGGGTCGCGGCCCAGTCGGCAGCGCGGCGCGGCGCGCGCGCGGCCGGGGTGGCGGCGTCCAGGCCGGCGCTGCGGGCGGTGGCATTCGGGGCGGGGATGCCGGATGAGGGACTGTGCGGGGTCGCGGAAGACTGCGGGCTGGCGGGGCTCATGCGGATATCCGGGCGCGGTTCGGGCAGGAGATCGGTCGCCTTGCCGGCGGCTGACGCGAAACTTAATATGAGCCATTACTCGCGTTCAACTCGCGTTTGGCCCAGCCGGTCACCGAAGCCCGCCACCGAACCCTCTCCCCGGACGCCCCGCCATGCGCCGACTCCCCCGCCAGCAGCGCTCCCGCGAACTGGTCGAGCGCCTGCTCGACGCCACCGCCGCGGTGGTGGTCGAACGCGGCGTGCAGCACACCACCACCAACCACATCGCCGAGCGGGCCGGCGTCAGCATCGGCTCGCTGTACCAGTACTTCCCGGACAAGGAGGCGCTGCTCGAGGCGCTGCTCGACCGCATGAGCCGGAATATCGGCGCCGCCTTCAGGACCCAGGCCAACCAGATCGACTTCACCCGCTTCGCGTTGCGCGACGTGGCGAAGATGGGCCTGACGCTCGGCATCCGCATGATCCGCGACGACCCGCTGATGCAGGAACTGGTGCGCAACTGGAACCACGTGCCGGTCGACAAGGTGCTGGACCCGCTCGAGCAGTTCTTCCTGGCGATGGCGCAGCCGTACTTCCTGCAAAATCGCCAGGGCTACCCGGTGAAGCACCTGGAGGCGCGGCTCTACGTGCTGGTGAATTCCGCGTTGTTCACCAGCATCCGCTACCTGCTGCAGGATCCGCCGCCGATTTCCGAGAAGGCGTTCATCAACGCGATGACCGACATGATCGTGGCGCTGCTGGAGGCGCCGGACGGCACCGGCAAGCCAGCGGCGCCCGCAACACCCGCAGGAAAACCTGGCGCCTGACCGACAGCTGCTACCAGGCCGGCGCCTGCACCGGTGGCGGCGGCGGGATCCATGCGCCGGACGCGACGTACACCGCCGCCAGCGCGATCGCCACCGCGATGACCAGCGCCAGCCAGCCGCCGCCCCCGGCGTCGCTGGCGCCGGCATTTTCCGGGTCAGCATCATCGACATCCCGCTGCCCGGTGATCATCGGCCGGATGAGATCCTGTTTCTTCACCCGCGCGTACCAGCCGATCGCGCCGAGGTGCAGCAGCACCAGCAACATGATCAGCAACGCCTGCAGGTGATGCAGGCTGGTGAGGAGATCGCCGGTGTCGCCGCTGACCAGCCCGGCGAGCGGGCCGCTGAAGGTGGCGTCGTCGTTGGCGAACAAGCCGGTCACGGCCTGCGCGCCGAGCAGGGCCAGCAGCGCCAGCACCGACAGCGCGCCCAGCGGATTGTGGCCCTGTCCGTGCCAGTTGCCGCGGAGATACTCGCGGATCGCGCGCGGCCCGCGCACGAAGTCGCGGAAGCGCGCGTGGGTGGAACCGGTGAAGCCCCACACCACGCGAAACACGACCAGTCCGAGCACGGTGAGCCCGGCGCGGCCGTGCCAGTCCATCTCGCCGGCGTTCACGGCGACGAACGCGGCGATCACCGCCAGCACCAGCGCCCAGTGGAACAGGCGCAACGGCAGGTCCCAGACGCGGATGCGACGCATGGCTGCGAACCGCGAACGCTTACTTGATCTTCTGGCGGAAGTCGTCGTGGCACGCCTTGCAGGTGCCACCGAGTTTGCCGAACTGCGCGGCAACGGCCGCCTGGTCGCCACTGGCGGCGACGTCGGCCAGCGCGTTGGCCTCGCGGTTGAAATCGCCGGCGAGCTGGCCGAGCTTTTCCGCGTTTTTCGGCAGCAGCGCTTCCGGCTTGATGTGGGTGTGGTGGAAGCCGTTGCCCTTTTCGGTGCCGGCCACGAACAGCGCGCCGAGGCCGGAATTGGCCACGCCCTTGATGGCATTGGCGGCCTTCACCACTTCTTCGCGGTTAAAGGTTGCGCCCGGCGCAACGCTGGCCTTGATACGACCCATGTTCCAGCCGACGAACGCGTACGCGGCCTGGCGCGCCTTGATCAGGTCCTCGCTTTTCGGTGCGTCGGCAGCAGTGGCGATACCCGCGGCGGCCGTAACAGCCAGCGCGCAACAACCCGCGACGAGATGCTTCAGTTTCATGGTGATATCTCCGGTGTCTTTACAGGGAATTGCGTCATTGCACCAACCAACGGCCCGACCTTACCTGCGGTTCCCGGCGTAGCCAAGACCCGCGGCTCCCGGCATCGCCAGGCCGCGTGGGCGTCGGCGGTGCCAGCCCTCACCCGCCGCGCCGGTAACCACGCAGACGTTTTTCCAGTTTCCGGGGCGACTCTTCGTGCAGCAGCTTGCCGACCGCAGCGGCCTGGGCGTGCAACACCTGCTGTTGCTGGTCAAGAAATGCCTGCAGCAGGGCACGCTCGCCGGCCGCCAGCGGCCGTTGCGCGGCAAACTCGCGCACCAGCTCGATGTCGTGGCCATCGCCCAGCCACTGCGCCACGGTGGCGGCGGTATCGGCCTGCACCGCCAGCACGTCCGGCTGCAGCGGCACCAGGTAGCGCAGTTGCAGTGCCAGGTACTTCGCCCACTTCCGCCAGCGATGGAAGTCGTGCGGATCGCCGCTGGCCAGCGCGCGCCGCAAGCCCCGCCGGCTGCGGCGGGCGGTATCGGCGACGCCGCGCGCCAGCAACCCGGAACCGGCATCCACTTCCGGCAACGACGCCGCCAGCGCCCGCAGTTCACGGGCCACCTGCCGGTCAACGCGGGTGGCAGCGGCCGGCAGCGCAGCGTGCAATTGCTGCAACACCGGGCGCACCGCCTTCGGCGCGGACGGCTGCAGCCGTTTCAGGGCGTCGGCCAGCGCATCGCGATCGCGGTGCCGGCCGAGCGAACGGTGCACCGCGCGCAATGGCGGATCGATGTCGAGATCCAGCAGCAACGCCCAGGCGCGCGCCCGCTTCAGCCGCTTGCGTGCTTCGTGGACACGGTATCCGGGCGTACGCCGGGTATCGCCGAGCAGCACGGCTGTCTCGACGAGCAGTGCCGCCAGGTCCTGCCGGAGGACCGCGGCCGGTCGCTGGTGGTGAATGGTCATCGGAGGGCACCGTCCGTGGAGGCCGTCAATGAATGATGCCGGGGCATGAACGCCGGAGATCGACGTTAATGTCCTGTGCGCGGACCATCAAGCCCGCCCGTTTCACTCCCGCTCGTACTGCCGGCGCAACCGCGCCAGTCCCTCGCGGTAGGCCTGCGCGTCGCCGTGATCGAAGAACTGCGGGTAGCGGTCGTGCGCGTCGCGGCTGCGGCGCTGGTGCTTGATCGGGCACCAGTACTGCTCGGTGCGCGCGGCGATCTCGCGCGCATAGGCGATGACGCCATTGCCATACGAGCAGTAGAAGCAGTTGAACTTCTCGATCGCGTTCAGGTACGGCAGGTCCTCGCGGTCGAACTGCAGGTACTCGCCGCGCCGCACCCGCGGGATGCCGTACACCGGGAAGCAGGTCCACTGGTACAGGGTGACGAACAGGTCGAGCAGCGCGAACACGAACCAGCCGGCGTAGATCACCGGCGCGGTGAGCACCACCAGCGGCCGCGCCGTGACGATGAAACGCAGCAGGCCGACGCGGTAACGCCGCTGCCGCTCGAGGAACTCGCCGGCGAGCCGGGCCTTCTCCTGCTGCCACTCGGCGCGGGCCTCGTTGTAGACCTCCTCGACCTCGTTCTGCAGTTCGCGGATGCGGGCGAGCAGTGCTTCCAGCCGGGGCGTCATGTGCAGGTTCCTGGTCGCGAACGGAAGGGGTTGGCCGAGTATCGACCTGCCGGCCGGCGGCCGCGAGCAATACCTGCGTGGACACACCGGGAAGCGACGCCCCCGCTGTAACCGCAACGCCAGCCGGCACCTCTAGCCGCGCGTATCGTCCGTCCGGCCCAGCCGCGCGATATCACGGCCGGCGCTCTCGGCGGCGCGGGTGCGCGCCCGCAGGAAATCCGCCACCCGCAGGTCGGTGCTGGTGGCGGCGTTGAAGCGCAGGTGACGGTCGTTGCCGTCGTCGCTGGCGCGGAACAGGGCACCCTTGGCCAGCAGGATGCCGGCATCCCACGCGCTGCGCACCAGTTCGTCGACGTCGACCATCGGCGGCAGCGCCGCCCACAGGAAAATCCCGTGCTCGGCCGGGTACGGCACCTCGAGCCCGGCACCGAGCAGGTTTTTCAGCGTCGTCGCCCGCGCGGTGGCCAGCTTGTTGCGCAACACCTGCAGGTGCTTGCGATAGATGCCGGTGCGCAGCATCTCCGCGACCACCGTTTCCTCCACCAGCGAGCCGGTGAGCACGGCGCGCATTTTCTCGGTGACCAGCGCATCGATCAGCGCCGGCTCGGCGGCGACGTATCCGACCCGCCACGCCGGGTTCAGCACCTTGGTGAAACTGCTGAAATAAATGACGCGCTCGAGGCCGGCCAGCGTCGCCAGCCGCACCGGGTTGCCGGGATGCATGTCGCCGTAGACGTCGTCCTCGGCAACCAGGAAATCGTGGCGCGAGGCGAGCTCGAGGATGCGGTGCAACACCGCCGGCGTCGCATCCCAGCCGGTGGGGTTGTGCAGCAACGACTGCATGAAGAACAGCCGCGGCTTGTGCTCGCGGCAGGCGCGCTCGATGGCGTCGAGATCCGGGCCTTCCGGCGTGCGCGGGATGGCCACCAGCCGGGCACCGGTTTCACGCAGGCGATCAAGCAGCACCAGGTACACCGGGTCCTCGACCAGCACGGTGTCGCCCTCGTGCACCAGCGCGCGACACACGAGGTCGATCGCCTGGCTGGCGCCGTAGGTGACGAGGATGCGCGCCGGATCGGCGGGAATCGACATGCCGCGCAACTTGATCGCCAGCTGCTCGCGCAGTTCCGGCATGCCCTGGGTGGTGCCGGTGACGAACGCCGGCTTCGCGCGCAGCGCCTTGGCCACGAACGCCGGCGTGATCGCGCCCTCGACCCAGTGCCCGGGCACGAACGCGGTGCCGGCGGTGATGGTGCCGACGCCCGGCGAAAGCAAACGGCGCGACAGCCAGCGGGTATCGACCGCGCCCTCGGAACCGAGCGCGACTTCCGGCGCGAACTCGACGCGTCCTTTCACGAACAGGCCGGACGTCGCGCGCGCCTCGACCACCCCGGCCGCCACCAGCCGGTCGTAGGCGTTGACCACCGTGTAGGCGCTGACGCCGAGCCGGCTCGCCAGCTGGCGGATCGACGGCAGGCGCGCACCGGGCGCGAGCTGGCCGCCAGCGATGCGGCGGCGCAACTCTGCCTCGAGTTGCTCGGTGAGCGGCACGGCCGATTCGCGATCGAGCGTGAACATGGTGGCGACTCCGCAACGACAAGAACGCCAGTCTAGGGCGTCGGCGACGCGACCGTCAGCGGCCGCGGCCTGCCGCCGGTCCCGGACTGTACCGGTGCTGCCGCCATCACAGTGCGCGTGCGCCGCCGGGGCGTTGTACCGGGTGCGGCGCGCGACGGCGCGGGAACATGCACTGCCGCATTGCCAACGCAGGAACGCCGTCATGCCGCAGACCGCCAGGCACTCACCCGTAACCACGCCGATGCCACCCGCCCTCGCCCGCCGGCTCGACGGCGTGCCGTCGTCGGCCGTACGCGACGTGCTGCAGTTCGCCAGCCGTCCCGGCGTGCTGTCGCTGGCCGGCGGCATGCCGGCGCCGGCATTGCTCGATCTCGAGGGCATCGCCGCGGCGACGCAGCGCGTGCTCGCTGAACGCGGCGCGCAGGCGCTGCAATACGGTGCCACCGAGGGCCAGCCGGCGCTGCGCAGGCAACTGGCACAGCTGATGCGCATGCGCGGCGCCGCCGTCGACGACGGACAGTTGCTGGTCACCGGTGGCTCGCAGCAGGCGCTCGACCTGGTCGCCCGCACGCTGCTCGATCCCGGCGACCGCGTCGCCGTCGAAAACCCCACCTACCTCGCCGCGCTGCAGGTGCTCGCGCTGGCGGAGTGCACGCTGCTGACGCTGGAAGGCGACGACGACGGTGCGCGCATCGACGCGCTGGTCGACGGCCGCCTGCCCACGCCGAAACTGGTCTACCTGGTGCCCACCTTCGGCAACCCGGGCGCGACCGTGCTCTCGCTCGAACGGCGGCTGCGATTGCTGGCGTGGGCAGCGCGCAAGCACGTCTGGCTGCTGGAGGACGACCCCTACGGCGAACTGCGCTACAGCGGCAGCCGCGTGCCGTCGCTGCTGGCGCTCGCGCGCGAGGTGCCGGGCGCGGAGGACATCGTCATCCACGTGTCGTCGCTGTCGAAGATCATGTCGCCGGGCCTGCGCATCGGCTGGATCGTCGCGCCGCCGGCGCTGCTGCCGGCGCTGGTCCGCAGCAAGCAGGCGCTGGACCTGCAGACCGGCACGCTGGCGCAGGAAATCGCCGCGCAGTGGCTGGCCGACGATCGCCTGCCGCAGACATTGACGCGGATGCGCGTGGGTTATCTCGATCGCCGCGATGCGCTGGTTGCCGCCCTGCACACGCAGTTCGGCGACCGGCTGGCGTTCCGCGCTCCGCCCGGCGGCATGTTCGTCTGGGCGCGCTTCACTGATGGCCGCGATACTGCCGCGCTGCTGCCGCGGGCACTCGCCGAGGGCGTGGCCTTTGTGCCGGGGCAGGCGTTCAGCGCCGGAACTTCGGCCCGCGACGCCTGCCACAACGCCATGCGGCTCGGCTTCGCAACGCTGGCGCCGGCGCAATACGGCGAGGCGGTGGCGCGGTTGCGCCGGGCCTGCGACCGGCGCTCCTGATAGGCCTGAAAGTCCATG
>JBKHWA010000031.1:0-3814 GCA_046566765.1 Gammaproteobacteria bacterium
GCGTTCCAGCGCCGCCTGCGCGGTACCGACCGAACAGGTGGCGATGTTCAGCCGGCCGCCGTCGAGCCCTTTCATCGCGATGCGGAAGCCCTCGCCCTCGGCGCCGAGGCGGTAACGCGCCGGGATGCGCACGTTGTCGAGCGTGACGAGGCGGGTCGGCTGCGACTTCCAGCCCATCTTGTCCTCGTTGCGGCCGTAGCTGATGCCCGGCGCATCGGCCGGCACCAGGAAGCAGCTGATGCCCTTCGGGCCGTCGGCGCCGGTGCGAGCCATCAGCACCAGCGCATCGGTACTGCCGGCACCGGAGATGAACGCCTTGCTGCCGCTGAGCAGGTAATCGTCGCCGTCACACACGGCGCGCGTCTTCAGCGAGGCGGCGTCCGAACCGGCCCCCGGCTCGGTGAGTGCGTAGGACGCCAGCTTTTCACCGGTGACGAGTTGCAGCACCCACTCGCTTTTCACCGCCTCGCCGCCGAAGGTGCAGGCCATCCAGGTCGCCATGTTGTGGATGGTGATGTAGGCGGTGGTCGAGGTGCAGGCCGCCGACAGTTCCTCGAATACCAGCGTCGCATCGAGCCGCGGCAGGCCCATGCCGCCGAGTTCCGGCGGGCAGTACAGCGAGCAGAAGCCCAGCTCGCCGGCGCGGCGGATGACGTCGACCGGGAAGTGGCTGCTGGCATCCCACTCCGCCGCGTGCGGCGCCAGTTCCTTGCGCGCAAACGTGCGCGCCACCTCGATGATGGCGCGCTGGTCGTCGGTCAGGTCAAAGTTCATGGCAATACCCCGCCCCGGCTCGGCCGGGAGGTGTGCGTACGGAACGAGCGTCGGCGAGGAACGGGAACACACCTCCCGGGACAGCCGGCCGCACCGCTTTTCGAACCCGGCTCACGACGCTCACTTCATCGCGATCGTCAGGTTCGGCCCGGCCGGCCCGGCGACGTCGCTGTCGAACCAGCGCGAGGTCACCGTCTTGGTCTCGGTGTAGAACCGCACCGCCTGCTTGCCGTAGGCATGCAGGTCGCCCATGAACGAGCCCTTCCAGCCGGTGAACGAGAAGAACGGCAGCGGCACCGGGATCGGCACGTTGATGCCGACCTGGCCGACGGTGCACTCGTGCACGTACTTGCGCGCGGCGGCGCCGCTGGCGGTGAAGATCGAGGTGCCGTTGCCGTACGGCGACGCATTGACCAGCGCGATCGCTTCCTCGAGCGTATCGACGCAGACCATGCACAACACCGGCCCGAAAATTTCCTCGCGGTAGATGCTCATCGCCGGGGTGACGCCGGTGAACAGCGTCGGCCCGACCCAGTTGCCGTCGGGATAACCCTCGACGCGGCAATCCGAGCCGTCGAGTTCGCAGTTGGCGCCTTCCTTCTTGCCCTGCGCGATCAGCGACAGCACGCGCTCCTTTGCCCGCTTCGAGATCACCGGGCCGTAGGCAGCGCCGGCATCGTTCCACGCGCCGGGCCGCAGCGCCGCCATCTGCCGCTTCAGCTCCGGCACGATGCCCTTCGCGCTGCCCACCAGTACTGCGACCGAGATCGCCATGCAGCGCTGGCCCGCGGCGCCGCAAGCGGCACCGACCAGCGCGCTCACCACCTGTCTCGGATTCGCGTCCGGCATCACCACCATGTGGTTCTTGGCGCCGGCGAATGCCTGCACGCGTTTCAGTGCGTTGGTGCCGGTGCGGTAGATGTGCTGGCCGACGGCAACGGAACCGACGAAGGAAATTGCCTGGATGTCGGGGTGGGTGAGGATCTGGTCGACCTGGTCGCGGCCGCCGTGTACGACGTTGAGCACGCCCTTCGGGAAACCGGCTTCCACCGCCAGTTCGGCGAGACGCGTCGGCGTCATCGGGTCCTGCTCGGACGGCTTGAGCACGAAGGTGTTGCCGCAGGCGATCGCCAGCGGGTACATCCACAGCGGGATCATCGCCGGGAAGTTGAACGGGGTGATGCCGGCGCAGACGCCCAGCGGCTGGATCAGCGAGTAGCCGTCGATGCCGCCGGCGACGTTCTCGACGGTCTCGCCCATCAGCAGCGACGGCACGTTGCAGGCGTGTTCCACCACCTCGATGCCGCGCCAGACATCACCCTTGGCATCGGCAAACGTCTTGCCGGTTTCCTGGGCGAGGATCTCGCCGAGCTCGTCGTGGTGCTGCTTGAGCAGGTGCTGGTAACGCAGCATCAGCCGCGCACGCTCCGGCACCGCGACGTTGCGCCAGGTGTCGAACGCGTTCTTCGCGCTGGTGACCGCCGCCTCGACTTCGCCGCGGGTGGCGAGCGGCACGCGCGCCAGTTCCTGCTGGGTGGCCGGGTTAACCACCGGCAGGCTGTCGGCGGACGAGGACTGGACGAACTCGCCGTTGATGAACAGGGGGATCTTGCGGGTCATGGGTGGTCCTCGGTCTGCGGCAGCCGGCCATCTGCAGCCGGCTGTCTCGGGTGGCGTGCTGCGTCCCTCACTCCTCGTTCGGGACCTCCGCACACCACCCGGCCGCGCCGGAGAGAGGGTGTGCACCTGCACGATTCGAGGCCGAGCATGCCAGCCGGCTTTCCCCGGGGCGATTGATATTCTTGCCGGCGGGATGGACTATCTTGCGCCATGTCGACCCCCTCCTCCTGGCCCCTGACCGCCGACGCCCGCCGGGTGGCGCTGCCGCGCTTCCTGGTCGCCCAGCTGGCGGCACACCCGCTGGCGCGGGATATCCACCCGCACGCCTTCGGCAGCTACCCGCGCGCCCGCGGCCACCGCATGCAGCGCAGCCGCCACGACGACCTGCTGGTGATCTGGTGCACCGCCGGCGCCGGCACGCTGGCGATCGCCGGCAGCAATCCGCAACGGGTCACCGCCGGCCGGTTGCTGGTGCTGCCCCCGGGCCTTGCCCACGAGTACGCGGCCGATGCGCGGCAACCCTGGACCATCCACTGGGCCCACCTCGGCGGCGATGCCATCGCGGAACTGGTGGCGCTGCTGGCGCCGGGTGGCCGCCACGTGGTCGACATCGGCCTCGACACCGCGTTGCTGCGCGACTTCAACGAGTTGCTGGCGATCCGCGACACCGGCTTCCGGCTCGACACCTGGCTGCACGCCAGCAGCCTGCTCAGGCAATGGCTGCTGCGGGCGGCGCAACTCGCCGATCGCGGCGACAGCACCGATACCGCGTTCTCGCTGCCGCGCGTCACCGCCTGGATGCACGCCAACCGCGAGCGCAACGTCGAACTGACCGAGCTGGCGCAGGCGACCTCGACGTTGTCGCTGTTCCAGTTCGCGCGGCGGTTCAAGGCGGAAACCGGCGTGGCGCCGATCCAGTACTTCATCCACCTGCGGATGGAACACGCCTGCCGCCTGCTGGACATGTCCGAGGCGCCCGTGCACCGTATCGCCCGCCAGCTCGGCTACGACGATCCGTATTACTTCTCGCGGCTGTTCCGCAAGGTGATCGGTGTAGCGCCCGCCGATTACCGCAAGCTCGCCCGCGGCTGAGCGGCAACCCCACCCAACCGGAGCACTCGTGGAACTCGTCTTCGTCCTCGTCGGCCCGAAACACCCGGGCAACATCGGCGCCGCCGCCCGCGCGCTGAAGACCATGGGTTTTTCGCAGTTGCGACTGGTGAATCCCTGCGAATACCGCGACGACGCCCGCAGTTTTCCAGACCGCGGCCCGGCCTGGCAGATGGCGATGTACAGCCACGACGTGCTGGAAAACGCCGGCGTGTTCGGCTCGCTGGCAGACGCTACTGCCGATTGCGAGCTGGTGATCGGCACCACCGCCAAGCTTCGCCACCACCGCCACAGCGTGCTGACACCGGCG
>JBKHWA010000032.1:0-2845 GCA_046566765.1 Gammaproteobacteria bacterium
GCCAGCGACTACATCCCGTGGCCGGATGTCGTCGATTACCGCATGCCGGATCGCGCGTTCTTCCTTGGCCTCGAATGGCGGCCGGGCAACGCGGCGGCCACGGACACACGGAGTCCCTGATGGGCGACCATCGCCTCACCCGCATCACCACCCGCAGCGGCGACGACGGCAGCACCGGCCTGGCCGACGGCAGCCGGCTGCCGAAAACGCATCCGCGCGTGGTGGCGCTGGGTGAAGTCGACGAGCTCAACGCCGCCATCGGCCTGCTGTGCGTGGTGCCGGGGATCGAAGACTCGCTGCCGGCGCGGCTGCGCCGGGTGCAGAACGAACTGTTTGATCTCGGCGGCGAACTGTCGCTGCCGGGCGCGCGGGTGCTCGATCGTGCAGCGCTGCTGGCGCTGGATGCCGATATCGCCGACTGGAATGCGCAACTGCCGCCGCTCACCGAGTTCGTGCTGCCCGGCGCCAACGAAGCGAGTGCGCGCGCGCACCTGGCGCGGACGGTCTGCCGTCGCGCCGAGCGTGCGCTGTGGGTATTGGCGGAAACGCCGGCAGCGGAGAGCGACGGCGATCTGCCGCGCTACCTCAACCGGCTTTCCGACTGGTTGTTCGTACTGTCGCGTGTGCTGGTACAGCAGGCGGGCGATCGCGAGGTCGTCTGGCAACGCCCCGCGACGCCCTGATCCGGCGTTACAGCGCCCGCTAAAGCGCCAGCCGCCGCAGGTCCGCCAGCGACGCCGCCAGCGCGACGCAGAAACGCGCCGCGTCGGCACCGTCGACCACCCGGTGGTCGTACGACAGCGACAACGGCAGGTGCAGTTTCGGCACGAACTTCTTGCCGTTCCACACCGGTTTCAGCTGTGACTTCGACACCCCGAGGATGGCGACTTCCGGCCAGTTCACGATCGGCGTGAAGCCGGTGCCGCCGATGCCGCCCAGCGACGAGATCGAGAACGTCGCGCCCTGCATGTCCGCCGGCGACAGCTTCTTCTCCCGCGCGCGCTTCGACAGCTCGCCCATCTCGCGGGCAATTTCCACCACGCCCTTGCGATCGGCGTCGCGGATCACCGGCACGACGAGGCCATCGGGCGTGTCCACCGCGATGCCGATGTGCCAGTAGTGCTTGAGGACGAGTTTCTCGCCATCCAGCGCCAGCGAACTGTTGAACTTCGGATACTGCTTGAGCGCGCTGACACAGGCCTTCACCAGGAACGCGAGCATGGTCAGCTTGACGCCCTCGGCCTTGAGCCGCTCGTTCTCGCTGACGCGGAATTCCTCCAGCTCGGAGATGTCCGCCTCCTCGTGGTGGGTGACGTGCGGGATGTGCAGCCAGGCGCGGTGCAGGTTCTGCGCCGCCACCCGCCGCAACTTCGACAGCGGCATTTCCTCGACCGCGCCCCACTTCGTGAAGTCGATCTTCGGCAATTCCGGCAATGCCGAACCGGCGGCCGGCGCCGCGGCGCGGGCCGGGAAAGTCAGCAACTTCTTCACGTGCGCGTGCACGTCGTCCTTGAGGATGCGGCCCTTCGGGCCGGAAGCAGCGGCAACTTCGCCGAGATTCACCCCGAGCTCGCGCGCCAGCTTGCGCACCGCCGGGCCGGCGTGGACCTCGGCGGCGGCGCGCACCGGCGTTGCCGCCACCGGTGCCGGCGTAACAGCTGCAGCCGGGGCAGCCGGGGCAGCAGCGGCCGCCGGGGCAGCTGCCGGGGCAACCGCCGGTGCGCTGGCAACGGCCGGCGCGCTCACCGCGCCGCCGGCCACCTCGACCTTCGCCATCGGCGTGCCCTGCAGCACCTTGTCGCCTTTCTTCACCAGCAACTCGACGATTTTCCCGGCGGCTTCCGCCGGTACTTCCATCGTCGCCTTGTCGGATTCGAGCACGATCAGCGTCTGCTCTTTCGCAACCGCATCACCTGCCTTGACGCTGATCTCGATGACCTCGACCGGCTTGTCGCTGCCGATGTCCGGCACGGCAAAGGTCACTACCTGCGCGGCAGCCTGCGCCGGTGCCGCCACCGGCTTTTCGCCGGCAGCCTTCGCTGCCGGTGCAGGCTTCGCCGCTGGCTGCGCGGCAGCCGCAGGCGGCGCGGCGACGGCAGCATCGGGCGCGGCGGCTGCCGCCCCGGTTTCCACCGTCAGGATCAACGCGCCCTGGGTCAGCTTGTCGCCGACCTTCACCGCGATCGCCTGCACCACGCCGGCTTCCGGCGACGGCACTTCCACCGTCGCCTTGTCCGACTCCAGCACGATGATCGTCTGTTCCTTCTCGATGCGATCGCCCGGTTTGACGCTCACTTCGATCACGTCGACCGGCTTGTCGGTGCCGACGTCGGGCACCTTCACCTCGGTGATGGCCATGCTCAGCTCCTCACCGGGTTGCGCTTGTCGGAATCGATGCCGTAACGCTTGATCGCATCGGCCACCAGCTTGCGCTCGACCTTGCCCTCGTCGGCCAGCGCCGACAGCGCGGCCACGACGATGAAGCGGCGGTCGACCTCAAAGAACTCGCGCAACTTCTTTCGCGAATCGCTGCGGCCGAAGCCGTCGGCGCCCAGCACGCGGTAGGTACCGCGCACGAACGGCCGCACCTGGTCGGCAAACAACTTCATGTAGTCGGTGGCGGCGATCACCGGGCCCCTGGCATCGGCCAGGCACTGCTCGATCCACGACTGCCGCGGCTTCTCCTGCGGGTGCAGCAGGTTCCAGCGTTGCGCCTCGAGGCCATCGCGCCGCAACTCGTTGAAACTGGTGACGCTCCAGACGTCGGCGCGTACCTCGTAATCGGCCGCCAGCATTTCCGCCGCCGCCTCGACCTCGCGCAGGATGGTGCCGCTGCCGAGCAGCT
>JBKHWA010000033.1:0-10510 GCA_046566765.1 Gammaproteobacteria bacterium
GGCTTCACCGAGGTTCGTTCCTGGCTGAAGAAGTGACGTCCGGGCGCCGGTGACGGCGCCCCGGCGGTTGACCGACCCGTGACTTGTGTCAGTTGCGGGCGGGGCGGGTGGGAGTACGCTGGGACGCGTCGACAACAAGCCCGGACGCGGGAAATCCGGAGTTCCGGAAGGAAGCCCGGAAGCCCGGAAGACAGGAGGTCGGTATGGACAGGAATGCGCTGGCGGATGCATTGGCCAACCTGATGTCGCTCGGCGGCGACGGGGACCCTACCCCGGTGCTGAGCGTCGCCCAGATGTTCCTGCTGGCGCTGGCGGTGCTGGTTTTCCTCGTGGTGCTGGGTGCGCTTGCCGCGATGATCAATCGCTGGCTGGAGCACGGACTCGACAAGGTGTTCGAGGTCCTGCTGGCCGTGGTGCTCGTCGCGGTGCTGGTCTGGATGTATGTCGGCGGTTATTTCCGCCTGATGTGACGGCGGCACCGGCCGCCTAGTGGAAGTCGCGCGATGGCGGCGCGAAGCCGTCGAACGCGGCGCTGGCGTCGAGCAGGTCGCCGGCCACCACGTGCACCACCGGTCCCTGCACTTCCACCGTTCCCTTCACCAGCAGCAGCGTCGCCTCGTGCACCTGCTGGCGGCAGCGTTGCTGCACGCTGTCCCACACCACCAGGTTGATGTTGCCGGTCTCGTCCTCCAGCGTGATGAACAGCACGCCGCTGGCGGTCGCGGGCCGTTGCCGGCCGGTCACCACGCCAGCCACCCGCACGAAGCGCCCGCTCGACAGTTGCGCCAGTTCCGTTGCCCGCGTGCAGCGATCGAACGGTGACTGCGCGCGCAGGATCGCCAGCGGGTGGCGTGCCAGCGTCAGCCCGGTGCTGGCGTAATCGGCCAGCATGTCCTGTGTTTCGCCCGGCGCCGGCAGCTGGATGCCGTCGGCCAGCTGCGTGCTGTCGGCGCGCTCCTGCGCGGCGGTGAGCGGTTTTTCTTCCTCGATCGCCAATGCTTCCCAGTGACCCTGGTGGCGATGGCCGACCAGCCGCGGCGTGGCGCGCGCGGCGACCAGCGCCGACAGTTCGCCGCGATCGAGCCGCGCCCGTGCTTTCAGGTCCTGCAGGTTGGCGTACGGATTTTCCGCGCGCGCCGCGACGACGCGCTGCGCCGCCGCGGCGCCGAGGCGGGCGACCTGGCGCAGGCCCAGCCGCAGCGCGTCGCCTTCCAGCGTGTAATCGACGTCGCTGTGGTCGATGTCGACGCCATGCACCGTTACGCCATGCCGCCGCGCATCCTGCAGCAACTGCGACGGCGAGTAGAAACCCATCGGCAGGCTGTTGAGCAGGCCGCAGCAGAAGGCCGCCGGATGATGGCATTTCAGCCAGGCGCTGACGTAGACCAGCAGCGCGAAACTGGCGGCGTGCGATTCCGGGAAGCCGTATTCGCCGAAGCCTTCCACCTGGCGGAAGATCCGCTCGGCGTAATCGCGCGAGTAGCCGTTGGCGAGCATGCCGTCGACCAGTCGGGCGCGGAATCCTTCCAGCTCCCCGGTTTTCTTCCAGCGGCCCATCGCCCGTCGCAGCTGGTCGGCCTCGCCGCCGGAAAAACCGGCGGCCACCATCACCAGCTTGATCACCTGCTCCTGGAAGATCGGCACGCCGAGCGTGCGGGCGAGCACGCCGCGCACGGCCTCGCTCGGGTAGTCGACGGTTTCCTCGCCGTTGCGACGCCGCAGGTAGGGGTGGACCATGCCGCCCTGGATCGGCCCCGGCCGCACGATCGCCACCTGCACCACCAGGTCGTAGAAGTTGCGCGGCTTCAGCCGCGGCAGCATCGCCATCTGCGCCCGCGATTCCACCTGGAACACGCCGACGCTGTCGCCGCGGCAGAGCATGTCGTAGGTAGCCGCGTCGTCGGCCGGGATGGTCGCCATCGTCAGCGGTGCGTGGCCCTGCCGCGTGCGCGTGGCATTCACCAGCGCCAGCGTCTTGCGGATCGCGGTGAGCATGCCGAGTGCCAGCACGTCGACCTTCAGCAGGCCCATCGCCTCCAGGTCGTCCTTGTCCCACTGGATGATGGTGCGGTCGGCCATCGCCGCGTTTTCCACCGGCACCAGCGTCGCCAGCGGCGCGCGGGTGATGACGAAGCCGCCGACATGCTGCGACAGGTGGCGCGGCAGGCCGCGGATTTCCCGCGCCAGCTGCAGCGCCTGCGGGTGCTGCTCCCATGCCTCCGGCGACAGGTCCTCCGGCAGCCCGAGTGCCTTGCCGACGTCGCGCAGCGCGCTGCGGCCGCGGTAGCAGATCAGCGTTGCCGCCAGCGCGGCGTGGTCGCGACCGTACTTGCGGTAGATGTACTGGATCACTTCCTCGCGCCGCTCGTGTTCGAAATCGACATCGATGTCCGGCGGCTCGTTGCGTTCCCTCGACAGGAAACGCTCGAACAGCAACTCGCTGCGCGCCGGGTCCACCTCGGTGATGCCGAGGCAGAAACACACCGCCGAGTTGGCCGCCGAACCGCGGCCCTGGCAGAGGATGCTGCGCGCGCGCGCCCAGGCGACCAGGTCGTGCACGGTGAGGAAGTAGTACTCGTACTGCAGCTCGGCGATCAGCGCGAGTTCGCGCTCCAGTTGCGCTGACACCGGTGGCGGCACGCCGTCCGGCCAGCGCTGCTGCGCGCCGGCCTCGACCAGCGCGCGCAGGTACTGCGTGGCGGTCATCCCGTCCGGCACCAGTTCGCGCGGGTACTCGTAGCGCAGTTCGTCCAGCGAGAACGTGCAGGCGGCGGCGATGCGCGCGCTTTCTTCCAGCAGCGCCGGCGGGCACAGCCGGCGCAGGTCGGCCAGCGGCCGCAGGTGGCGCTCGCGGTTGGCCTGCAGGCGGTCGCCGAGTTGCTGCACCGGCGTGTTGAGGCGGATGGCGGTGAGCACGTCCAGCAGCGGCCGCCGCGCCGGTTCGTGCATCAGCACGCCGTTGGCGGCGGTCATCGGCAGGTCGAGGTGCGCGGCGAGGGCGTGCAGCTCGAGGTAGCGCGCGGTGTCGGCGCCGTCGCGGTGCATGCCGACGCCCAGCCACAGCCGGCCGGCGTGCGCGGCGCGCAACCGCTCGCCCTGGGCGCGGGTGATCGCCGAGTCGTCGGTCGGCAGCCAGATCACGAAGCAGCGGCGCACGAGGCGGTCGAGATCGGCCATCGTCAGCCGGTATTCGCCCTTGGCACTGCGCCGGCGGCCGCGGGTGATCAGCGTCGACAGTTCGGCGTAGGCGTCGCGGTCCGGCGCCAGCAACACCAGCGGCAGCGGTTGCTCCGGGTATTCCGGATCGTCGAGCCGGAAAAAACTGCCGCACAGCAGGTGCAGGCCCTGCTCTTTCGCGGCGAGGTGCGCCTTGACGATCCCGGCCAGCGAACACTCGTCGGTGAGCGCCAGCGCGCAGTAGCCGAGTTCGCGCGCGCGGGTTACCAGTTCCGGCGGCGACGAGGCGGCGGCGAGGAAGCTGTAATGGCTCTGGCAGAAAAGCTCGGCGGCAGAAAACCCGGCAGGCACGGCATCAACCGAACAGCCCGTGCACGTGCCAGCTGTCGTCGGCGAGGTCGCGGTATACCCAGTACAGCGCGCCGGCGGCCTCGGCGTGCGGCAGGCCGGCGGCGTCGATCTCGCGCGGCAGGTGGCGCGCGGTGTAGTAATCGCGGCGTACCGGCCGCGACGACCACCAGTCGCCGTCGATGCGCTCCGGGCCGTCCAGCAACTGCAGTTCGCCGTGCCAGTGCAGGTGGCCGTCCTGCCAGATGGCGCGCTGCGGCGTGCGCAGCAGCCACAGCGGCCGGCGCGCGGCATGCACGCGCAGCGGTGCCGGCAACTGCGCCGATTCCGGCAGCACCGGCACCCGGCAGCGGGCGTCGCCCAGCCGCGCGCGCAGGCGATCGAACAGCGCGCTGAACTCGTCGTTGCGGCGGCGTTCGGCATCCAGCTCGGGGAACAGCACCGCCTCGCGTTCGGCCAGTGGCACGAAGCGGCGGCAGGCCAGCCGCAGCGTTTCCACCGGCGCGTCCAGTTGCACGCTTTCCAGTTGCACGCGGGTCAGCGTCAGCAGCCGCGACGGCAACAATTCCGGCCGCGAGGTGACGACCGGGATGTCGCGCGTGCGGCCGTCGACCAGTACCAGCCGCCACACCAGCTTGTGCGTGGCCAGCTGCCGGCTGCGCAGGAAACCGCCGAGCTGGCCGAGCAAGCGCTGCATCGGGAACTGCAGCATGTCGCGGTCGACGATGCCGTCGAGGAAGTGCAGTTCGCGCACGAAGAACGTTTCCGGCGGCAGCGGCGCGCGCAGGTCCGGCGCGGCACCGGTCACCCGGTCCAGCCAGTGGCTGAAGGCATGGCCGAAGCGGCGGGCCAGCGTGGCGCGCGGCAGCGCGTCGAGTTCGCCGAAGCGTACGAGTCCCATGTTCACCAGGTTTTCCTCCGTGCGGGGATCGAGGGTGAGCGCGTGGACCGGCAACGCGTCGAGCGCGCGCCGGATGCCGGGCAGGTCGAGGCGGCCGTCGTCGTCGACCAGGGCGCGGGTATCGATGCCGGCGCGTGCCAGCAGGCGGGCGGCCTCCGGCGTGTGGGCCAGCGCGCGGCCGGTATCGATGGCGTCCAGTCCGTGCCCGGCGAGCATCGCGTCGATGCGTGACAGCAGTGCGTCGAGCCCGTGAAACAGGCGCAGGCAGCCGCCGATCTCCAGCAGCACGGTGTCGTGGCTGCCGTGATCGCAGGCATCGGTGGCGCCACCGGCGAGCGAGACCTGCGGCGAGAACTGCTGCGCGTCATGGGCGATCACCGTGGCCGACGGGGATGCGGGCGATGTCGGGTGCAGGTGCAGGGCGAGCCACAGCACGGGCGGATTCCTCGGGAAGGTGATGTGCCGCGCGCGCCGGCATGTGCACCGGTAATTGCCAGGCGGCGAGCCGCTTGCGGGCGCGGGCTTCGTGCAGCGGCAGCAGCAGTTGCCGGCCGCCGGCACTGCCGCGCTGCCTGCGCACGGTGACCTGCAACTGGCCGCGGGCGCCGGCGGCCAGTTCCAGCCGCAGCGCGGCCGGCGAGGGCTGGGTGGCGGTGCGGGCATCGCGCAGCAGCGCGAACAGGTTGCCGCCTTCCTGCGCCGCCAGTTGCAATCGCCGCAACTCGCGCATCGCCAGCGGGTGGTGGCCCGGCCAGGCCAGCACCGTGCAGCCGGGCACGCGCACCGCCTGCTCGCAACTCCACAGCCAGCTGCGGGCGTCCGGCGGGTCCAGCCACAGCAGGCGCTGCACATCGATGCCGGCGGCCTGCCACGCGGGCAGGCAGGGCAGCCAGGGCGCGGCCACCAGCGCCACCCGGCCGCCATCCCGGACCCGGGCGGCCAGCGCCGGCAGCAACAGCGGCAACTCGCCGATGCCCGGCGCGGCCAGCAGCAGTTCGCTCAGCGCGCCGCGCGGCCAGCCGCCGTCAGCGAGTACGGCATCCAGCGCCGGGTGGCCGCTGGGGAGGGCAGCGTGGCGCGGCGCGAGGGCGAGAGTGATCGGGGATGCGGGTTCGGTGGGCATACCCCAAGATACTGTACATATGGACAGTATCTCAAGGGCGCCCGGCGGTCAGGGAAGCGGTGCAGCCGGCAACGGCCATTCCGGCCGCAGGCCGGCAACCCGGGCGGAGTGGCCGCGGGCGACGCGGTTCATTGCCTGAGATAAACCCGGCGCTGGCCGGTGGTTTCGACGATGCCGTCGCGGCCGGCCATCCGGAAGCGGTAGGTAACCGGCTGGCTGGGACAGCACAGCGGGTCGTTTTCACCCTGCACCAGCAGGTCGACGACGATCTCGCCGCGTTCGATCCGCAGCGCATTGACATCGACGCGGTCGCCCAGCAGCACCGGCGCCGACACCGATACCGCGCCGGCGGCGTCGCGCTGCAGCACGTAGAGATCGCGGAACACGCCGGTGCCACCGGAACTGGTCAGCAGCAGCACGACGAATTCCTCGCGGCCATCGCCGTCGAGATCACCGCGCGCGGAAAGCGGGTCGAGGTCCGCCACCACCAGGTCGCTGTCCTCGTAATGGCCGTCGACCAGTTGCAGCGCGCCGCTTTCGGCATATTCGCTGGCATAGGCGGCGTTGGCGGCTTCCTGCAACGTCACCGTCGGGATGTCGCCCGGTGGCGGCGGCTCGGGGTCGGGGCTGCAGGCGGCCAGTGCCGCGACCGCGGCGAGCAGGAGGAGCGGGCGGTGGAGGCGCGTCACGGCGTGTCGGTTACCGGTGCGGCCGCGGGCGCCGGCGGCATCGCCGCTGCTGCCGCGGGGGTGGACTGTGCCGGCAGCGGCTGGCCGGGCAGGCACTGTGCCTGGCAGGCCTCCAGCGTCTCGAACGGCACGCTGCCGTCGCAGCCGCCCCAGATGAATGCCTTGCAGGTGCCGCCGCGTTCGTCGAACCACCAGCGGGTGTGCGCGGCGCGGCAGCGGCCGGATTCCGGCGGCTGTTCGCAGGCGGCCGGCAGCGACGGGCCGCTGCTGCAGGCAGGCAGTTGCAGCGCGGCGGCGAGGGCGACGATGACGAGCAGGATTCTGTTCATGACGGCAACGTGGTGCAGATGCGGGCGATGAGGCGGTGGCCGAGTCTAGCAGCCGGTGCGCTGCTAGACTGCGCGCACTTTGACGGCAGGAGCGCGCACGTGGGCGAGCGGCGGAAAGGCGGGCAGCGGGGCGACGGGCCGAAGGGCCGGGACGAGAAGCCGGGCGCCACGCGCAAACCGTCGCGGCCGCCGCGGGACGGCGTCGCCCCGGCCGGCCGGCCTGCGCGGCCGCCACGCGCCATGCCACCGGCGAAACCGGTGCCGCCGGCAAGGCAGGCCGATGCACCGCGGCCGCCACGCCCTGCCGCGCGTGAACGCGCCGCCGACGAGGGCATCGTGGCCGCCGACGGCAGCCGCGAGGTCCGCCTGCACGGCATCAATGCCTGCCGCGCCTTCGTGGCCCACCGGCGCGAAAAAATCATCCGCGCCTATTTCACCGAGGCGGTGAGCCGTCGTCATTTCGCGCCGCTGATGAAGTGGCTGGCGCAGCAGCGTCTCGCTTACCACCTGGTGACCGATGCCGAACTCGAGCGCATCACCGGCTCGGCGCACCACGAAGGCGTTTGCCTGCTGGTGCGCAGCGAGCCGCCGCGGGCGGCGGAGGACTGGCTGCAGGCGCACCGTGCGCTGCGCAGCGGGTGCCTGCTGGCGCTGGAAAACGTCGGCAATCCGCACAACCTCGGCGCCATCCTGCGCACCGCCGCGCATTTCGGGGCAGCGGCGGTACTGGTGCCGGACGCGCGCGCATTGGCCGGCGGTGCCGCCGTGCGCACCGCCGAGGGCGGCGCCGAGCACGTCGAGGTACTCGATGCCCCGGACTTCGCGCGTACCGTGCAGACGTTCCGCGCCGCCGGCTGGCGCATCGTGACCACGTCCAGCCACCGCGGCGACGATCTCTACCGCGCGCAACTGCCGGCCAGGTGCCTGGTGCTGTTCGGCGAGGAGAGTTCCGGCCTGTCGCCGGCGATGCTCGCCGGGGGCGACCTGTGCGTACGCATCCCGGGCACCGGCAAGGTCGAGAGCCTCAACGTCAGCGTCGCCGCCGGCGTGCTGGTCAGCGAGTGGTACCGGCGTCACTCATCCGGACGCGACTGATTCGCAGCCTGAGCAAGACTGACGACGCCGTCCGTCGTTCGCCTCACCGCTCACGCCCGGCTTCTCGCCGCTTCGTCGTATTTCGCCGGGTGGTACTTGGCGACCATCAAGAAAGTGTCGAATAGTTCACAAGTCGTTGCCGTCTGACCGGGCGGCAGCGGCGTTTACCCGGAGCGTTCACCAGACCAGAAGAAGAACAGCCCGAAAAGAAGCGTTGCGTGGCACGGCCGGCACTCGAAGCGACCCGTCACCGCAAGCGCCAGGGCACCAGGGAGAGGAAGTCGCCATGCGGATCTACCGCCATCGGGCAGATCGCCTGCCCAGCGCCATCGTGCTCGCCGTCCTGCTTGTCCAGCTCGCCACGTTCTTCCTCGTCGATTCACTCTGGGCCGTTGCCGGCATCGCCGCTGCCCTGCTGCTGTTCTCCGCCGTTCCCGGCTCGATCAGCCACAACCACCACCACACCCCGACCTTCATGCGCGGCTGGATGAACCGCGTGTATGAAGTGATCCTGTTCATCGAGACCGGCGTGCTGCCGCTGGCGTGGACCATCCACCACAACCTGGGCCACCACAAGCACTACCTCGACCAGGAAAAGGACCCGGCGCCGTGGAAGCACGCCGATGGTCGCGTGATGTCGCGCATCTACTACGACCTGTCCGGTGCCGCGCGCATGTACCCGGAAGTGTTCCGCATCGGCCGCCAGTACCCGGAACTGTTCCGTCGCTTCAAGTTGTGGGCAGTGATCAGCCTGGCGGTGCTCGGCGTGTTCTTCGTCATCGACCCGGTGAAGGCGCTGGTGCTGTTTGTACTGCCGATGCCGCTGATGTACATCGGCCTGCTCGACAACACCTACATGCAGCACTCGGATCTCGACACCTCCAGCGATCTCACTGCCTCGCGCAACACCACCAACCGTTTCTACAACCTGGTGTCCGGCAACCTCGGCTACCACAGCGTCCATCACATGAAGCCGCACGTGCACTGGTCGGAGCTGCCGCGCGTGCACGCGGAAATGTGCCGGCAGATCCCCGATGGCATGAAATGCGACTCGGTGCTGCTCAGTGCCTGCACCTATCGCCATTCCCGCGACGGCAAGCCGCCGGTCGACGTGCTGCCGGTCGATCACCTGCAGGAGATCGTCGACATCCTGCCGGCGCCGCTGCCGGCGCGTCGCCTGCCGGCGGTGGGCCGCTGGCGTCCGCGTGCGGCCTGGACGGTCTGATCGCGCCCGGATTCCCGCTTCCCGCCCGGTGACGACCCGGGCGGTGCCCGTCTGCCGTAACCGCCGCGCCCGGTCTTGACCTGTGGGTGGCACGCCCCCATACGCTGGGGACCGTGCCGCCTTGCGGCGTTTCCCCGGGCCGCCATGACCACCCCAGCCAATCGACTCAACCGTGACTGCCTCTGCGTGACGGTCGACCGCCGGCGCCTTGCCGAAGCGCTGGGCGTGCATGCCGACCCGTTGTCGCTGGGCGGCCTGCTCGCCAGTCATCCGCACCTGTTTGCCGATACCGCCGTCTATGTTGCGCAGGACGACCTCGACCGCATGGCCGCCACGGTGGCGGCGGTGGAGCGGGTGGTGGCGTTGCCCGGCTGGCAACAGCAGGCGCTGGCCCGCCACGCGCCGTACGCCGATGGCGGCCGTGCCGCGCGCGGCGTCTTCTTCGGCTTCGATTTCCACCTTGGCCGTGACGGCCCGCAACTCATCGAGATCAACACCAACGCCGGAGGCGCGCTGCTCAACGTCGCGCTGCGCGCGGCGCAGATCTCGTGCTGCGAGGAGATGCGGAATTTCCTGCCGGCCTGGGCGGGTGCTGCCGACATGGTGGACATGTTCCGCGAGGAATGGCGGCTGGCGCGCGGTGACCGCCCGCTGCGCAGCATCGCCATCGTCGATGACGATCCGCAGGGCCAGTTCCTGTTGCCGGAATTCGAACGCTTCGTGTCGCTGTTCGCCGCGCACGGCATCGATGCCTTCATTGCCGATGCCGGGCAACTGGCGGTGCGTGACAACCTGTTGTACGCCGGAGACCGCGCCATCGACCTGGTCTACAACCGCGTTACCGACTTCCTGCTCACCGACGCAAGCCACGCCGCGCTGGCCGAGGCCTGCCGGCGCGACCTCGCGGTGGTGACGCCGCACCCGCGTGCCTGGGCGTTGTATGCCGACAAGCGCAACCTGGTCCTGCTTACCGACCCGGTCGCGTTGCGCGCACTCGGTGCCGGCGAGGCGGACATCGCGACGCTTGTCGCCAGCATTCCGCGGACGCAGGAAGTGCGTGCCGACAACGTCGACACCCTGTGGGCAGAGCGTCGCGACTGGTTCTTCAAGCCGGCCGCCGGCTACGGCAGCAAGGCGACCTACCGCGGCGACAAGCTCACCCGCGGCAAGTGGCAGGAAATCCTCGCCGCCGGTGACTACGTGGCGCAGCGGGTGGTGCCGCCCAGCGAGCGGGTGCTGAAGGTGGGCAGCGAGGCGCGGGCGCTGAAGCTGGACCTGCGGAACTATGTCTACGCCGGGCAGGTGCAGCTGGTGAGCGCGCGGTTGTACCAGGGGCAGACGACGAACTTCCGCACCGAGGGTGGGGGGTTTGCGGCGGTGTTTGCGGTCTGAACCTGGCAGTGCGCTGCTCTGCTTTTCACCGTGATCGCCCGCAGGGCGAAACAGGCGCCGATACCACGTTGCCGGTAAAAGCGGGCTCTGTGCCAACTGACTGGCACGGTACCGCTGCGCTCCCGTCCGCTCCGGGGTGACACACTCCGCGGGCGGGAAGCTCGGATATGGAGCGTCCACGGCCGGTGCCAACTGATAAACGCGCTCAGCGCTCCATATCTGTCGCTTATG
>JBKHWA010000034.1:0-9994 GCA_046566765.1 Gammaproteobacteria bacterium
GGTTGCCGGCAAAATTGCGGCCAACCTGGTCGCCGTAGTCCGGGTAATCGCTACGCTGCAGGATCTGCGGCGTCTGGATCGCGCCGGCCGCCAGCACCACGATCTGCGCATCGACCCGCATGTCGGCGACCTTGCGACCGGTGTCCTGCTCGATCACTTCGGCATCGACGCCGGTGGCACGGCCGTTGGCCGAGCGGACGCGCACCACGCGGGTATCCGCGTACAGCCTGGCGCCCTCAGCGACTGCCCACGGCAGGTAGGTCACCAGCATCGACATCTTGCGGTCGGACGGGCAACCGGCTAGGCAGAAACCGGTCAACGCACACTGTTTCACGTTGCGGCGCGCCGGCTTCCACTCGTAGCCGAGGCGTTCGCAGCCCTGTACCACCTTGTTCGCGCACTCGTTGATCTCGTGCGCCTCGTTGGTGTGGACGTGCAGGCGCTGCTCGAGTTTTTCGAAGTGCGGGGTCAGCAGGTCGTCGGTGAATTCCTTCAGCTTGAAGCGATCGCGCCACTCCGCCAGCTTCCAGGAAGGTACCCGCTGCGACACGGTCGCACTGACATTGGAACTGCCGCCGATGGCACCGCCCGATTCCAGGATCAGGTCGCCCCAGCTGTTGGTCTGCACGCCCTTGTACGAGTAGATGCGCGACAACGCATCGGAAAAGTTCTCGTTGAACTGGGCGCTGGGCACGTAGGGGCCGGATTCCAGCACCACCACCCGCTTGCCGGTCTTCGCCAGTTCGTAGGCCACGATGGCGCCGCCGGAACCGGAGCCGACCACGACGACGTCGGCCTTCACCCGCACCACCGAGCCGCCGCGGCTCGGGTCGGCGGCGACATCCCGTGCGGTGGTGACCGGGACGCCGTCACGCGGGACTTCCTTGAAAAACGGGCGTGTCGGTGTCGGCTGCATGGCGGGTTCCGTGTCCTTGTTCTTGTTCTGCCGTGACAGGGGAATCGCGGGCGCGTCAGGCGCGTGGCAGCGACTGGTTACCCAGCCGCGGGATGCCCCACTTCTCGGTCACCGGGCCGTCATAGTCGATGCGGGCGGAGGCACGCTGGTCGCGCCAGTAGTTCACGCAAACCAGCGCCTTCAGGCTGGTGATCGCGCCGCGCTGGATGAATGAGCCCTCGTGCCAGGCATTCACGTAGGTCAGCGCCTCCTCGTCGGAGAGCGTCGAGAAACGGCGGAACCGGAAGCTCAGCAGGATGGAGCCGGTATCGAAGGCGGTGATCGCCAGGTTCATGCGGTCGCGCACGAACGGCGGCATGGCGCGCACCATCGTCTCGATGTTTTCCATCACCGGGATGGTCACCTGGGTATCGAGGTAACCGGCCTCTTCGACCGGCATGATGACGCGAATGAGTTTCTCGAAGACGGCGCGCTCGTCCGGCCGCAACGACTGCTCGAGGCCGGCGACTTCCGGCCGGCTGACTTCCTCGGCACTGGCCTGGGTGGCGTTGGCCGGGCGCAGGCGCTGCATCAGGCCCGAGCAACCGGCAAGGAAGGCGCTGCCGGCAAGGATCCCGTAGCGAAGGAACCGACGGCGGCCGAACGGCTCGAGGCCGGCGTAGAACGCCGGCGGAGGGGTATTGTTGTTATGCATTTCGCCTCCAGGTCCGCGGGCGGCAAGCGCAGCCCGACGGAGCCCCGGAGTCTAGCCCAAGCCTTTGATCTGCGGAAGCAAACCGCCCGGCGCCGGGTGCGGGCCGGCGGCCCGCGCCGCTCAGCCGAAATAGCCGGCGTAGCGCCCCTTCAGCTGGTCGGCGATGTACCCGGCAAGACCATAAACCGACAACTGCGGGTTCACGATCATCGAGGTCGGGAACAGGCTGGCATCGGCCACGAACAACCGCTTTACCTCGTGGGTCTCGCCCCAGGGGCCGACCACCGACTTCGCCGGGTCGGCACCCATGCGGGCAGTGCCCTGCGGGTGGTAGGACACCAGCCGCATGGCGTGTGGCTCGTGGGGAATGGCCTCGACCAGCGCCTCGATGTCCTCCTCCCGCTCGATGACCATCCGGGTCACCGTCGGCAGGAACACCTTCTCGGCGCCCGCCGCGAAGTACACCCGGGCCGCCGCCTTGAACGCCGCCTTCATCGCCGGGAAGTCGATGGCGGCCAGGTCGTAGTCGATGCGCTTGACGCCCGCCTCGTCGCGCCAGACGCGGCCGACGTTGTGGTCGTGGATCAGCGTGACCATCGCCGAGTAATGCTTCGCCTCCTTCATGAAGCGGTCGTAGTCGGAGCCCAGGCCCGGGTCGACGAACACCGAGATTTCTGCCGGACCGGCGCCGCCGACCTCCAGCAGGAATCCGCCCTTGTCCGGGTGCATCCACTCGTCGATGTGGATGCCCAGCAGCGCGCCGCGCCACATGTGCAGGTCATCGGCGAATTTCGCCACCACGCCGGTCGACGGGTGGCAGGCAAAGTTGTGGCCGAGCTGGCCACTGCCATTGCACAACCCGCTGGCCTGCAGCAGCAGCGGCGTCTGCACCGCGCCGGCAGCTACCACCACCACTTTTGCGTCGACCCGCAGGTCGGCGACTTTCTGCTTCGTCTTCGGGTCGATGACTTCCGCCAGCACGCCTTTTGCCTCGCCGTTTTCCGCCAGCACGCGGGTGACGGTGGTGTCGGCGTACAACTCGGCGCCATTGGCCAGCGCCCACGGCAGGTAGGTCACCAGCATCGACTGCTTGCGATCGGTGGCGCACCCGGCGAGGCAGAAGCCGGTCAGGCCGCAATCCTTCACGTTGCGGCGGATCGGCTTCCAGGCGACGCCGAGCTTTTCCGCGCCGCGGATGACTGCCTGCGAATTGGCATTGATCTCGTGCGGCAGGTTGTCGTGGATCGAGAGGTTGGCCTCGGCCTTCGCGAAATACGGTGCCAGGTTCTCCGGTGTCAGTTCCGTCAATCCGTGGTCGCGCTGCCAGTCGGCGAGGATGAAATCCGGCGTGCGGAAACTGACGCAGCCGTTCACCACCGTCGAACCGCCGACACAGGCGCCCTGCAGCACCACCAGGTCACCGCGGCTGTTCACCTGCCCGCCCTGGTCCTGGTACAGCTGGTTGAAACCGTGGATGAGTTCCTCGCGGAATTCGCTCGACGGCACGTAGGGACCGGCCTCGAGGATGATCACTTTTTTCCCGGCGGCGGCCAGCTCGCAGGCCATCACCGCGCCACCGGCGCCGGAGCCGATCACCACCACGTCCGCGTTCAGCGCGATGCTGCCGGAGAGGTCCCTTGCCTGTTTGCAATCGAGGCCATGTTGCGCGCCGGCGGCGGCGACGGGAATACTGTTGTTGCTGCCCATCTCAAACACTCCCGGTGGAATTCTGGCGGACATACATCGCCGGCAGCGGCGCATTGCCGATCCGCTCCAGCCCCCACTTCACGGCCACCGGCCCCTCGTAATCCACCGCCGGCCAGGTCGCGCTCTCGCGCCAGTAACTGATGTAGGCGAGCTTGCGCACCAGGTTGGAAACCGCGCGCTTGATCTCGCCACCGGCGTTCCAGTCGCGCAGCACGTCCTGCGCCGCCGCGGCATCGAGATCGGCAAACCGCTTGCCGTGCGTCAGCACGGTCGAATAGTCGAGCAGCTTCAACGCGGCGGCGACATCACCGCGTGCGTGCGACGGCACGCCGGCGATCAACTCGTCGATGTGCGCCAGCAACGGCAACTGCGTCCACGGCAGCAGGCCTTCGGCGTTGCCCTCCGCGGGCAGGCTCGCCGCGCAGACGGCAACGAACAGGTGGTACTCGTTGCCGGCCAGCGCGCGGATGGTTTCCGGTACCGGCTGGGCATCCTTCGGCGAGCGCGCGAGGAAGGCGAACGTGCCGCCGAGTACGGCGACTCCGCCGGCAGCGACCAGCAGGCCGGTCTTCAGGAAGCGGCGGCGCGAGAGCGCGCGGATTTCGTTGTCGGCGGGATGGGCAGGCACGGGCACCTCGACGGGACGCGGAACCGAGCCCGGATTGATGCCACAGCGTCCCGGTAAACGCAATGTATACCTTGCCGTGCGGAGCACCCGGCCGCGGCGCCGGCGCCGATTGCCGCTCCGGAAACGCAAAACCCCGGCGCCTCTCCACGAGACGCCGGGGTTTTGTTTACCGCAGCGGAGGGATCAGACCTTGCCGGTCAGTTCCGGAACCGCCTGGAACAGGTCGGCCACCTGGCCGTAGTCGGCGACCGAGAAGATCGGCGCTTCCTCGTCCTTGTTGATGGCAACGATCACCTTCGAGTCCTTCATGCCGGCCAGGTGCTGGATGGCGCCGGAGATACCGACGGCGATGTACAACTGCGGCGCGACGACCTTGCCGGTCTGGCCGACCTGCATGTCGTTCGGCACGAAGCCGGCATCGACGGCGGCACGCGAGGCGCCGACGCCGGCGCCGAGCTTGTCGGCCAGCGCGTACAGCAGTTTGAAGTTGTCGCCGTTCTGCATGCCGCGGCCGCCGGAAACGACGATCTTGGCAGCGGTGAGCTCCGGACGATCCGACTTCGCCAGTTCCTCGCCGACGAACTTCGCGTTGCCGGTGTCGCCGGCGGCGGCGACGTTCTCAACGGCGGCCGAACCGCCGGCGGCGGCAGCGGCGTCGAAGCCGGTCGGGCGCACGGTGATGACCTTGACCTTGTCGCTCGACTGCACGGTGGCAATCGCGTTGCCGGCGTAGACCGGGCGCTTGAAGGTGTCGGCGGAAACGACTTCCTGGATCTCGGAGATCTGCTCGACGTCCAGCAGCGCGGCAGCGCGCGGCAGGAAGTTCTTGCCGTTGGCAGTGGCCGGGGCCAGCACGTGCGAGTAGTTCGCGGCGAGGCCGGCGATCAGCTTGCCCATGTTCTCCGGAAGCTGGTTGGCGTAGGCCGCGTCATCGGCGACCAGCACCTTGGCGACACCGGCGATTTTCGCGGCAGCCTGGGCGGCAGCGCCGCAGCCGGCGCCGGCCACCAGCACGTGCACGTCGCCACCGATTTTCGCGGCGGCGGTGACGGTGTTGAGGGTCGCGCCCTTGACGGAGGCGTTGTCGTGTTCAGCGATTACAAGAATGGCCATGACTGTCGACTCCTCAGATCACTTTCGCTTCGTTCTTGAGTTTGTCGACCAGCTCGTCGACGGTCTTGACCTTGATGCCGGCCTTGCGATCCGCCGGCGGCTCGACCTTCAGGGTCTTGGTGCGCGGCGTGAAATCGACGCCGAGATCCGCCGGGGTGACGGTGTCCAGCGGCTTCTTCTTCGCCTTCATGATGTTCGGCAGCGACGCGTAGCGCGGTTCATTCAAGCGCAGGTCGGTGGTGACGATCGCCGGCAGTTTCAGGTCGACCGTCTGCAGGCCGCCGTCGATCTCGCGGGTGACCTTGATGCTGTCGCCGGCCAGTTCGACCTTCGACGCGAAAGTGCCCTGCGAAGCGCCCATCAGCGCGGCCAGCATCTGGCCGGTCTGGTTGTTGTCGCCGTCGATGGCCTGCTTGCCGGTGATGACCAGCTTCGCGCCTTCCTTGTCGGCGATGGCCTTCAGCGCCTTGGCGATGGCCAGCGGCTGCGCTTCGACTTCCGTCTCGACGAGGATCGCGCGATCGGCGCCCAGCGCCAGTGCGGTGCGGAGCTGCTCCTGCGCTTCCTTCTTGCCGACGGTGGCGACGATGATCTCGGTGACGACGCCTTTCTCTTTCAGGCGGACCGCTTCCTCGACCGCGATTTCGCAGAACGGGTTCATCGCCATTTTCACGTTGGCCAGGTCGACACCGGTCTGGTCGGCCTTGACGCGCACCTTCACGTTGTAGTCGACAACGCGCTTGATCGCTACGAGCACTTTCATGGAAACCTCGGGATCTAACGGAGGGAAGCTGCGACCGCAGGGGGGTCGCGAAGCGGGCGGTATGCTGCCCTCCGCCCCTCCCGGGGTCAATAGCGCCAAACCGCGCATTCCCGGGCACTTCGGCCAAGCCCGAAGTGCCTGATCGCCCTACCCTTTTCCTTGGTCGGCCCCGGGGCTTTGGCTATACTCGCCGCCGCATTTTTGCCCCCCCGTCTTTACCCGCCGGCACCACCCCGGAGCCGGCTGCAACCCGTCCCCTGAGGAGCCCCCCATGTCGAACCGCGAAGCCATGGAAGTCGACGTCGTCATCGTCGGTGCCGGTCCGTCCGGCCTGGCCGCCGCCTGCCGCCTCGGCCAGCTGTGCCGCGACAACAACGTCGAGCCGAACATCGTCGTCGTCGAAAAGGGCTCCGAGGTCGGCGCCCACATCCTGTCCGGTGCCGTCATGGACCCGCGCTCGATGAACGAGTTGTTCCCCAACGCCAAGGCCGAAGGTTGCCCGTTCAACTCGCCGGTCACCGGCGACGAGGTCTGGTTCATGACCTCGGCCGAGAAAGGCATGGCCGTGCCGCACGCCTTCGTGCCGCCGACCCTTCACAACGACGGCAACCAGGTGATCTCGCTGGGCAACGTCTGCCGCTGGCTGGGCCAGCAGGCCGAGGCGCTCGGCATCCAGATCTTCCCGGGCTTCGCCGCCAGCGAGGTGCTGTTCAACGACGACGGTTCGGTCAAGGGCATCGCCACCGGCGACATGGGCATCGGCCACAACGGCGAGAAGAAAGCCTCCTACGCGCCGGGCATGGAACTGCACGCGAAGTACACCATCTTCGCCGAGGGCTGCCGCGGCCATCTCGGCAAGCAACTGATCGCGAAATTCGGGCTGGACAAGAATTCCGGCACGCAACACTACGGCATCGGCATCAAGGAGCTGTGGGACATCGATCCGGCCAAGCACAAGCCGGGCCTGGTCATCCACACCATGGGCTGGCCGCTCACCGAGAGCGGCTCCTCGGGCGGCGGCTTCCTCTATCACCTCGAGAACAACCAGGTGACGCTGGGCATGGTCGTCGACCTCTCCTACTCCAACCCGCACCTGTCGCCGTTCGACGAGATGCAGCGCTGGAAGACCCACCCGGAAATCCGCAAGTACCTGGAAGGCGGCAAGCGCATTTCCTACGGTGCGCGCGCGATCAACAAGGGCGGCTGGCAGGCGATCCCGAAACTGGTGTTCCCGGGCGGCATGCTGTCCGGTTGCGATGCCGGTTTCATGAACTTCCCGCGCATCAAGGGCAGCCATACGGCGATGAAGACCGGCATGCTGGCGGCGGAAGCGGTATTCGCCGCCATCCAGTCCGGCGACACCGGCGGCAAGGAACTCACCGCCTACCCGGAAGCCTTCGCGAAGAGCTGGGTGGCGGAAGAACTGTACGCCGCGCGCAACGTCGCGCCGGCGATGCACAAGTTCGGCACCCTGATCGGCTTGGCGTTCACCTTCGTCGACCAGACCATCTTCAAGGGAAAGCTGCCGTTCACCCTGCAGGACCCGATCCCGGACCACGCCACGCTGAAGCCGGCTGCGTCCTGCCCGAAAATCAATTACCCGAAGCCGGACGGCAAGATCAGTTTCGCCAAGCTGGACTCGGTATTCCTCTCGAACACCAACCACGAGGAAGACCAGCCCTGCCACCTGCAGCTGAAGGATCCGTCGATCCCGCTGGCGAAGAACCTGCCGCTGTACGACGAGCCGGCGCAGCGTTACTGCCCGGCCGGCGTCTACGAGATCGTGCAGAAGGATGGCGGCGAGAAGAAGTTCCAGATCAACGCCCAGAACTGCGTCCACTGCAAGACCTGCGACATCAAGGACCCGGCACAGAACATCAACTGGGTGGTACCGGAAGGCGGCGGCGGCCCGAACTACCCCAACATGTAATTGCTGTTGTGTGTGGGAGCGGCTGCAGCCGCGACAAAAGGGGCGCCACCGGGCGCCCTTTTTTGTGCCGCGCATTTTGCCAGTCAAAAAAAAGGCGCTGCCGTTGCAGCGCCCTTTTTCGTGCAGCGGAAGGATCAGTCCTTCTTGCCGCCCTTTTCCTTCATTTCTTCAGCCTTGGCTTCGCCCTTTTTCCTGGCGGCCTTCCTGGCTTCGTTTTCCTTCTTTATCGCTGCCTTGCGCTCGGCTTTTTCCTTGTCCTCGGCGGCCTTCTTCGCTTTCTTTGCAGCCTTCTTCGCCTCCGCCTCTGCCTTCAGCGCGTCCTTGTCGTGGCCCTTGGCCAGTGCCTTGCCCTTGCCGTGTTCCTCCTCGGCCATGGCCTTGCCCTTCTCACCCTTGGCCTTGGCCTCCTCAGCCTTCTCCCTGGCTTCCTCAGCCTTTTCCTGAACTGGCTGGGCCGGGGTTGCCGGGGTTGCCGGAGTGGCGGCCTGCGTCGTGTCCGCCGGCTGGGCGGCAGTCTCGGCCCGGGCGGCGCCGGCGGCGAGCGCGGTGGCGGCAACGAGCATCAGGGTGGCGTGACGAATTCGCATGGGAAATCTCCTTGGATAAAAAGTGACATACCGCCCGGCAATGCGACTGCCGGCGACCGGGCACACAAGGGGTCCTGTCCTGCCCGGAGACAGGGAGGCTACCCCGTCCCCACCACCCGCTGAACAGTTTTTTGTGCTGTTATCGTGACTGCCATCACAACCTCCCCGGTTACCGCCAGGGCCGCGCAATGACCCGCAATACGCTGAACAACCGTTACCTGCGACGCCCCGACCGCGAGTTCTGGCTGGAATTGCTGCGAGCGCCGCCGCGGCCCACCGAGACCGCATCGGTGCGCCGCGAGCGCCTTGCACGCTACGCGCTCGGCGCCTGCGTGCTGTTCACGCTGCCCTACGTGGCGGTATCGGCATGGCTCGATTTCAGCGCGACCTGGCTGGTCGTGCTGATCAACGCCGTCTGCGCCCTGCTGTTCGGCATCGGCATGTGGATGGCCTCGCTGGCGCAGCACAAGGCGGCGCGGCTGCTGCTGATGGTCACGCTCGAGGCGCAGATCGCGATCCTGGTCTGGCTGACCGGGCCGGAACTGAACATGGTGGTATTCACCCTGGTCACCGCGGCGCTGGCGCGCGTGCTGTTCACTATCGAGGAGCATGGCCAGCAGATCGTGTTCATCGGGATCCCGGTACTCACGCTCATCGCCGGCATGACGATGGTCGATGCATCGCACGTCGATTTCTCGGCACTGCCCGACTGGTTGCTCTCCGCCACCCGTGTACTCAATGCCCTGCTGTCGCTGGTCAGCGTGATCCTGATCCTCGGCGTGTTCGAGCGCGAGGTGCTGCGCAGCGAAAACGAACTGGTCACCGCCCGCGAACGTTCGGACACGCTGCTGCACGCGGTGCTGCCACGCAAGATCGCCGACCAGTTGCGCAACAGCCCGGCGATGATTGCCGACCGTCATCCGGAAGTGACCGTCCTGTTCGCCGACATCGCCGGCTTTACGCCCTGGTCCTCGCGACAGGACCCGGAAACGGTGGTCGCCATGCTGGAGAAGGTGTTCTCCCGCTTCGATGCGAAAGTGCAGGCGGCCGGCGCCGAGAAGATCAAGACCATCGGCGACGCCTACATGGTGATTTCCGGTGCGCCGGACCCGCGCGCCGACCACGCGCAGGTGATCGCCCGCCTTGCCCTCGAATTGCTGGAGGAAGTGCGCCATGTGCGCGAGGAGACCGGCATCGACATCAACCTGCGGGTCGGCATCCACACCGGCGAGGTGATCGCCGGCGTGATCGGTGCCATGCGCTTCAGCTACGACGTCTGGGGCGACACGGTGAACACCGCCAGCCGGATGGAATCGCACGGCGAGCCGGGACGCATCCAGTTGAGCGCCGACACCCGCCAGCGCCTCGGCGATGATTTCCGCTGCGAACTGCGCGGCGTGGTGAACATCAAGGGCAAGGGAGAGATGGAAACCTGGTGGCTGACCGCCGCAACCGTTCAGCCCAGCACGAACCGCACGCCGCCACTGTAGATACCGGCCCCACCGCCCTGGTCGTCGGCAAGTTCGACCAGGCGGTAGAAAACGCTGCGCGCCAGTTTCGCCTGCAATCCGTCCCGCACCAGCACGTACGGTGACGGCTCGCCGCTGGCCGGGTCGGTCACCACCCGCAACGGGTGATCCGCATTGCAGTGCACCC
>JBKHWA010000035.1:0-4245 GCA_046566765.1 Gammaproteobacteria bacterium
AATGGCATTCATCAGGCGCGACGCGTGGTGTCGGTCGGCGGAGGCGATCGAGATGTTGATGTAGCGGCCGGTATGCTCGTATGCCTCCTGGAACGTCATGTCGTTGCAGAAGGAATCCATCGCCAGCTGCTTGATCGTCAGCGAATCGGCTTCCAGCTCCAGGCCGGCCAGCACGCGGAAAGCATTCAGGTGGTACGGCAATGGATAACGGAACTTGTCGAAGTAGCCGGCGCGCAATTCGGCGGTGGTGCGGGTGCCGATCTGCGCGCACATCCACGAGCCGGCGCTGGCGCCGGACAACACGTTCGGCAGCAGGTCCTCGTCGACCAGCGCCTGCGCGACGCCGTGGTGGAAATAGATCAGGCCGGCGCCGCCGCTCATCATCAGTGCCGAGCGACCGTAGCAGTGGCTGGCACGGCGGAAGAAGTCGACTTTCTCCGGCAGCGGGATCTCGCGCTCGCCTGCGGCCTCGATGCAGCGCAACGCCTCGACCACGGTGTTGACGTAGTCGTCGATCAACCGCTTGGTGCCGGACAGCGCGCGGTTGTACAGCACCGGGCGGCCCATGCCACAAAGGTTGCCGTGGATGCCCTCGTTGAGCACATAGAGCAACTCGTGCACGTTGCCGGCGGCGATCAGCTCGCGCAGGCGATCGTGGCGCACGCGCAGCTCGGCGCTGTCGTAGAGGGAGCTCTGCTCCTCGTTGCGCCAGCGGGCGAGGCCTGACAGCGCATCGTGCTCCTGCGCGGCGGCGAGCCAGTCGTTGTAGTGGCGAGCACCGGCGAGCCGCTGCGCGGCGGCATCGAGTTCACGGCGACGGGAGAACGGGGATTGCATCGGGACCTCCGCGGGACGGGGACCTGCCGGTCCGGTCAACAGCGGGCGAGGATAGCCGGTCGCTCCGGCGGACGGGGCGCGGACTGTCGACAATCGGCGAGGCCGCCGCAGGCGGACGGCCGGCAGGAAACGACCGGGCGACGAATGTCTACGGACAGCAACTAGGGCGCGGAGACCTTGTCCTTGCGGGCAAGCACGCTGCCGAAGCCCTGCTTCTCCAGCACGCGGTTGAGGTGCGACTGGATCACCTGCGGGTTGTCCATCGCCAGCACTTCCTCGAGCAGCGCACGGGCACCCGCCATCGTCGAGTTGCGCACCACCCATTTCACCTTCAGCAGCGACGATGCGTTCATCGACAACGAATCGAAGCCCATCGCCATCAGCAGCGGCGTCGCCAGCGGATCGCCGGCCAGTTCACCGCAGATGCCCACCGGCTTGCCCTCGGCATGGCCGGCTTCCACGACGTGCTTCAGCGCGCCGAGCACCGCCGGATGGAAACCGCTGTAAAGGCCGGACACCCGCGGGTTGTTGCGGTCGACGGCAAGGATGTACTGGGTGAGGTCGTTGGAGCCCACCGACAGGAAATCGACGCGCTGTGCCAGTTCGCGCGCCTGGAACACCGCTGCCGGCACCTCCACCATAACGCCCACCGGTGGCATCTCGACGTCGACGCCCTCCTCGCGCACCTCCAGCCAGGCGCGGTGCACCAGGTGCATCGCCTCCTCGGCCTCGAACACGTTGGTGACCATCGGCACGAGGATGCGCAAGTTGTTGAGTTTCGCGCCGGCCTTGAGCATGGCGCGCACCTGCACCAGGAAGATGTCCGGGTGGTCGAGCGTGATGCGGATGCCGCGCCAGCCGAGGAACGGGTTGGTTTCCTCCACCGGAAAATACGGCAGCATCTTGTCGCCGCCGATATCGAGCGTGCGCATCACCACCGGGTGCGGCGCAAACGCGGCGAGCTGCTGGTTGTAGATGTTGCGCTGCTCTTCCTCGGACGGGAAACGGTCGCGCACCATGAACGGGATCTCGGTGCGGTAAAGGCCAACGCCCTCGGCACCGCGGCCAAGCGAACGCTGCACGTCGGCGAGCAGGCCGGTATTCACCATCAGCGCGACATGATGGCCATCCTGGGTCGATGCCGGCAGGTTGCGCAGTGGCTCCAGCTCGCGGACGAGGTTCTGCTCGTCGCGGATGATCTGCTCGTACTGGCCGACGAATTCACGGCCGGGATCGACGATGGCACGGCCACGGAAACCGTCGACGATCATCCGCCGGCCATCGACCTGCGTCAGCGGCAAGTCCGAAAGGCCGAGCACCACCGGGATGCCCATGGTGCGGGCGACGATCGCCATGTGCGAGGTCGCCGAGCCGGCGACGGTGGCGATGGCGCGGATCTTGTCGCGCGGCAGGTCCATCAGCGTGGTAGCGCTCATCTCCTCGGCGACGACGATGGCGTCGTCCGGGAAATCCGCCAGCACCGGCAACGCGCGCGCCTGCAACTGCGCCAGCACGCGCAGGCCGAGATCGCGCACATCGGCAGCGCGATCGCGCAGGTAGACGTCTTCCATGCGCTTGAACGACTCGCTGTGCGCCATGATCACCGTGCGCAGCGAACCCTCGGCCCAGTTGCCGCTCTCGCGTACCTTGTTGACGATCTCGCCGCCGAGCGCGTTCTTGTCCAGCATGCGCAGCCAGACATCGAACAGCGCCTGTTCTTCCGGCCGCAGCTGGCCGGCGATGCGCTCGCCGAGCCGCCGGATCTCGGTACGCACCGCCATCAACGCGTTCTCGAGGCGGGAGACTTCCTGCTCGATGTTCTCCACCGCGCGGTCCGGCACCGACTCGAGTTCCGCCGGCGGGTAGATGACCTTCACCTTGCCGATTGCGGCGCCGGGGCTGCCGGCCACGCCGATGAAGATCTTGTCGTGTTCCGGCGTGATCTCGGCAATGGCCGCGGCGCGGGCGGTCGCGCGCGCGTGCGCCACCAGCCCGGACAACTGCGCGGCGATGGTGACGAGGAACGCTTCCTCGCTCTGGTCGAAACGACGGCGGTCGCGCTGCTGGACGATGAGTACGCCCAGCGTCTTGCCCTGGCTGATCACCGGCACGCCGAGGAACGCGTGGAACGCTTCCTCGCCGACTTCCGGCAGGTACTGGAACTTCGGGTGGGTGAACGCGTCCTCGAGGTTGATCGGCTCCTCGCGCAAACCGACCTGGCCGACGAGACCCTCGGCGATGCCCATGGTCGCCTTGCCGACCGCTTCCTTCTTCAGGCCCTCGGTGGCCATCAGCACCCAGCGGCTGACCGCCTCGTCCAGCAGGTAGACCGAGCAGACTTCCGCGCCCATCGCATCGCGCACGCGCTTGACGAGCAACGCCAGCGCCGACGGCACGTCCGGCGCGGTGTTGACCTCCTGCACGATGCGACGCAATACCTCGAGCACGCTGCTGCTCCGTTTCCGTTCGTTGCCTGTTACCGGTCGTCGACCGTCACTTGCGTACCGGCAACGCCGGCGCGAGCTGCTTCATGGCCTGCAGGTAGACGTTGCGCTTGAAATCGATCACCTGGTCCAGCGGATACCAGTAACTGACCCAGCGCCAGTCCTCGAACTCCGGCTTCTGCATCACTTTCAGGTCGATGCTCGCTTCGCTGCCTACCAGCTCCAGCAAAAACCATTTCTGTTTCTGGCCGATGCAGCGCGGGTTTTCCTGGCGGCGGATGAACCGGTCCGGCAGGTGGTAACGCAACCAGCCCTGGGTACGGGCAAGGACCTTCACGTCCTGCGGCTTCAGCCCGACCTCCTCGTGCAATTCGCGGTACATGGCTTCTTCCGGCGACTCGCCGCCGGAAATGCCGCCCTGCGGGAACTGCCAGGCGTCGTGGCCACGGCGACGCGCCCACAGCACGCGGCCGTCGCCATTGCAGACGATGATGCCCACGTTGGGGCGGAAACCTTCGGAGTCGATCACGGGAAACACCGGAAACGGGGAGGCGGGACCAATGGGCCATGTGTACACGACTCCCCCTGCCCGGGCAATCGACCGGGCCACCGGCGCGGCGTGATCGCCGACGCACCGCGCTATCATGGCGCGCCCCGCCACCGGCCCCCGCGCCCTGCACAGATCCGGATCACGCCCCGCCATGTCCTCCACGCAACGCCTCGCCATCTTCGACCTCGACAACACGCTGCTGGCCGGCGACTCCGACCACGCCTGGGGCGATTTCCTGATCGGCCGCGGCGTGGTCGACGGCAAGCACTACAAGGCCACCAACGACCAGTTCTACCGGGACTACACCGCCGGCCGGCTGGACATCCGCGCCTACCTCGAGTTCGCGCTCAAGGTGCTCAGCGAGCACCCGAAAGCGCGGCTCGATACCTGGCACGAGGAGTTCATGAGCGAGGT
>JBKHWA010000036.1:0-4060 GCA_046566765.1 Gammaproteobacteria bacterium
CGAGGCGCGCGCGCAGGGTGATGCCCTTCAGCTCCGCCTGGCCCTGGAACAGGCCAACCACGTCGCGGACCAGTTGCGCCGGCGGGAAGGTGCGCGGGGTGATTTCCAGCTTGCCGGCCTCGATGCGGGAGTGGTCGAGGATGTCGTTCAGCACGTGCAGCAGGCTGTCGGCCGAGGACTGGATGATGCGCAACTTCTCGCGCGCCTCGCGCTCGGTGATGTCGTCCTGCAGCAAGGCGGTCATGCCGATGATGCCGTTCAGCGGCGTGCGGATCTCGTGGCTCATGTTGGCCAGGAAGCGGCTTTTCTGCTGCGAGGCCGCCTGCGCCGCCTCGCGCGCGCGCTCGGCTTCCAGCAGCGCCTGCCGGCGCTCGCGGACCACGGCCATCACCAGCAGGGCGGAAGTGGTCTGGATGAACAGGAAGGCATACAGCCAGGCGACGTCGAGTACGGCGTCCTGCGAGTCGCCGATGCTGGTGAGCAGGCCGTAGATGGCGCCGGTGGAAACCGCGAGGCTGACCGAGACGGTCGCCAGCGGACTCATGCGCAATGCGGTCCACAGTACGAACAGGAAGGGCACGAAGCCGAGCCGCGGTGCGAGCGGGTCCGGCAACTTGCCCGCGTAGATCCAGATGCTGACCACCAGCGCGCAGAGGAATACCAGCGTCCATTCCTTTTGGCGGCCGGTCAGGCCCCAGCGCTCGATCCGGTCCGGTTCGTGTCGCCACTGCCAGCGCTGCACCAGCAGGATCAGCAGCGGTGCGACCAGCAGGATGCCCATCAGGTCGCCGCCATACCAGATCAGCCAGATGCGGCTGGCCGCGGACGGATCAAGGCCGTGGCCCAGGGTGACGCTGAGCGCGCCGATGGTGGCCGCCACGGCCGGCGCGAGGACGACGGCATAGAGGAGAAACACCAGGGTGCCGCGGACATCCATGAACGGATCGCAGGTTTTCCCGCGGCCGGCCAGCAGGCGATGGACCAGCAGTGCCTCCAGCGTGTTGCCGGTGGCAACCCCCAGTGCAACCAGTGGTTGCGGGTCGAGGGTGAAATTGACCAGCAGGGCACCGAGCCAGATCGCCGGCCAGATGCGCGGGCCGAACGTGAGCACGGCAGCGACGGCAATGCCTGCCGGCGGCCAGACCAGGGTGGCGGCGCCCTCGGTCGGCGCCAGCGACAGGCCGAAACGGCCGCAGACCAGGTACAGCACCACCAGGCCGGCCCCGACCAGCAGTTCGCGCGGCGTGTAGCGGTAGCCCGGTGCCGGCGCGTTTGCCATCGGGTTCCTCAGCGGGACAGTTCTTCGATGCCGCGAAAATACGCGAGCGCCTGCGGGTTGGCCAGCGCGTCGGTATTTTTCACCGGCTCGCCGTGGACCACGTTGCGCACCGCCAGCTCCACGATCTTGCCGCTGATGGTGCGCGGGATTTCCGGCACCTGCAGGATCTTCGCCGGTACGTGCCGCGGCGTGGTGTTGTCGCGGATGGTGCGGCGGATCCGGTCGCGCAGCGTGTCGTCGAGTTGCAGCCCGGGCTTGAGCACGACGAACAGCAGCACGCGCTCGTCGTCCTGCCATTTCTGGCCGCAGGCAATGGCCTCAACGACTTCGGGGACTTTCTCTACCTGCCGGTAGATCTCCGCGGTGCCGATGCGCACGCCGCCGGGGTTCAGCACCGCGTCCGAGCGGCCGTGGATCTGCAGGCCGTCGTGGGTCGCGTGCGCGCACAGTTCGCCGTAGTCGCCGTGTGCCCAGGCGCCGGGCACGCCGGCGAAGTAGGCCTTGCGGTATTTCTCGCCGTCGTCGTCGTTCCAGAAAAAAACCGGCATCGACGGGAAGGCGCTGCGGCAGATCAGTTCGCCCTTGCCGGCGGCGAGGTGTTTGCCGGCGTCGTCGACGATGTCGACATCCATGCCGAGCCCGGCGCACTGCAGTTCGCCGCGGTAGACCGGCAGCACCGGGTTGCCCAGCGCGAAGCAGGACACGATGTCGGTACCGCCGGAAATCGACGACAGGCAGAGGTCGGCCTTGATCTCGCGGTAGACGTAGTCGAAGTGCTCGTGCAACAACGGCGAACCGGTGGAGAGCAGGGTGCGCAGGCGTTCGAGGCGGTGCGTCTGCCGCGGCCTGGCGCCGGCCTTGTCGAGCGAGGCGATGTACTTGGCGCTGGTGCCGAAGATCGAGATGCCTTCCTCGTCAGCCATGTCCCACAGCGTCGACGGGCCCGGCGCGAACGGCGAGCCGTCGTACAGCACGACGGTGGCGCCGGTGAGCAGGCCGCTGGCCAGCCAGTTCCACATCATCCAGCCGCAGGTGGTGTAGTAGAAGAAAACGTCGGCGGCGTTGACGTCGGTGTGCAGCAACAGTTCCTTGGCATGTTGCAGCAGGGTGCCGCCGGCGCCATGCACGATGCACTTGGGTACGCCGGTGGTGCCGGAGGAATAGAGGATGTACAGCGGGTGGTCGAACGGCAGTTGCTCGAACGCGAGCGGGGTGGCCGGTGCGGTGGCGAGGTAATCGTCGTAGCGCACCGCATTGGCGATACCGGCGAGATCCGGCGCCCGGTTGCGGAACGGCACCACCACCACCTGCTCGATCGCCGGGATGGCGGCGCGAATCTCGCGCACGCGCGCCAGCGAGTCGATTTCCTTGCCGTTGTAGAGATAGCCGTCGGCGCAGAACAGCACCCGCGGCGCAATCTGCCCGAAGCGGTCGAGCACGCCCTGGATGCCGAAGTCCGGCGAGCAACTCGACCAGGTGGCGCCGATGCTGGTGGCGGCCAGCATTGCCACCAGGGTCTCGGCGATGTTGGGCATGAAGCCGGCGACGCGGTCGCCGGGGCGGATGCCCAGCGCGCGCAACTGCGCGGCGACGCGGCGGACTTCCTCGCGCAGTTCGCTGCGCGTGAGCAGGCGATGGCGGCCCTGCTCGTGGCGACTGACCAGCGCCGGCCGGCCGTCGTCGGGTGTGTTGCCGAAACGCAGCAGGTTTTCCGCGAAATTCAGCCGGGCGCCTTCGAACCAGCGGGCGTCGCGGATGCCGGTGCCGCCGGACCGTGCCTGCGCCGCCGGCACCGAGGCGACGATGCCGGCTTCATCCCACACCGCCTGCCAGAACGCGCCGGGTTGCGCGCAACTCCAGCGCTGGAAGGCGCGGTAGTCGGCAAACTGCACGCCGTGCTGCTGCTCGATGCGCTGGCGGAAACCGGTGATGCGCGACGCGGCGATACGCGCCGGTGAGGGCGTCCACAGGACGGGGCTTTCGTGCGCCGGCTGCATCGTCTCAGGCCTCCTCGGCAAAGCTGGCCAGCGTGGTGCCTTCGTCCACCAGCGCCCCTTCCCGGCAGGCGAAGGCCTGCAGCGTGCCGTCGCGCGGCGCGCGCAGCGTGTGTTCCATTTTCATCGCTTCCATCACCACCCGCGGGTCGCCGCGCTTGACGTGGTCGCCGGGTTTCGCCAGCAGGGCGACGATGCGGCCATGCATCGGCGCACGGCAGTCGCTGGCATGGTCATCGTCGTCGCCGCCGTGGGAATCGGGCAGCGCGAACACGAAGTGCTCGCCGTCGAGCCAGGCATGCAGCTGTTCGCCGACGCGGTGGACGGTGGCGGCGTCGGGCGCAGGCACGGTGCCGACCGGGATGCGGAAACGGTGCAGCTCGCTGCCGTGGCGCAGCATCACCGGCACGACGCGGGCGCCACCCGGTTCCCAGTGATCGTCGGCATTCCACGGCGAGCAACGGTCGTTGCTGGCGGCGACGGCGGCCGGCGCCAGCGGATGCGCGGCGGCGAACACCGCGGCATCGCGCGCCGCGCGCGCGGCGAGTTCCGGCTTGCCGCCGAGCACGCCGGCGTGGCGCTCGATGAAGCGGGTGTCGAGGTCGGCGGCGCGGAAGGCATCGCTGTCGACCACCCGGTGCAGGTAGGCGATGTTGGTGGCCGGGCCGGCGATGCAGGTCGCGCGCAGCGCCTCGACCAGGTGTTTTATCGCTTCCTTGCGGGTGGCGCCGTGGCAGATCAGCTTGGCGATCATCGGGTCGTAGTAGGGCGTGATGCGGTCGCCCTG
>JBKHWA010000037.1:0-2927 GCA_046566765.1 Gammaproteobacteria bacterium
GCGGCAACGTGCAGGTGCAGTTCGGATACCTGGCGGGCAGCGGCCACGTCGCCGGCAATGTCGATGTCGGTGCCGGCGGTGGCCTGCGTCCGGGCAGTTTCAGCGCGCCGCTGCAGGTCGGCGGCAACCTCACGCTGTCGGCGTCCTCGCGCTGGGAAACACAGGTTTACCCGACCGGCGAAGCCCATGCGCTGGATGTCGCCGGCACCGCCATGCTCGCCGGCAGCCTGTTTGTCACCGGCAACGGCGCCACCATCGCGCCCGGCACGCGCTACCGCCTGCTGGATACCGGCAACGTCATCGGCACGTTCACCAGCATCGGCACCGATCTCGCGTTCCTGTCCGCCGATGTCGAGTACGGCGGCGATTACGCCGACCTGCTGTTGACGCGAAACAGCACCGGCTTCGTCACCGTGACGCTCACCCGCAACCAGCAGGCGGTTGCCGGCGCGCTTGGCCAGATGCCGGCGGGCAACGAGGTCGTCGATTACGTGACCGCGCTGACCGCGGCCCAGGCGCGCACGGCGTTCGATGCGCTGAACGGCGACAGCCTGCTGGCGGTGCCCCTGATGACAAGTGGCTACGCCAACGTTTTCGCGCGCGTGCTGCAGCGGCGCGGCAGCCGGCTCGGCCTTGCGTCGCGCGGTCCGGCCGACGACTGGGCAGGCAGCGGCGTGGCGGCGCTGGCGCAGGGGCAGGCGCCGTCGCCGCCGGAGATGTCGTCGCCGCCACGGCGCGGCGCGGCCCTGGATGCGGTGCTGCACGCGGCGCCGGTATCGCGCGTCGACGGGCTGTGGCTGGAAGCGCAGCAGTTGTCACGCTCGGAGCAGGTCGACAGCACGATCGGCAACGCCGGAACACAGGTTGACGGCACCCTGCTGACGCTCGGCTTCGATGGTTACTGGAGCGACGATTTCATCCTCGGCTTCGCCGTCGGCCAGGGCAGCGGTTCGTTCGAGTACGACAACCGCGACGCCGACGGCAGCCTCGATGGCACCCACGCCGGTGTGTACGGTCGTTGGGACCTGTCCGGCCCGACGCACCTGAAGTTCGCGCTGGGCTGGGTGGGCACCGACAGCGATATCGATCGCCGGGTGCCGGTCGGAGGCCCGCTGACGGCAACCGCGTCTTCGCAGGCGGTGTCGGTGTCCGCCGAGCTCGGAGTCTCCCGGCAGGCGGGCGACTGGGCGTTGCGTCCGTACGCGCAACTGTTGCTGCAGCAATTGGCGACCGATGCCTGGCGGGAAAGCGGCGGCGCGGCGGCGCTCGACGTGGCGGCGACCGATGCCGATTCCGGACAGGTTGGCGTCGGCATCGAGACCTCGCGCCCGTGGTTGCTCGGCGGCGGACGCTGGGCGCAGGTGCAGGCGTCGCTGGCGCTGCTGCAGCCGTTCGGCGACATGCAGCTGACGCAGGCCGCGCAGTTCATCGGCAGCAACGTGCAGTTCCAGGTGCAAACGGCGCCGAACGATTCGCCCGCGCTGGCAACGGCGCTCGGCGGCGAGTGGTACCTCGCGCGCAACGTGGCGCTCTGGCTCGGTTACCAGGGCAGTTTCGGCGGCGACACCAGCGAGCAATCGGTGCTCGGCAGCCTGAATATCCGGTGGTGAACGAGATGAAAATCCTCCCGTCGTTTTCCGCGCGCGTTTTGCCCGCGCTGTTGATGCTGGCGCTGGTCGGCTGCCAGACGAGGCCGCTGGAATCGGGCCTGCCCGGCGTGCCGGCGCCGGAACCCGTTCCCGGCTATCTCACCGCGCCGGCCGGCGGTCCGCTGAAGAACGCGCACGGCCAGTGCTGGCGTACCGCCGAGTGGCGGCCGGTACTGGCGATCGAGGAATGCGACCCGGCGGTGGTGCGCGAGAACCAGCAGCGGCAACGTGAACTGGAGCTGGCGCTGGCAGCGGTGGCGCCGGCCGGCGCCCCGGAAGCGGCAACGTCGCCGGCTGCCGGGGCGGTCGCCGAACCCGTCGCGACGGAAGCCGACGCTGCGGCTGCCGCACCGGCGCCCGTGCCGGCACCGGTGCCGGCGCTGAACGATTTCACCAGCAAGCCGGTGGTGCTCAACACCGACGCCGCGTTCTTCTTCGGCAAGTACCGCCTGACCCCCGCCGGCAAGGAAGCCGTCGAGAACCTCGCCGCCTACATCCGGATGTGGGGCATCGAGGGCGTGCAGGTGGAGATCACCGGCCACACCGATCGCATCGGCAACGAGAAGGACAACCTGCTGCTGTCGAAGCGCCGGGCGGATGCCGTTCGCCAGGTGCTGGTCGATGCCGGCGTCTCTGCCGACGCCATCGTCGCCCGCGGCGTCGGCTCCACCCGGCCGGTGACGGCGCCGGACGACTGCCCGGGCGACCTGGTGCGCTGCGACCTCATCAGCTGCCTGGCGCCGGACCGCCGCGTCGAGGTCGGGCTGAAGGGCACGCGCAAGGCGCCGGTGCGCTGACGTCCCGGCCCCTGGCCGGCCGGTTGGCGGGCAACCACTACATCCGGGGCAGGGGCGGCCCCGGCGCCCCCATATCCGGTGGCCATATCCGTTAGAATGCGCCGCCGTTCGAGCCCTTCCCGCCACCCCGATCACGCGCCCGCCGAGGTCCTCCCGATGTTCAGCAAAGACATGACGATCGCTTCCTACGACGCCGACCTGTACAACGCCATGCGTGGCGAGAAGCAGCGCCAGGAAGCCCACATCGAGCTGATCGCCTCGGAGAACTACACCAGCCCGCGCGTGCTGGAGGCCCAGGGCTCGGTGCTGACCAACAAGTACGCCGAGGGTTACCCGCAGAAGCGCTACTACGGCGGCTGCGAGTACGTCGACATCGTCGAGCAACTGGCCATCGACCGCGCGAAGCAACTGTTCGGCGCCGACTACGCCAACGTGCAGCCGCATGCCGGTTCGCAGGCCAACATCGCCGTGTTCATGGCTC
>JBKHWA010000038.1:0-17742 GCA_046566765.1 Gammaproteobacteria bacterium
GACCAGTCGCTGGTGAACTGCGCGCAACCGGTAGCCGAGTTAACGTCGGCCATGCTCCGGGCACGCGACAGGAACTTCAGCCTTTGCCTCTACGGCCCGCCCGGCACCGGCAAGAGCGCCTACGCGCGCTACCTGGCGGCATCACTCGGCATGGAAGTGCTGGTGCGCCGGGCCTCGGATTTGCTGGGCATGTTTGTTGGTCAATCGGAGCACAACATCGCGGCGATGTTTGCCGAGGCTGTCGACCGGAAAGCCTTCCTGATCGTGGATGAGGCCGACTCGCTGCTGCGGGAACGCGGAGCGGCAAACCACAGCTGGGAGGTCACCCAGGTCAACGAGATGCTGACCTGGATGGAGCAGCATCCCCTGCCCTACGCGTTCACGACGAACCTCATGGATGGGCTGGACCGGGCCGCCATGCGGCGGTTCACCTTCAAGGCCCGGTTCGACTACTTGCTGCCTGGGCAGACCATCCACGCGTTCAGGCACTTCCTGCACGCGGAGCCGCCGGCAGAAATCACCCGCCTCGACCGGCTGACGCCGGGAGATTTCCGGGTGGTGAAAGCGAGGGCGGAGATCCTCGAAATCTCGGATCCGCAGCGGCTGCTCAACATGCTTCGCGAGGAAGTCGCCCTGAAGCGGGACGGCGCGGCACGGGCAATCGGTTTTGCACCGGCAGTGCAGCAGTAGATGTTGGCTGGTTGTCACCGAGCGGCCGGCGGGCGAGTGATCACGAGCAGCCCTCGCCCAACGGATACCGAACGGATACCAGGTGTGCGAATTTTAACCAGCCCCTGCGCGGCAATTCCGGCAAGAACAAGTAACCCATTGATTTATTTGGTGCCCGGGGCCGGGCTCGAACCGGCATGGGGTTGCCCCCGAGGGATTTTAAGTCCCTTGCGTCTACCCGTTTCGCCACCCGGGCGGGTCCTGCGGCGGTATCGCCTTCACGGGTTCCGGGCGCTGCCGGGGCAGGCAGGCCCTGGGGTCGGACCCGTACTGCTCGAAGATGGAGGCTGAGGTCGGAATTGAACCGGCGTACGCGGAGTTGCAGTCCGCTGCATGACCACTCTGCCACCCAGCCATATGGGATACGGGTGAGGCACGGGCAGATGCGCTTCACCCCAGAAAAAAACCCCGGCTCGGGAACCGGGGTTTTCCTTGAATCTGGAGCGGGAAAAGGGACTCGAACCCTCGACCCCGACCTTGGCAAGGTCGTGCTCTACCAACTGAGCTATTCCCGCAAAGAGCCTGCCATTCTAGCCGCGGACCGCGACCTGTCAAGCAAACCGCCGACCCTCAATCGTCGCGCAGGTGCGGCCACGCTGCCCGCAGGTACAACAGCATCGACCACAGCGTGAGCGCAGTGGCGATGTACAGCAGCACGTAGTTGAAGACGAAAAACGGCGTGAACACCATCTTCCGCCCGGCCTCGAATTGCGGCTCGAAGGCCAGCAGCAAGGTGATCGCGGTGATCTGCATGACGGTCTTCACCTTGCCGATCCACGATACCGCCACCGCGCCACGCGCACCGATCTCGGCCATCCACTCGCGCAGCGCGGAGACGGCGATTTCCCGGGAAATAATCACGATCGCCGGGATCGCCAGCCAGGGGTTGGCGTGGTACTCGACCAGCAGCACCAGCGCCGCCGCCACCATCAACTTGTCCGCCACCGGATCAAGGAACGCGCCAAAACGCGTCGACTGGTTCAGCCGGCGGGCGAGGTAGCCGTCGAGGTAATCGGTGATGCCGGCGATGAGGAAGATCGCCGCGGCCATCATGTTGCCCCACCACGAGTGCAGGTAAAAAATGCCCACGAACAGCGGGATCAGCGCGATCCGCGCCAATGTCAGCATGGTGGGAATGTTGAACAGGGATTTGCGTGGCGTGGCCATACCTGGACTTCTTCCGGCGAGCGGCGGCCAGTATAGCGGAACGCGTGTGCAGGAACCTGCGTCAGGCCGGATGCAGCGTCCGGTAGATGACCTCGGCCAGGCGCGCGTCGATGCCGGGCACCCGGGCGATGTCGGCGGCACTGGCGCGGTCGAGTTGCTGCCAGCCACCGAAGTGGTTGAGCAACAGGCGACGGCGCTTGGGTCCGATCCCCGGCACGTTCTCCAGCGGCGACTCCGACCGCTTCTTCGCCCGCCGCGCCCGGTGGCCGGCGATGGCAAACCGGTGCGCCTCGTCCCGCACCTGCTGGATCAGCAGCAAGCCGGGATGGTCCGGCGGCAGCACCACCGGCGCGCCGCCGGCGGCCAGGTGCAGCGCTTCCAGCCCGGCCTTGCGTGACGGCCCTTTCGCCACGCCCACCAGCTGCACGCCTTCCAGTTGCAACTCGTCCGCCACCGCGACGGTCTTCGCCAGCTGGCCGGCGCCACCGTCGATCAGCACCAGGTCCGGCAGCGCGGCGCCCTCCTCCTTGAGCCGTGTATAGCGCCGCCGGAACGCCTGCTCCATCGCCGCATAGTCGTCGCCCGGGGTGATGCCCTCGATATTGAAACGACGGTATTCGCGCCGCACCGGGCCCTCCGGGTCGAATACCACGCAGGAGGCGACGGTGCCCTCGCCCATCGTATGACTGATGTCGAAGCACTCGATGCGCATCGGCGGCGCCGGCAATGCCAGCGCGGCACTCAGCGATTCCAGCCGTTGCCGCAGGTTGCGCCGGCTGGCGAGGTGGGAGACCAGCGCCTGCTGCGCATTGGTCCGCGCGAGTCGCAACCACGCCGCACGATCGCCGCGCACGCTGCTGGTGAAGCGGATCCGGTAGCCCGCCTGTGTGGCCAGCACCTCGGACAACGCATCGGTACCGTCGGCGTCGTCCGACAGGATCACCTCGCGCGGGAGGTCGCGCCCGCCCTCGCCGGCACCGAGGTAGAACTGCGGCAGGAACTCGCCGAGCAACGCTGCGGCATCGGTATCGCCGGCGTTGGGAAAGAAGGTTTTGCTGCCGAGCACGCGGCCACCGCGCACGAACAACACGGCCACGCAACTGCCACCCGGCTGGGCCGCGACCGCGATGATGTCCGCCTCGCCGCCCTCGCGCGCCACCGTCTGCGTTTCCTGCACGTGGCGCAGCGCGGCGATGCGGTCCCGCAACTCCGCTGCCTGCTCGAAGTCCAGGGCGGCACTCGCCCGCTCCATCGCCGCTACCAGCTCGCCGGTGATCACGTCGCTGCGCCCCTCGAGGAACATCAGCAGGTGGCGGACATCCTGCGCGTATTCCTCGCCGCTGATCATGCCGACGCAAGGCCCGCTGCAACGCTTGATCTGGTACTGCAGGCAGGGCCGGGAGCGATTGCGGAAAAAGCTGTCCTCGCAGGTGCGGATGCGGAAAATCCGTTCGATCAGGTTGAGCGTCTCGCGTACTGCCAGCGAGCTGGGAAACGGTCCGAAGAACCGCCCCGGCGCCTTGCGTGAGCCGCGGTAGAACGTGATGCGCGGAAACTCGTCGGCGGTGGTGATCTGGATGTACGGGTACGACTTGTCGTCGCGCAGCAGGATGTTGTACGGCGGGTGGTTGTCCTTGATCAGTTGCTGCTCCAGCAGCAGCGCTTCCGTCTCGGTGGCGGTGATCGTCGTCTCGATGGCGGCGATGCGCTTGACCAGCGCCTCGGTCTTGATCGAGCCGGGGTTCTTCTGGAAGTAACTGCCAAGGCGATTGCGCAGGTTCTTTGCCTTGCCGACGTACAGCAGCTCGCCGTCGGCGGCGTACATCCGGTAGACGCCGGGCAAGCGACTGCAGTTGCGGAGGAAGTCGCGGGCGTCGAAGTCCCCGGGATTTACCGCGCCGGCGTCCGGGATGGCCGGGCCATCACCAGTGCCGTCAGTACCGGCATCAATCCCGTCAGCGGCCGCATCGCCATCGTCCGGCGACTGATCGTTCATGCGTGGCCCGGCTGGTTCAGGCGGCGCCGCTGGCGACCCGGGCATCCACCAGCCCGTGGCGTACCGCCAGCAAGGTCAGCTCGACATCGGAATCGATGCCGAGTTTCTCGAAAATCCGGTAGCGGTAGCTGTTGACGGTCTTCGGCGACAGGCAAAGCTTGTCGGAGATCTCCTGCACCTTCTGGCAGTTCACCACCATGATGCTGATCTGCAGTTCGCGCTCGGAGAGCTGGTCGAACGGCGACGCCTGCTCGTCCTTGAATGGCTTGAGCGCCATCTGCTGGGCGATTTCCGCGCTGATGTATTTCTGGCCAACACTCACCACCCGGATGGCGCGCACCATTTCCTGCAGGTCGGCACCCTTGGTGAGATAGCCGGCAGCACCGGCTTTCAGCAGGCGCGACGGGAACGGCTCCTCGTCGCAGACGGTGACCGCGATCACCCGGATGCCCTCGTCGATCCGCTGGATCTTGCGGGTGGCTTCGAGGCCACCGATCCCGGGCATCTGCACGTCCATCAACACCACGTCCGGCGACAGTTCGCGTACCAGCCGTACCGCTTCCTCGCCGCTGGCGGCCTGCCCCACCACCTTGATGCCCTCGACATCGCCCAGCATCCGGCTGATGCCGATGCGAACCAGGTCGTGATCGTCGACTACCAGTACCTTGATGGCCATGAAACTCTCCAGCGTCCTGCCCGTTGTTTTCGTGTTGGCGTTGCCGTTTCCGGTGGCGGCCGGCAGGCACGTTAATCACCGCCGGCATGGCCGGAAAGTCGCCCCGGGAGGAACACGATGTGCGCATTCTCGCACAAGCTCCCGCCCCGGAACGACCGTCACAGGTACGGCGTGAAAACCCCGGCCAGACCGTCGCGCAGGCGTACCAGGAACGGCCGCGACCGCAGTTCCGCCAGCGTCAGTTCCCGCGCCCGCGCCAGGCGCTGTTCGACGGTGTAGCGCAGGCGCCGCCCCAGCGCCGGGTCGTAGCATTCCACCTGGAACTCGAAATTCAGTTTCAGGCTGCGCGGGTCCCAGTTGCCCGAGCCAAGCAGCGACCAGCTGTCGTCGACCAGGAACAGCTTGCCGTGGTCGAACGGCGGCGGCGACAGGAACACGCGGCAACCGCTGGCCAGCAATTCGTCGAGCGGGCCGCTGGTGGCCCAGTCGACCGGCGCCAGGTTGCTGTTTTCCGGCAACACGATCACCACGTCGACGCCACGCATCGCCGCCGCGCGCAGCGCCATCAGCAGTTCGGGTTCCGGCACGAAATACGGCGTCAGGATGTAAAGCGATTCCCGCGCGCCGAGGATGCCGGCGAGGTAGGCCCACAGCAGGCGGTCGGCGTCCTCGTCGGGGCCGTCGCTGATGCCGCGTGCCAGCGTGTCGCCGACGGCATCGAGCGGCGGAAACCAGGCGTCACCGCCGAGCAACTCGCCGGCGGCGAACAACCAGTCCTCCTGGAACTGCCGCTGCACCTGCGCCACCACCGGCCCGCGCAGGCAGAAGTGCAGGTCGAGGATGGCGCCGGCATCGTGCGCCGACAGCACGTGGCCATGCCGCACGTTCATGCCGCCGGTAAACGCGGTGACGCCATCGACCACCACGATCTTCCGGTGGTTGCGCAGGTTGGCGTAAGGCAGGTGCCAGGGCAGGAATCGCGGCGGCAGGAAGCGCGCCACGCGCACCCCGGAAGCCGCCAGCAGCCGGTCCACCGGGTTGAACCACGAATAGCGCAGGCCGACTGCGTCGATCAGCACCCGTACCTCGACGCCGCGCGCCTGCGCGGCGGCAAGCGCGGCGACCACGCGCCGCCCGAGCTCGTCGTTGTCGAAGATGTAGGTGCACAGCGACACCGACCGGCACGCGCCGTGGATGGCGGCGATCATCGCTTCCCAGGCTTCGCCGCCGCTCTCGTAGGCGACGACTTCGTTGCCGGCCAGCAGCGGCCGGTCGGTCACCTGGCTGACGATGCGGTCGATCGCCCGCAGCGAGGCCGGCAACTCGCCGTTCGCCACCGGCACCACCGCCGCGGTGTTCGGCGGCAGGATCGTCCGCCGGTGCAAGGCGACCGCGCGGCGACGGATGCGGTTGACGCCGAACAGCAGGTACAGCAGCACGCCGAGGATCGGTACCAGCCAGACGATTGCCATCCAGCCGGCGCGCGACTGCACGTTGCGCTTGGTGACGGCAAGGTGCACGGTCGCCGCCAGCGTCATCGTCACGCCGGCGACGCCCAGCAACTGCGGCCAGGTCGTTTCGACCAGGTGGGTGAGCAGTGCCTGCAGCTCCATGTCCATGGGCAGTGCGTCCGGCGGGGATCAGCCGTGGATCAGCGCTTCACCGGCAGCCCGAGCTGCCGCATGGTGTCGTCGTCGGGCAAACGGGTGAACGCGAAGGCGTTGATCTCCAGGTTGCTGGCGCCGAGATAGATGTACGGGAACCCGCTGCCCTGCAGGATGGCGACCAGCGACTTCGACGAAAACCCGGTCTTGTGGGCAAAGAAATCGTTGCCGCTGCGTTCGATCTCGACACCGAAACCGTAGATGAAGTCGCGCACGGTGATCGGGCCGGCCGGCGACTGGTACAGCACGTCGTCGATGTCGAGTCCCTTCTCCAGCGTGGTGCGGAACAGCGCCATCATGTCCGGCACCCGGACCAGCGCGAAACCTTCCGGCCGCAGCACGTGCCGGAAACCGGCCAGCACCTTGCGGGCATCGTGGTGGTAGTAATGCTCGAGGTTGTGCGAGCAATAAACGGAATCGTAGGTTGCCGGCGGCAAGGTGGCGAGCTCGCGGGCATCGCAGACGACGTCGGGATTGCCGCGCGGATCGATGTCCAGCAGCACGTGCTCCCAGCCGGCATAGACCGATGGCAACGGGATGGCCTTGTTGTTGCCGCCGACGTTGAGGACTTTTTTCACGAGGTAACTCCCGGCATCGAAGAGGTGGGATCGGGACACTGCCGGCTCGCCATGCCCAGCAATGCGGATTCGAGGTGGCCGGCAAACCGGCGCGCATCCATCAAGGGTGAAGCGGGTAACCGGTCGCGCAGTGACGCCCGCAACTGTGCAAGGGCAGCGGTGTCCGCGGCAAGGCGCGCGGCACGCGCCACGTAATCGTCTTCGTCCCGCGCGATCCACGCCGGCAGTCCGGCTGCATCCAGCAGGCTGGCGCCCTGCCGCGCCAGCAGCGTGTTGCCCGCCAGCGTCAGCGTCGGCACGCCCATCCACAGCCCTTCGCACGTGGTTGCACCGCCGGGATAGGGAAACGTGTCGAGGACGATGTCGACCGCGGCGTACGCCGCGAGATAGTGCGCGCGATCCGTCGGGCCGGCCAGCGCCACCCGCTCCCGCTCCACGCCCAGCCGCTCGAGCTTTTCCAGCAGTTGCTGCTGCATCTGCGGGTCGGCGGCTTCCTTGTTCTGCAGGCGCAGGCGCGCGCCGGGAACCGCCCGCAGCACCCGCGCCCACAGCGCCAGCACCTCGTCGCGGATTTTCGCCATGCCCTGGAAACTGCCGAAGGTGACGAAACCGTTGTGCAGCGCCGGCAGCGCCGACGGTTCCGGAGCCGGCCGGGGCGGTGCGAAACACAGGCGGGTCTCGGGCAGGTACCACAGTTGCTCGGAGAAAAACGCGCGCGCCGCGTCCGGCACCGAGGTCCGGTCGGTGACCAGGAAATCGATCGCCGCCACGCCGGTGCTGGCGAAATAACCCAGCCAGCTGGCCTGCACCGGCGCCGGCTTCCAGGCAAACAACGGCAACCGGTTCCAGGCGGTGTGGCCGGCAAGATCGAGCAACAGGTCGATGCCGTCGTCGTGGATCCTGCGCGCGGCCTGCTCGTCGCTCATGCCGGCGATCGGGTTCCAGCCGGCAAATAACGGCCGGATCCGCCCGGTGAGTTCATCGGCCTGCAACTTGGTGGGATAGGCATGCAGCGCGATCCGGGAGCGATCGATGTGCGGCAGGATCGCCTCGAGAAAATAGCCGACCGGGTGATTCTGCAGGTCACCGGAAACCATGCCCACCCGCAGCGGCCCGCGACCGGCACCCGGCGCCGCCGTCAGCCAGTGCGTGTAAGGCTTGGCCCGGGACGCCGCCAGCGCGCCGTAGGCGCGCGCTTCCGCGAGGTACTCGGCCGGCGTGCAGCCGGGATGAAAACTCAGCACCAGCAGCAGGTTGCTGCGGACCTCCAGCCAGTCCGGGCGCAGCGCGATCGCCGCGCGGAAATGCGCCACGGCGTCGTCGAGTTGCCCGAGGTCCTTGAGTGCCATGCCGAGGTTGTTGTGTACCTCGACATGATCCGGCTTCAGCGCCAGCGCCTGCCGGTAACTCGCCACCGCGGCCGCCGGCTGGCCCAGCCCCTGCTGCAGTGTCTGCCCCAGCCAGGCATGGGCGAGCACGTTGCCCGGCTCGAGGGCGATGGCGCGGCGGAATTGCCCGGCCGCCTCCTCGTAGCGCCCCAGCGCGCGCAGGGCGATCCCGAGGTTGCAGAACATCGGCGCGGCCGGCCGCAACGCGATCGCGCGCTCGATCAGGGGAATGGCCATGTCCGGCCGGCTGGCCTGCAGCGCCAGCGTGCCCAGCAGGTGCAGCGCGTCGGGATGGTCGGGCGACATGGCCAGCACTTGCCGGTACAGGGCTTCTGCCTGCGGCAGGCGCCCCGCGCGCTGGTGGCCAATCGCTTCCTGAAGCAGGCCGGGAATCGACGAGAGGGTCACGACGTTCGCCGGCGGCTGGATGGGAAAATGGCGGAGGAGGTGAGATTCGAACTCACGGGCCTCTTGCGAGGCCGTCGGTTTTCAAGACCGATGCAATCGACCACTCTGCCACCCCTCCGCAGTCGTGCGGCGCACAGCATAACCAAGGTGGCGTCCGGCTCCAAGGAAAGCGCCGGCAACGACGATCCCCGGTGCGGCCGCGCTATCATGGCGCCCGCCCCGCACCCGACACCCGGCCCGCCCATGCGTTATGCCCTGCTCGTCCTCGACGCCCCCGACAGCCGTGCCGCCGCTGGCAGCGCGTTGCGGTTTGCACAGGCGGCGGTGGCGCGCGGCCACGCGGTGACGCGGGTGTTTTTCTACGGCGACGGCGTACTCGCCGGCAGCGCGCTGGCGGTGCCGCCGCAGGACGAGCGCGACTGGCGCGCCGACTGGCGCGCATTCGCCAGCGCCCATGGCACCGAGCTGGTTGTGTGCATCGCCGCCGCGCTGCGGCGCGGCCTGCTCGACGAGGGCGAACGCGATCGCTACGGCAAACCCGCCGCCAACCTCGATGCCGCCTTCACCCTCGCCGGCCTTGGCCAGCTGGCGGACGCGGCACTCGGCTGCGATCGCCTGCTGACCTTCGGCGGTGCGGCATGAGCAGCGTGCTGTTCCTGGTTCGCTCTGCCCCGGCCGGCAGCCTGCGTGCCCGCGAGGCGCTGGATGCGGCGCTGCTGTTCTCCGCCTTCATGCCGCGTCTGGCAGTGTTGTTCAGCGGCGACGGGGTCTGGCAACTGCTGGCCGGCCAGCAAGCCGCGGCGACCGGCGCCGTGCCGGTTGCCCCGGTCGTTGGCGCGCTTCCCGAATACGATATCGAGCAGGTTTTTGCCGATGCCGGCGCGCTCGCCGAGCGAGGCATCGACCGCGCGCGGTTGCTGCCGGGCGTGCAACTGCTCGACGACGACGGCATCCGCGCCCTGCTGTGCGGGTACGACCGCGTGCTGACCTTCTGACATGAGCAGCCTTCATCTCGTTTTCACTTCGCCCTGGGCCGGCAATGCACTGGCCGACTGCCTGCGCGCCGCCAGCGCCGGCGATGCCGTGCTGCTGCTGCAGGACGGCGTGTACGCCGCTGCCGGCGGCGAGAAGGCACGCGGATTGCTGGCGCAGGCGCGGCAGCAGGCCGTGCACGTGCACCTGCTGTCGCCCGACCTGGCTGCCCGCGGGCTGCAGCCGGACGCGGGCTGCCCGGCGCAGGCGGTCAGCGATGACGGCTTCGTCGCGCTGACCGAGCAACATGCCCGCGTCGTCAGCTGGTTCTGAGCAAGCCATGGGCAACGACCTGCAGGTGAACGGCCGCACCATCGCCCGCGATGGCGACGGCTACCTGAAGTCGCTCGCCGACTGGGACCGCGACGTGGCTACCGCCATCGCTGCCGACGAGGGCATCGCGCTCACCGCCGAGCACTGGCAGGTGATCGACGTGATCCGCGCGTTCCACGCCGAGTACCGCATCTCGCCGGCCACCCGCGTGCTGGTGAAAGCCGTCGGTCGCGCACTCGGCACCGACAAGGGCAACAGCGCGTGGTTGATGCAGCGTTTCTCCTCTGCCCGCCATCCCGCGCAGAGCCCGGCGCTGGTCGTCGCCCGCATCGCCGGCCTGCCGCGGCCGGCCAACTGCCTGTGAGGCACACGTGACCGGCAACCAGTACCGGGATTTCGAGCATCCCTTTGCACAGTACGTGCGCATCCTCGGCAAGGGTCGCAAGGGTTCGCGGGCGCTGGATGAACAGGAAGCGTTCGCCGCGATGTCGATGATCCTGCGCGGCGAGGTGCTCGACGTGCAGCTCGGCGCGTTCCTGGTGCTGCTGCGGGTAAAGGAAGAAACCGGCGAGGAGATCGCCGGCTTCGTGCGCGCCGCACGCGAGACGATGAGCCCGGATCGTCGCCGGCTGCGTGCCGACCTCGACTGGGCCTCCTACGCCGGCAAGAAGAACCACCTGCCCTGGTACCTGCTCGCCGCGCGACTGCTGGCGCGCAACGGCCTGCGCGTGCTCATGCATGGCGCCGGCGGCCACACGCTGAACCGTGTCTACAGCGAGCAGGCACTCGAGTCACTGGGCATCGGTGTCGCCGCTTCGTTCGCCGATGCCGCCGACCGCCTGGACCGCGAAAACTTTGCCTACCTGCCGCTGCGGGTGATGTCGCCGCCGCTGGCCGACATCATCGACCTGCGCAACGTCCTCGGCCTGCGCTCGCCGGTACACACCCTCGCCCGCCTGCTTAACCCGGCGGACGCGCCGCACGTGTTCCACGGCATCTTTCATCCGAGTTATCGCCCGATCCACCAGGAAGCCGCGCTGCTGCTCGGCTACCGGCATCTCGCCGTGATGAAAGGCGAAGCCGGGGAAACCGAGCGCCGCCCCGATGCGATTACCGCCGTGCTGCGTGCGGTGATCGACGATACGCATCCGCAAGGCCGGATGTTCAGCGAGGAATGGCCGGCACTGTTCGCGCAGCGGCAGGAAAAGGAAGACGCGCTGGATCTCGCCGTCCTGCAGCGCGTCTGGCGTGGCGAGCAGGAGCATGAATACGGCGTCGCCGCGATCACCGGCACCGTGGCGATGGCGCTGCACCTGGCCGGTCGCGCCGGTTCGCCGGCTGCCGCGCAACGGCTCGCCGAACAGTACTGGCAACAGCGCGACCGCACCCGGATCTAGGCAAAGCGCGCGGGCTGTGCTGGCGCGCCGGCTGCGTTATCGCACCGGCGCGGCCGGGTGGTGTGTTATCCGGCGAGGAGCGGTAGCGACGGCCGGAAACACACCGCCCGAGCCAGCCGGCGGCAGAGCGCTTGCCCGGCGCGCGAATATATCAACCGGCCTTCGGCCTGTACGCCGTTTTTAACCGGCCTCCGGCCGGTACACCGTTCTTAACCGGCCTCCGGCCGGTACCAGGCCAACTTCTCGTGCAGCGTCACCACCGTGCCGACGATGATCATCGTCGGCGCGTGCACGTCACGGCCGGCAATCACCGACTCGATGGTGGCCAGCGTGCCGATATGCACCCGGTGCTCCGGCGTGGTGCCGCGCTCGACCAGCGCCACCGGCATCGTCGCCGGCATGCCCGCCCTGACCAGCTCCGTGCACAGCACCGGCAGCGTGACCAGCCCCATGTAGAAACAAAGCGTCTCGTTGGCAGCGGCAAGATTTTTCCAGTCGAGCTCCGGCTTGCCGGTTTTCATGTGCGCGGTAACGAAACGTACCGACTGCGAATGCGCGCGATGGGTCAGCGGAATGCCCGCATAGGCAGCACAACCGGCCGCTGCGGTAATGCCCGGCACCACCTGGAACGGGATGCCGGCGTCGACCAGGTCCTCGATCTCCTCGCCACCGCGTCCGAAGATGAACGGGTCGCCGCCCTTCAGCCGGCAAACGCGCTTGCCTTCCTGCGCCAGTCGCACCAGCAAGGCGTTGATGCCTTCCTGCGGCACCGCATGGTCATCGCGCTTCTTGCCAACGTAGATCTTCTCGGCGTCGCGCCGCACCAGGTCCAGCACGCCGGGCGACACCAGCCGGTCGTACAGCACGACATCCGCCTGCTGCATCAGTCGCAGCGCACGGAAGGTGAGCAGATCGGGATCGCCCGGGCCGCCACCGACCAGGTAAACCTCGCCTACCGGGTTGTCTTCGCGCCGCGCGGCAGCGTCGAGCGCGCGCACCAGCAACGCATCGGCCTGCGCATCCTGGCCGGCGAATACGCGCTCGGCCACCGTGCCGGAAAGCACGCTTTCCCAGAACCGGCGGCGGGCATCGCCGCTGTGCAGCTTTTCCTTCACCGGCACGCGGAAGCGCGCGGCCAGCGCGGCCAGCCGGCCGTAGGCCGCGGGAATCAGGGTCTCGATCCGCGCCCGCACCAGCCGCGCCAGTACCGGTGCGGCGCCGCCGCTGGAGACCGAGATGATCACCGGCGAACGATCGACGATCGCCGGGAAAATAAACGTGCACAGTGCTGGCTGGTCGACGACATTGACCAGCACGCCTCGCGCCTGCGCGTCGCGCGAAACCTGCGCATTGACGGTGTTGTCATCGGTGGCAGCCACCACCAGCAACTTGCCGGCAAGTTGCGCGCCATCGTACCGGCCACGGATCGCCCCGCCGCCACTGCCATCAGCCAGTGCCACGAGTTCGGCGCGGATTTCCGGTGCCACCACCTGCACCACCGCCTGCGCCCGCGCCAGCAACTCCGCCTTGCGCAGGGCGATGGCGCCGCCACCGACCACCAGCACCGGCTTGCCCTTGAGATCGAGGTTGACCGGCAGGAAATCCATGGTGACTTGTCCGGCGATGGTCAGCCGATTTTTTCCAGGCCGCCCATGTAGCCGCGCAGCACCGCCGGGATGGTGACGGTGCCGTCGGCGTTCTGGCAGTTCTCGAGGATCGCCACCAGCGTGCGGCCGACCGCGAGGCCGGAGCCATTGAGCGTGTGCAGGAGTTCCGGCTTCTTCATCTGCGCGTCCTTGTAGCGTGCCTGCATGCGGCGGGCCTGGAAGTCGCGGAAATTGGAGCAGGAGGAAATCTCGCGGTAGGTGTCCTGCGACGGCACCCAGACCTCGATGTCGTAGGTCTTGCAGGACGAGAAGCCCATGTCGCCGGCGCAGAGCGCGACCACGCGGTATGGCAATTCCAGTTTCTGCAGGATTTTCTCGGCATGGCCGGTGAGCTGCTCCAGCGCGGCCATCGAATCTTCCGGCTTCACCAGTTGCACCAGCTCGACCTTCTCGAACTGGTGCTGGCGGATCAGGCCACGGATGTCACGGCCGCCGGAGCCGGCCTCCGAGCGGAAGCACGGCGTGTGGCAGGCCCAGCGGATCGGCAATTGCGCGGCATCGACGATCTCGTCGGCCACCAGGTTGGTGACCGGCACTTCCGCGGTCGGGATCAGGTACAGCTCGCGCTCGCCACGCAGCTTGAACAGGTCTTCCTCGAACTTCGGCAACTGGCCGGTGCCGCGCAATGCCTGCGGGCCCACGAGGTAAGGTGCGTAGACCTCCTGGTAGCCGTGCTCGGCGGTATGGGTGTCCAGCATGAACTGGATCAGCGCGCGGTGCAGGCGCGCCAGCTGGCCGCGCATCACCGAGAAGCGCGAGCCGGAAATCTTCGCCGCGCGCTCGAAATCGAGCGCCGCCTTCGCCGGGTCGAAGCCTTCGCCCAGCGCGACGTGGTCCTGTACCGGAAAATCAAACTTGCGGGGCGCACCCCAGCGGCGCACCTCGACGTTGTCGGCCTCGGATGCGCCGTCCGGCACCGAGTCGTCCGGCATGTTGGGAATCTGCAGGTGCGCATTCTCGATGCGCGACTGCAGCGCGTTCAGTTCCGCCTCGGCCTGCACCAGTTGTGCGCCCAGCGCTTCCGACTGCGCCAGCAGCGGCGTGATGTCCTCGCCCTTCGACTTGGCAATGCCGACGGCCTTGGCGCGGGCATTGCGCTCCGTCTGCAGGTTCTGCGCACGGGTCTGGATCTCGCGACGCTGTTCCTCCAGCGCGGCGAGGCCGGCGACATCCAGCGCGTAACCGCGACGGCCGAGTTTTTGCGCGACGAGTTCGAGGTCGGAACGAAGCAGCTTCGGGTCGAGCATGGGAAGAATCCGGGATTACGGTTTGACGAGGGCGAGACCGAGCCAGACGGCAAGCAGGCAGCTGAGCACGCTGGCCAGCACGTAACCGATGGCGAGCCCCGGCTGGCCTTCCTGGAACAGGCGGACGGTCTCGAAGGAAAAACTGGAAAAAGTGGTGAAACCGCCGAGAAAACCGGCCAGCAAGGCGACGCGGAGTGTACCACCGGCCGGCAGGTACTGCGTCAGCACGGCGAACAGCAGCCCGTATAGGAACGAGCCGGCGACATTCACCAGCAGCGTGCCCCAGGGCAACGCATGTGGCCCGGCCGCCGGCATCCAGACGGCGCTGACCAGGTACCGACCGACCGAGCCGATCGCGCCGCCGAAGGCCACCGCCAGCAATACCGCCAGGTTGTTCATCGCCCCTTTCTCCCCGGGGACCGGCCCGGCTTGCCGTAACGCTGCCAGTCGCTGGCGGCATCGAGTTCACGCCACTGCGCCATCTTCTCGGCGATGCGCTGCTCCAGCCCGCGCTCGACCGGCTGGTAGAAGCGCGCATCGCGGCTCGTTTCCGGCAGGTAGTTCTCGCCCGGAACGTAGGCGCCGGGAAAATCGTGGGCGTACTGGTAGCCGGCACCGTGGCCGAGCTCACCCATCAGTTTCGTCGGCGCATTGCGGATGTGCATCGGCACCTCCTCGCTGCCGCGCGACTTCACGTAATCCATTGCCGCGTTGAAGGCGGTGTATACCGCGTTGCTCTTCGGCGCCACCGCCAGGTAGACCACGGCCTGCGCGATCGCCAGCTCGCCTTCCGGGCTGCCCAGGCGCTCCTGCACGTCCCACGCCGCCATGGCGACATCGAGCGCGCGCGGATCGGCATTGCCGACATCCTCGCTGGCCATGCGCACCACCCGGCGGGCGATGTACAACGCGTCGCAGCCGCCGTCGAGCATGCGCGCCAGCCAGTACAGCGCCGCGTCGGGACTGGAACCGCGCACCGACTTGTGCAGCGCGGAAATCTGGTCGTAGAACGCGTCACCGCCCTTGTCGAAGCGGCGGGTACCGGTGCGCAGCACTTCTTCCAGCGTGGCGATGCTGACGCGCCGCTCGCCGTCGGCACCGGCCTCGGCGAGATCGGCAGCGATCTCCAGCAGGTTGAGCAGCCGGCGGGCGTCGCCGTCGGCTGCCAGCAACAACCGCCCACGGGCGTCGTCATCGATCGCGAGATGCAGGGCGCCAAGTCCACGCTCCGGGTCGCGCAGGGCGCGCCCGAGCAACGAGGCCAGCGCCTCCTCCGGAATCGGCTTCAGCACGTAAACGCGCGCCCGTGACAGCAACGCGCCGTTCAGCTCGAACGACGGATTCTCGGTGGTGGCGCCGATGAATGTCAGCAGCCCGTCTTCCACGTGCGGCAGGAAGGCATCCTGTTGTGCCTTGTTGAAGCGGTGCACTTCATCGACGAAGAGAACCGTGCGCCTTCCCTGCCCGAGGGCGACCTTCGCACGCTCGACGACCTCGCGGATGTCCTTCACGCCGGCGAGCACCGCCGACAATGTCTCGAAACGTGCATCCACCGCGCTGGCGAGCATGCGCGCCAGCGTCGTCTTGCCGCCGCCGGGCGGCCCCCAGAGGATCAACGAGTGCAGGTGGCCGGATTCAACGGCCTTGCGCAGCGGCTTGCCGGGGCCGACCAGGTGTTCCTGGCCAACGTACTCGTCGAGCGTGCGTGGCCGCATGCGTGCGGCCAGCGGCGCGCCGGCAGCGTCGTCGGCGCGACCGAGCAGGTCGGGTTGTTGCTCAGAACCCTTCACGAATGACGTCGGTGCCGGCCGGCGGCTCGAAGCGGAACAGGGAGGCCGGCGACTTGCCGTTGAGTTTCACGTCGCTGAAGGCGATGGTCGTCTTCTGGCCCAGTGAATCGACCAGCAGCATCTCGCTCAGCCGGCCGCCGCGGAAACTCACCTGCAGGCTTTCGAACAGCGCCTCGGCATCGTGCGGCTTCAGCAGGAAGCGCCGGGCATCGCCATCGCTGCCGGCGAGGGTCACGTCGTAACGCTCGCCGATCTTCTGCGCATCGCCGGAAAAAAGCAGCGCGGGGGTATCGGCCAGCTGGCGATCGAACGGCCGCACCACCGCTTGCGCCAGGTCAGGGTCATACACCCACACCTGCTTGCCGTCGGCGATGATCAGTTGCTCGAACGGGACCTTCACGTCCCAGCGGAACAGTTGCGGACGCGCCACGTGCATCACGCCGCTGGCACGCTGGGCTGGCTGGCCAGCAGCACCGCTGACCGTCTGCTCGAACCTGGCCTCGACACTTTTCGCGGCGGCAAGCAACTGGGCGAGTTCCGCCACCGGCTCGGCGGCCCGGGCAGCGAACGACGACAGCGACAGCATCAACACGAGCAGGAGACGGGACACGGGTATTCCTCGAAGTGGCTGGCGGGTACGCAGCGGGCGGCATCAACCGCCCGGACGTATGACCTCGCGCTGGCCGTTGGGTTGCATGGCGCTGACCAGCCCGGCGGATTCCATCGCCTCGACCAGTCGCGCCGCGCGGTTGTAGCCGATCTTCAGCTTGCGCTGCACGGAAGAGATGGAAACGCGGCCGGACTCGATGACGAACGCCACCGCCTGGTCGTACAGCGGGTCGGATTCGGGATCGCCGCCCTCCTCGCCATCGCCGCCGCCACCGAAACCACCGCCACCCTCGTCGGTCAGGCGGGTGATTTCCTCGATGTAGTTCGGCGCGCCGCGGCGACGCCAGTCATCACAGACGCGGTGCACTTCCTCGTCGGAAACGAAAGCGCCATGCACCCGCTCCGGCACGCTGGTACCCACCGGCAGGTAAAGCATGTCGCCGTGACCCAGCAACTGCTCGGCGCCGCCCTGGTCGATGACCGTGCGCGAGTCGATGCGCGAACTGACCTGGAAGGAAATACGCGACGGCACGTTGGCCTTGATCAGGCCGGTGATCACGTCCACCGAAGGCCGCTGGGTGGCGAGGATCAGGTGGATGCCGGCCGCGCGCGCCTTCTGGGCGATACGGGCGATCAACTCTTCTACCTTCTTGCCCACCACCATCATCATGTCGGCGAACTCGTCGACGCCGATGACCACGAACGGCAGCGTGGCGAGTTCCGGCGCCTGCATCTCGGTCACGCTCTCCTGCGGCTTCCACAGCGGATCGCGGATCGGCTCGCCGGCTTTCTTTGCGTCCAGCACCTTCTTGTTGAAGCCGCCGAGGTTGCGCACGCCCAGCGCCGCCATCAACTTGTAGCGACGCTCCATCTCGGCCACGCCCCAGCGCAGCGCGCTGGCGGCTTCCTTCATGTCGGTGACCACCGGCGTCAGCAGGTGCGGAATGTTGTCGTAGACCGCCAGCTCGAGCATCTTCGGGTCGATCAGGATCAACCGCACGTGCTCGGGCGTCGACTTGTACATCAGCGACAGCAGCATCGCGTTGAGACCGACCGACTTGCCCGAGCCAGTCGTGCCCGCCACCAGCAGGTGCGGCATTTTCGCGAGGTCAACCACCGAC
>JBKHWA010000039.1:0-2457 GCA_046566765.1 Gammaproteobacteria bacterium
AGCCGGCAGCAGACATGCTGGCGGCGAACGCCGAAGCGCTCGCCCTGCTCACCCTGGATCTCGAGATCCTCTGCGACCTGCCGACGCCGGCCGCACTTGGCGAAGCACGCATGGCCCGCCAGGTCGCGCGGCTGGCGGCATCGTTGCGCGGCGCACGTCCGGCCGAGGAAAGGCAGCAACTGGTGTACCAGTGGCTGGCCACCGGCCCGCTCCCGCACCACGAACGGGATGCCTGTATCGCCCGCATCGGGGCATTGCTGAAGGATTCAGGCTGAAGATCGCCGGCAATCCAGTCCGTTTCGTCGTGGTTGCAGCCGCTCCTGTGCGAAGCGAAGAGACACCTTCGCTTCGCACAGCGGCCTGCCGTCATTTATTGCCGGCCTTCAGCAGCGGCCCGGCAACTTTCCAGACGGTATCCAGCAGCACCGGCTGGGCCCACTGGTTCGGGTGAATGCCATCGGTCTGCATCATCTGCGGATCCGTACCCACCTTCGCGACGAAGGACGGCACCAGCGCGGCACCCTGTGCCCTGGCGATGGCCGGGTAGATCTCGCGAAACTCACGCGTGTACTTCGGCCCGTAGTTCGGCGGGATGTCCATGCCGAGCAACACCACCTGTGCCCCGGCGCGGCGTGACAGCTTCACCATTTCGGTCAGGTTGCCGCGCGTGCTCTTCAAGGGCATGCCGCGCAGGCCGTCATTGCCACCGAGCCCGATGATCACCAGCGAGGGCTTGTGCTGCCGCAGCAGCGACGGCAGGCGCGAGAGGCCGCCCGAGGTGGTGTCACCGCTCACCGAGGCATTCACCACGCGGTGCGACACGCCCTGTTCAACGCTTCGGTTTTCCAGCAATTTCACCCACCCTTTGTCCGGTGGCATGCCATAGGCGGCGCTGATACTGTCACCCACGACCAGCACCGTACCGGCAGACGCTCCCGCGGCGAAAAAAACCGCGACGAGCAACGTCCAGCAGAACACCAGGAAACGCCGCATGCAGAACTCCTCAACAGTGACCGACCCCGGAACCGTAGTGCTCACGCGCCACCTTGGCAAGCGCGTGAACGACGACACGCTGCTGATACTCGACGACGTGTCACTGCGCATCAGTGCCGGTGAGACCGTGGCCATCATCGGCAGTTCCGGCTCGGGCAAGTCGACGCTGCTGTCGCTGATCGCCGGGCTGGACACCCCGAGCACCGGCGAGGCCTGGCTGAACGGCACCCGCATCGACACGCTCGACGAGGACGCGCGCGCCGGCGTGCGTGCCGGACGCGTCGGCTTCGTGTTCCAGTCCTTCCAGTTGCTGCCGGCCATGACCGCGCTGGAAAACGTTGCCCTGCCACTGGAGATCGCCGGCAGCACGGATGCCGGTTCCCGCGCGGCGGACTGGCTGTCGCGCGTCGGCCTGTCGGAGCGCATGCAGCACTACCCGCGCCAGTTGTCCGGCGGTGAACAGCAGCGCGTCGCCATTGCCCGCGCTTTCGCCGTGGCGCCGCGCATCCTCTTTGCCGACGAGCCGACCGGCAATCTCGACACCCGCACCGGCACCCAGATCGCCGACCTGCTGCTGGCGATGAACCGTGACGCCGGCACCACGCTGGTACTGGTGACGCACGATGCCCAACTCGCCGCCCGTTGTGCCCGCCAGCTGCGGCTGGACAGTGGCCGCCTGGTCGAGGACAGCCATGCGCACTGAAAGCGCGCTCGCCTGGCGATTGCTCAGCCGCCAGTGGCGCGCGGGCGACCTGCGCCTGATAGCGGTGGCGGCCGTGCTCGCGGTGGCGATCACCACGCTGATCGCCGCCTTCGGCAACCGGCTGGAAAGCGCCCTGCTGCACCGCGCCGCCGACCTGCTCGGTGCCGACCTGGTGCTCACCGGCAGCACGCCGCCGGGCGCACAGGTGTTGCCGATGGCCGCCCGCGAAAAACTCGCGACAGCGCGCGCGGTGGACTTCAACACCATGCTGTCCAACGGCGACAACGTGCTGCTGGTCAGCGTGCGCGCCGCCGACGACGCCTATCCGCTACGCGGCGAACTCGTCATCGAGGACGGCGACCAGCGACGCGCCGTGACGCCCGGGCCGCGCCCCGGTGAGTTATGGATCGACACCCGGGCGCGCGACGAACTGGATCTGTCCGTCGGCGATGCGATCGACGTCGGCTACACCACGCTCGTCGTCCGCGCCGTGTTGCTCGACGAGCCGGAGCGTGGCGGCGGCTTTGTCTCCGGATTCGGTGCACGCGTACTGATGCACCTCGATGACCTGGAGGCGACCGGCGTCGTGCAACCGGGCAGCCGTGTACGCTGGCGCACCTTGTTCGCCGGCGAGGATGCCGCGATCGCGCGCGTACGCAGCGCGATCGAGGAACAGCGCGCCGCGCACGAGGAACTGCTCGACGTGCGCACCGGCAGCCGGCGCACCGCTTCCGCGCTGTCGCGCACCACGCAGTTCCTGT
>JBKHWA010000040.1:0-28216 GCA_046566765.1 Gammaproteobacteria bacterium
GCGGTGGAATGCGCGGTGATCGTGTTCATGGCGATCGGGATATTGCTGTCGGCCCGGCTGGCGGACCGGGTCGGCCGGCGGCCGGTGCTGATTGCCGGCAGCGTGCTGGCGGTGTTGTCGGGCTTCCTGCTGGCGCCGACGTTTGCCAGCGGCGACCTCGTGGTGATCGCCGCGTTCCTCGCGCTGGAACTGCTGATCATGGGCATCACCTTCGGGCCGATGGGTGCGCTGTTGCCGGAATTGTTCCCGACTCGTGTGCGCTACACCGGCGCCGCGGTTTCCTACAACCTCGGCGGCATCCTCGGCGCATCGTTCGCGCCGCTGCTGTCGCAGTGGCTGGTGGAGAACGGCGGGCTGGCGTACGTCGGCGGCTACATCAGCGCGGTGGCGGTGGTGAGCCTGCTGGCGTTGCTGACGATGCGGGAAACGCGGGACCAGCCGCTCGATTGATCACGCGGTCGTTACCAACGAAAAAAGGGGCCGACGGCCCCTTTTTCATGTGCGACGAGCGAGGCCATGGCCTTGCCTTCGACTTTTGCCCCACTTCGCCGCCGGCCTGGTCTCTACTTCGCCTGCGGCCTGGCCATCATTTCGCCTGCGGCTTGCTGGCCGCCAGCAACTTCCCCATCGCCTCGTGCACCAGGTTGACCGCCTTCAGCGGCCGCACCATGACCTTGAAGCGCTCGATCCGGCCCTCGGCATTCCAGAACATCATGTCGACGCCGTTGACGAGGATGCCGTTCACTTCCACTTCAAACTCCAGCACTGCCGACGAATCGTTCCACCACTCGTTGACGTAACGGAAGTTGCCGCCGGAGACGAGCATCATGCCGGCTGCCTTCAGGTACATGCTGGTGATCTGCTTGCCGACCTGCGGCGTGTGCACCACCGGCGACTGGAAGGTGGCGTTGTCGGCCAGCAGGTCGTCGAGCGTGGAGAGATCCTTCGACTCGAGCATCTGGTGCCAGCGCTGCAGGACGGCGGGTTTCATGCGGTTCTCCGGGAAGGTGGGCCTCCCGGGAGCCTACGCCGGCCCGCGCCCACCACAATCACCGCAACGGACAAATCACCGGCCGCGGCGGCCAGCTGCCGCCATGGCCGGGATCAGGCGCGCTTCACCTTGAACCACGCCGCGTACATCGCCGGCAGGCTGAGCAGCGTCAGCGCGGTGGCGACCATCAGGCCGCCCATGATGGCGACCGCCATCGGTCCCCAGAAGGTGCTGCCCGCCAGCGGGATCATTGCCAGCACCGCGGCGGCGGCAGTGAGCATGATCGGCCGGAAGCGGCGCACGGCGGCGTCGACGATCGCGGTCCAGGCGTCGACGCCACGGCCGATGTCCTGCTCGATCTGGTCGATCAGGATCACCGAGTTGCGGATGATCATGCCGTTGAGCGCGATCACGCCGAGCATGGCGACGAAACCCAGCGGCTGGCCGAGCAGCAACAGCGTCATGGTGGCGCCGATGATGCCCAGCGGGCCGGACAGGAACACCAGCATCGCCCGCGAGAAACTGCGCAACTGCAGCATCAGCAGGGTGAAGATGATGAACAGCATCAGCGGCACGTTGGCGGTGATCGAGCCGGTGCCCTTGCGCGACTCGGCGAGCGTGCCGGCAACGTCGATGCGGTAGCCCGGTGGCAGTTTCGCCCGCATGTCTTCCAGCTGCTTGTCGAGGCGGGCACCGACGGTAGCCGGCTGCACGCCCTGCACGGTATCGCCCTGCACGGTGATCGCGAAGTCGCGGTTCTGCCGCCACACCACGCCCGGTTCCCAGGTGAGTTCGCCGCGCGCGACCTGTGCCACCTGGATCGACTTGCCGCTGGCGGTCGGCAGGTAGGCGCTGGACATCGCCGTCATCGTCTCGCGCTCGGCCAGCGGCTGGCGCAACACGATGTTGATCAGCTTGTCGTCCTCGCGGTACTGGCCGATGGTGAGGCCGGAAAGAATGGTCTCGCTGGCGGTGGCGATATCGCCGCTGCTGACGCCGAGCGCGCGCGCCCGGGCCTGGTCGACCTCCAGCCGGAATACCTTGATCTGCTCGTTCCAGTTGTCGTTGACGCCGTACAACTGCGACTCGGCGCGCAGCACGGCCTTTACCTCGTCCGCCAGCGTGCGCACGGTGGCCGGGTCCGGGCCCAGCACGCGGAACGCGACCGGGTAGGGAATCGGCGGGCCGTTCGGCAGCGGCCGCACGCGCGAGCGCGATTCCGGGAACTCGGCATCCAGCACCGGCTGCAGCGAGGCGAGCAGCCGCTTGCGCGCCGGGATGTCCTCGGCGACCAGGATCATCTGGGCGACGTTGTTTTGCGGGAAGAACTGTTCGTGCGAGAGGTAGAAGCGCGGCGCGCCCTCGCCGATGAAGGTGGTCAGGCCCTGCACGCCCGGCTCCTTCAGCAGCCGCGCCTCGACGCGCTTCGCCACGTCCTCGGTGTTGTTGAACGAGGAGCCTTCCGGCAGCCAGATGTCGACGATCAGTTCGGTGCGGTTGGAATCCGGGAAGAACTGCTTCTCCACCAGCTGCAGGCCGACGAAGCCCAGCAGCAAGGCACCGAGGGTGGCGGCGATGGTCTTGCCGCGGTGCTCCACGCACCAGTCGACCGCGCTGCGCACGCGGCGGTAGAACGGCGAGTCGAACACGTCGTGCAACTGGCCTTCGGCGGCGGGGTGCTCGCGCAGCAGGCGGTAGCCGAGGAACGGCACGAAGTAGACCGACACCAGCCAGCTCACCAGCAGCGCCGCGGTGGTGACGCCGAAGATCGCGAAGGCGTACTCGCCGACCGCGGAGTTGGCGAGGCCGATCGGCAGGAAGCCGGCGGCGGTGATCAGCGTGCCGGTGAGCATCGGCATCGCGGTGGCGGTGTAGGCGTAGGTGCTGGCGCGCAGGCGGTCGTAGCCCTCCTCGAGTTTGCGCACCGTCATCTCGACCATGATGATCGCGTCGTCGACCAGCAGGCCGAGGGCGATGATCAGCGAGCCGAGCGAGATCTTGTGCAGGTCGATGCCCCAGCGTTCCATCACCAGGAAGGTGACGGCGAGCACCAGCGGGATCGACAGGCCGACCACCAGGCCGGGCCGCAGGTCCAGTTTCAGCGAGCGCGGATGGCGCCAGTCGCCCTGCAGGCCGAGCGCGAGGAAACTCACCGCCAGCACGATCACCAGCGCCTCGATCAGCACCTGCAGGAACTCGTTGACCGATTGCCGCACCGCCGCCGGCTGGTCCTGCACCTGCTGCAGCTCGATGCCGGCCGGCAGTTCATTGCGCAGCCGCGCCGATGCCGTGCCGAGGTTCTTGCCGAGGGCGATGATGTCGCCGCCCTTGCTCATCGAGATGCCGATGCCGATCACTTCCTTGCCGTCGTGCCGCGTCTTCGGCGACGGCGGGTCGACGTAGCCGCGCTCGATCTTCGCGATGTCGCCGAGGCGGAAGGTGCGGTTGGCGAAGCGCAGCGGCAGCGCCTTCAGGTCCTCGACCGCGTTGAGCTGGCCGGCGATGCGGATCTGGATGTCGTCGCCGGGGGTGCGCAGCACGCCGGCGAACCTGATGTCGTTCTGGGCATTGAGCGCGGCGATCACGTCCGGCAGGTGCATGCCCATGCGGGCCAGCTTCTTCTGCGAGATCTCGACGTAGATCCGCTCTTCCTGCACGCCGAACAGCTGCACCTTGGCCACGCCCGGCACGTGCAGCAGTTCCTGGCGGACGAAGTCGGCATAGTCCTTGAGCTCGGCGTAGGTGTAGCCGTCGGCGGAGAGCGCATAGATCACGCCGAACACGTCGCCGAACTCGTCGTTGAAGAACGGCCCGCGCACGCCGGGCGGCAGCGTGCCCTTCATGTCGCCGATCTTCTTGCGAACGGTGTACCAGACGTCGGGGATCTCGTGCGGCGGCGCGGTGTCCTTCAGCTCGAGGAACACGGTGGTCTCGCCCGGCTTGGCGTAGCTGCGGATCTTGTCGACGTGCGGCACTTCCTGCAGCGTGCGCTCGAGCCTGTCGGTGACCTGCTCGCTCACCTGCATCGCGGTGGCGCCCGGCCAGTGCGCGCTGAGCACCATCACCCGGAAGGTGAACGGCGGATCCTCGTCCTGGCCGAGCTGGAAGTAGGAGGCGATGCCGGCGAGCATCAGCACCACCAGCAGGTACATCGTGATCGCCGGGTTCTCGATGGCGATCCGCGAGAGGTTGAACGGCGTGCGGCGGTCGGTCCGTTTCATGCCCGGGTTCCCTGTGCGGTCCGGCGGGCGATCAGCGCGTGATCGCGCCGAGCGGGCGCGCCTTCTGGCCCTCGGTCAGCACGTGCACGCCGGCGGTCACCACCTGCATGCCATCGCTGAGGCCGGCGACCATCACGTCGTTGCCCTCGATGCCGATGATCTTCACCGGCACCCGCTTGATGACGTCGCCGTCGAGGATCCACACCAGCGTCGAGGCACCGGGCGCGATTTTCGCCGACGCACTGTCGGCGCTCATCAGCGCGGTGGTCGGCAGCCGCACGCCCTTGCCGATCACCGGCAGCCGCAGCACCACGCTCGCCGACTGGCCCAGCGCCAGCGCATCGGCCGGCGCCTGCACGCTGTAGCGCGCGCGGAAAGTGCGCGTCACCGGGTCGGCGGCGGCAGACAGCTCGCGCAGCCGCGCCGGGTATTTCACGCCGGGCTGCGCCCACAGCGACACTTCGGCGCTGGCGATCTTCGCCAGCGGCGTGCGGTCTTCCGGGAACTCGACATCGATCTCGCGCGGGCCGTCCTGCGCCAGCACCACCACCGGCTGGCCGGCGGCGACGACTTCGCCCGGGTCGGCCTCGACGCTCATGATCACGCCGTCGGCGTCGGCGCGCAGCACGGTGTCGCCGAGCCGGTTGCCTTCCAGCGATGCGCCGCTGTTGGCGCGGGCGACATTCGCTTCCGCCAGCGACAGCGCGACGCGCTTGCGCTCCAGTTCCGTCTCCGACACGAAGCCTTTCGTGCGCAGGTCCTCGAAGCGCTTCAGCTCATTGCGCGCGTTGGCGAGGTCGGCGTCGGCGGCCGCCTTGTCGGCAGCGGCAGCGGCGACCGCCAGCTGGTAATCGCGCGGATCGAGGCGCGCCAGTTCCTGGCCGCGCTTGACCCGCTGGCCGGCTTCCACCTTGCGCGACACGATCTTGCCGGGCGCGCGGAAACCGAGTTTCGACTCGACGCGCGCGCGCACTTCGCCGGCGAGCTCCGCCGACGGCGCGATGCCGCTGCTGCCCACCGTCATCACCCGCACCGGCCGCGGCGGCGCTTCCGCTTCCGGCTTCGGCGAGCAGGCGTGCAGCGTGAATCCGCCGGCAACCAGCAACAGGGCGCCGGCGACCAGTGCCGGGCGGCGGGGAAATTTCGTCATGACCGGTCTCCCGCCGGCGAATCCGGCGTCGGCGCAATTTTTTCCTGCGGATGCTTCTCGTGCGGATGCACAGCCAGGCCGCTGTACAGCAGCGAGGTGGCTTCGTCGATGTAGGCGGACATCGCCTCCGGCGTTGCCAGGTGCGGTGCCAGCTCGGCGCGCATCAGCCCGGGCATCACCAGCGAACGCATCAGCCCGAACACGAAGATGTGGCGGCTCACGGGCGACACCGCGCGGTATTCGCCGGCGGCCTGAGCCTGCGCGAACAGGCCGTCGAGACGGGCGAGGTAGGGGCGCATGTACTTGGCGCGCAGGTATTCGCCGCGCGCGTTGTCGCCTTCGCCCTCGCGGAAGAGGAACTGCAGCATCACCGGGTTGGCGGCCACCAGCTTCAGTGCCTGCGGCAGGTTGTTCTGCAGCACCGCCACCGCGTTGTTGCCCTGCGCCTGTGCCAGCGCGTCGAGCAGCGCCAGCAGCTGGTCGTACAGTGGCTGGAACATGATGTCGGCGGCTTCTTCCCACAGCCGCTGCTTGCTGCCGAAGTGGTGGCTGATCAGGCTGTCGCTGATGCCGCACTCGGCGGCCAGCGATCGCAGCGAGACGCCGTCGTAACCGTCGCGGGCGAAGGCGGCGAAGGCCTGGCGCAGGATGTCCTCGCGCGGCATCGCCATCGCGTCGCGGCTGGGCCGGCCGCGGCGCCGGGTGGCCGGGCCCCTGAGGGCCTGGCCTTCCTGGTTGCGGCGGTCGATGAGCAGGGGGGGCTTATTGAGCATGCGCCCAATAGTAGGCGGCGGCCGGCCCGCGGCTATTGCGGGTTTTACTTATACGGCTATCCGGGGGCGACAGGCGGTGCTGCGGGATCTCCGGTTACCCGGAGTGCCGGCCCTGCAGCCGGGAGGCGACTCCGCGCACGTTGCGATGACGGAGGGAAACCAGCAGCAGCACGAGAAGCACGCCAGGCGGCGCGGTACCGCCACCGTCGCCACCACCGCCGGCAATGGTGCCGCCACCACCACCGCTGGCCGGCGCATCGCAGACGGCCGGGGTCATTTCCAGCGAGAAGGCGCGAAGCGAACCGGTTTCGCCGGCGGCATAGTCCCGCACTTCAAGCTGCCAGGTGCCGTTCGGACTGATCCCGTAGAGCACGTCGAGCGCGGATGTGTAGTAGTCGGACGAAAACGGCGCATCGGACGCCGTCACATCGGCGATGCTGGCCGCCGCGCTGCCCGCGGGGCCGATCCGTGTCTGGCAGAAATTGTTGCCGGAACCGCCGACACGGTTGGCCACCGTGAAGGCGGTCGTACCGCCCGACGTCGGAATCGGCGCCAGCAGCCTCAGCCGCAGGTCGCCAACCTGCGTGTGATCGATGCCGACGGTTGTTGCGCCGACCGCCGTCGTGCAGTCAGCGCCATCGATCAGCAGGCGCGCGCCGAAGAGGCCACCGCTCATGCCGGACACGTCGACCGCTGCCGTGACGGCAGAACCCGCATCCGGGATGGCAACCACGGGCCCCGTGTAGGCGAAGGTTTGCGAGGCGCCGGGTGAACCCACCTTGACCGGAATGTTCATTTCCGAAATCCGTATCCCGGATACATCGATGAACAGGCTCAGCGTCAGATCCGTCCCGCAAGCGGCAGCCGGGCTGATGGTGTAGCTGAAGGCGCCATTTGCCGTGGTTGACCCCGCGGGCCCGACACCGGGGAAAGTCACGGACGTCGGGGTGGCACCGGGCATGGTGCCGGTGAGCGAGGTGAACGTATTCGAACCCCGGTTGATGAACGTCGGCGTGAGGCTGATGGTTTCGTTGGGTTCCGGATAACCATCGCCGTCCCCGGCGGACTCGATGACCGTGTAGCTGACGCAATAGTCCACGTTGACGGGATCGCAGTACGTTCCGGCGTCTGCGGCACCGGCCCACGCGAATAGCGACGCCGGCAGGAGCAACGCTGCACGCAAAGTGGTCGTCGACATATCGCGCTCCGGATGACTGCCGGGATGGGCCGGCACCGGGGAGGTGGACCGCCTGGAAACCCGCAACCCGGCACAGTATCCGGACCGCGATCGACCTGTATCAACGGCGACCTTGATCAACGGCCACTCATCGGGGCTGACCGTCCGGCCAGTTCCCGTATCACCCGGCGCATTGACCCGTTCCGGCACCGGCGCGGCGCGCCGGCCAATTCCCCCGCGGGCCGATAGGGCAGAATCCCGGCCTCGTCATTGCTCACCCCGGAGATCCCCATGCCGACGTACAAGGCCCCCCTGCGCGACATGCGCTTCCTGATGAACGAAATGTTCGACTACAAGACGCACTACGCGTCGCTGTCGAACGGCAAGGATGCGGACCCGGAAACCGTCGAGGCGATCCTCGCCGAATGCGCGAAGCTCTGCGAAAACGTGCTGGCGCCGCTCAACCTGCCGGGCGACGAGGAAGGCTGCCACTTCAACGATGGCGAAGTGAAAACGCCGAAGGGTTTCAAGGATGCCTACGACCAGTTCGTCGCCGGCGGCTGGCAGGGCCTGAGCCACCCGCAGGAATACGGTGGCCAGGGCATGCCGATGTCGCTGGGCCTGATCAAGTCCGAGATGATGGGCACCGCCAACTGGTCGTTCACCATGTACCCGGGCCTGTCGCTGGGCGCGATGAACACCATCATGCAGCACGGCACGCCGGAGCAGCTGAACACCTACATGCCGCCGCTGGTGGAAGGCCGCTGGACCGGCACCATGTGCCTCACCGAGGCGCACTGCGGCACCGACCTCGGCCAGATGAAATCGAAAGCCGAACCGCAGGCCGACGGCTCGTTCAAGATCACCGGCACCAAGATCTTCATCTCCGCCGGCGAGCACGACCTCGCCGAGAACATCATCCACATCGTGCTGGCGCGCCTGCCGGATGCACCGGCCGGCACCAAGGGCATCTCGCTGTTCATCGTGCCGAAGTTCCTGGTCAACGCCGACGGCTCGCTCGGCGCGCGCAACGCCATCAAGTGCGGCTCGATCGAGCACAAGATGGGCATCAAGACATCCGCCACCTGCGTGATGAACATGGACGGCGCCACCGGCTACATGATCTCGCATCCGAACAAGGGCCTGGAGGCGATGTTCACCTTCATGAACAGCGCGCGCATCGGCACCGCGGTGCAGGGCGTGGCGCACGCCGAAGCGTCGTTCCAGGGCGCGCTGCCGTATGCGAAGGACCGCATCTCGATGCGCGCGGTATCCGGCAAGAAGGAACCGGAGAAAGTCGCCGACGCCATCATCTGGCATGCCGACGTGCGCCGCATGCTGCTGACGCAGAAGTCGGTCGCCGAAGGTGGCCGCGCGATGCTGTACTTCGCCGCGCAGTACGCCGACCACATGGTCAACGGCATCCTCGAGAAGGACCAGGCCAAGTACGAGAAGTGGGACGACAAGCTCGGCTTCCTGACGCCGATCCTGAAAGGCTTCCTCACCGAGATGGGCCTCGAGAGCGCCAACCTCGGCATGCAGGTGTTCGGCGGCCACGGCTACATCAAGGAACACGGCATGGAGCAGATCGCCCGCGACGCGCGCATCTCCACGCTGTACGAAGGCACCACCGGCATCCAGGCGCTGGACCTGCTTGGCCGCAAGGTACTGCTGATGACGAAGGGCAAGGCGGTGCGCGAGTTCAGCGCCAACCTCTATTCATTCGGCAGCGCCAACCTCACCAACAGCGAGATCCGCCCGTATGCGTGGAAACTGCTGAAACTGGCGACCCAGTGGAACTGGCTCACCACCCGCATCATGCTCACCGCCGCCAAGGACCGCGATATCGTCTCCAGCGCGTCGAGTCACTTCCTGATGTACTCGGGCTACGTGATGATGGCGTACTTCTGGGCGCTGATGGCGGCGAAGGCGCAGGAGAAACTGGCGAAGGGCGACGGCATCGAAACGCCGGAGTTCTACAAGGCGAAGATCGCCACCGCCGAGTTCTACTTCGCGCACATCCTGCCGCGCGCGCAGGGCCACGCCGAGGCGATGCTGGCGCCGACCAGCGCGACGATGGGGTTGGACAAGGATCACTTCGCGTTTTTGTGATGCCTGGTCTGGACCCCTCTTCCGTCCGGGGAGAGGGGCAGGGACGAGGGGCGTCTGCCCAGCGAGCGTCACCAATGAAAAAGCCCCGCACTGCGGGGCTTTTTCATTTCACCAGTTCGTACGCCGTACTCCTTCCCCCACCCTCCATCTTCGAGAGCACCCCCAACCCCACCAGTTCATTGATATCCCGCAACGCCGTATCCCCCGAACACTTCGCCATCGCCGCCCACTTGCCGGTGGTGAGTTTCCCCTCGAAGCCATCCAGCAACCGGTTCAGCATCTTCACCTGCCGTGCGTTGAACGGCGTCTCCGCCCAGCGCTGCCAGAAGCGCGCCTTCACCAGCACCGCGTCGAGTTGTGCATTGGCGTGCTGCAGCGCGCGGTGCAGCGTCTGCAGGAACCAGGCCAGCCAGTCGGTCACGTCCAGCGTGCCTTTCTGGGTGCGTTCGAGGATGTCGTAGTAATCCTTGCGCTCACGCTGGATCTGCGCGGACAGCGAGTAGAAGCGTTGCGGACTGCCGTCGGCACGTGCCAGCAGCCAGTCGCCGATGGCACGCGCGATACGGCCGTTGCCGTCGTCGAACGGGTGGAGCGTCACGAACCACAGGTGCGCGAGCCCGGCCTTGAGCAGCAACTCTTCACCGGTTGCGCCATTTACCCAGGCGAGGAATTGCGCGGTTTCCGCTTCCAGCACCGCGGCGGGTGGCGCTTCGAAATGCACGCGCTGGCGCGTGTGCGGGCCGGACACGACCTGCATCGGCCCGTTCGCGTCGTCACGCCAGGCGCCGGTGCGGATCGCGTGCATGCCGCTGCGGCCGGTGGGGAACAACGCGGCGTGCCAGCCGAAGAGTCGTTCGCGGGAGAGCGCAGCGTCGGCGTGGGTGGTGGCGTCGAGCACCATGTCGACCACGCCCTCGACGTGGCGATCCACCGGCGCCAGCGCGCCGATATCGACGCCCAGGCGCCGCGCCAGCGAGGAGCGCACGGATTCGGGGTTGAGCAACTCGCCCTCGATCTCGCTGGTCTTGAGCACGTCCTCGGTGAGCGCGGCGAGGCTGGCCTGGTCGCGCAGGGCGAAGCCGACATCGGCCAGTCGGCCGAGCAACTGGCCCTGGGCGCGGCTCACCTGCGCCAACGGGCCGGCGAGGCGGCCGAGGTCGTAGCGCCAACGGGGCCAGTCGGGGGCTTGCCAGATGTAGAGGGGGCTTGCGGCGGTCATACGCCATAATCTCCGCAATATGTGCGGCGATTATGGGCGCCATTCACCGCAGGGGCAAGCCAATCACCGCGGATGCTGCGGCGATTGGCTGGTCCCCGGGTTGGGAGGGCCAACGCCTCCCCCTCGTGTCGATAAAAACGCGCCTTATCGGCACCCCCCGCTGATGTGTCGACAGCATCGACACGAGGCCACCCTCACGACGCCTTCGCCACCGCCTCCCGCACCGCCTTCCTCGCCACCTGCCGGTAATCCGCCAGCGCAAAACTGTGCATCTGCCGCGCGTATTGCGTGGCGAAGCCCGGGAACATAGTGGCGTTGAATCCGTCCTCGGTGAGGTACCAGCTCTTGCAGCCGGAATTCCAGTTGGTCTTCGCCAGCCGCTGTTGCAGTTGCCGGTTGTAGGCCGTTTGCACGGCGGGGCGCACGTCGAGTTGCGCCAGGTCGTTGCCGAGGATCGCCTTGATGCCGTCCACCGCGTAGTCGAACTGCGCCTCCATGTAATAGAGGTAGCTGTTGTGGCCGGGGCCGGCGTTGGGGCCGGCGGTCATGAACAGGTTGGGGAAGCCGGCGATGTTGATGCTCTTGTAGGCAGACGCGCCACGTTTCCACAGCGAGCCGAGCTCGACGCCGTCGATGCCGCGCACCGGGAACGCGGTACCGGCCTTGCCCACCTCGAAGCCGGTGGCAAACACGATGCAGTCGACCGCGTGCACGGCACCCTCGGCGGTCTGGATGCCTTCCGGCCGCAGTCGCACGATCGGCCAGGTGATGAGCTTCGCGTTCGGTTGCTGCAGCGCCGGGTACCAGTCGTTGGAAATCAGCACGCGCTTGCAGCCGATGCGGTAGTCCGGCTGCAACTGGCGGCGCAGCCACGTGTCCTTCACCTGGCGGTGCAGGTGCGAGGTGGCGAGGCGCTCGAGCAGCGACGTCAGCGGCGAGTGCCAGATCACGCCGGTGGCGACCGACTCGTGGCCCCAGAACAGCGCTTCGCGCACCGCGTTCTGCGCGCGCGGGAAGCGTTTGAACAGCGCCTTGTTCCAGCCCGGTGTCCTGAAGTCGGCGCGCGGCAGCACCCAGGCCGGCGTGCGCTGGAACACTTTCAGCTGGTCGACCTGCTTCACCAGTTCCGGCACCAGCTGGATGGCGCTGGCGCCAGTGCCAATTACCGCGACCCGCTTGCCGCGGAAATCGTACTCATGATCCCAGCGCGCGCTGTGGATCTTCTTGCCCTTGAACTCGTCGATGCCGTCGATCTTCGGCAGGCTGGCGTTGGCCAGCGGCCCGGCGGCCATCACCAGCGCACGGGCGCGGAACACGCCGTGCTTTTCCGTCTGCACCCGCCAGTGGTCGTCGTGGAACGACACGTCGGTGACGTTGTGGTTGAAGCGGATGCGACCGGTGAGCCCGCGCTCGGCGGCAAAGCGGCGGATGTAGGCGTGGATCTCGACGGCCGACGGGTAACTGCGTGACCACTCCGGGTTCTGCGCGAACGAATACGAGTACAGGTTGGACGGGATGTCGCAGGCGGCGCCGGGATAACGGTTGTCGCGCCAGGTGCCGCCGACATCGTCGGCGCGCTCGAGGATGACGATGTCGTCGATGCCTTCCTGTTGCAGGCGCACGGTGACGCCGAGGCCGGAGAAACCGGCGCCGATCACCAGCACGTCGGCAATGCGGTCGTCGCCGACGGCGCGGGGGGATTTGCGTTGGCTCATGGCTGTCTCCTCACACCACCGGGTCGGCATTCAGTTCCTTCACCCAGGTCGGCACCGGCGGCAATACGCGCGCCGGGATGTACCCGGTGACTTTCACCATCGCGTCCACCGGCACGTGGTACCAGCGCTTGCGGCGATCGGTCATCACCGCGCCGTGGCGCCAGATCACCTGGTACCAGGGATTGCGCTGGCCGTCGGCGGTGCGGCCGCCGATCTTGCGGAATTTCTCGATCGCGGCGTAAAGCTTCTGCTCCGGCAGGCCGAGGTCGACCAGGTTGTCGCGCATCTTGTTCAGCAGCGGGAAGTAGGCAACGATGCCCAGCAGCAGGCGCGGATCGACGGCGGTGCCGATGAAATTCAGCCACTGCGCATACAGCGGCGAGTGCCCCTGCATCTCCAGCACGGTGAAGCCGACCCCGAGGTGCCGCGCTTCGTCGTCGTTGATGCGTGCGAACACCTCGTGGCAGAGCGGGTCGTCGACGGTGTCGAGCAGGAACTTGCACAGCGCGCCGTCGAGCGCCACTTCCAGCATCGGGATTACCGAGCCCAGCGCGTTGAGCGGCAGGTCGTCGCCGTAGCGGTCCAGCCATTCGATCGCCAGCCGGATGTTGATGTTGGGTTCCGGCAGGGTGTCGCCGTCGAGCATGCCCCAGCGTCGCATCAGCGCCATCTCGGCGTTGGCGTGGCGTTGCTCCTCGGCGTGGAACCAGGTGTAGATCTCGCGCAGGGTGTCGTTCGGCGCTTTCTTCACCAGCGCCGCGAAGCCGCGGGCGCCGACGTGCTCGATCCACATCAGGTCGGCCATGAATGCCTTGAGCTTGTCGTACTGCTCCGGACGGATGCGCTCGGCGCCGGGCGCATCCCAGTCGAATTCGTCGAGCGCCCACTGCGTGCTGCGGATTTTTTCCAGCATCTTGTCGAGGTCGATGGCGGCCATGATGGTCTCCGGGTCGGGCGGGAAGTGATCGGGGGGAGAGCGGTGAGCGGATCGGGATCTGTTTGCAACAGGATCAGGATTTTGCGAGCAAGCGCTCGCCATGGCGGGCGATGAAACCGGCGCCGTGGCGATAGGCATCGGGCAGCAGGCGTTTCATCCGCCAGATCAGCTTCGCGTCCAGTTGCGGCATCACGTACAGCCGGTTGGCATCGAGCGCGTCCAGCGCCTCGCGCACCACGCGCTCCGGTGCCATGCCGCGGTTGATGAGCTTGTCGGCCAGCGCGTGCGAGGAGCCGCTGATGCGGCCGTTGGCGGTGATGTTGGTTTTCACCCAGGTCGGGCACAGCGCGGTGACGTGGACGCCGCTGCCGGAAAATTCCGCCGCCAGCGTTTCCGACAGCGCCAGCGCGCCCGCTTTCGACACGTTGTACGGGCCCATGTTCGGGCCGGCGGCGAAGCTGGCGGTGGAGCAGACGTTGACGATGCCGCCGCGGCCGAGCGCGCGCAGTTTCGGCGCGAACACGTGGCAGCCGTTGATCACGCCCCACAGGTTGATGCCCATGGTCCATTGCCAGTCGGCATAGGGGATGTCGCCCACCGGCGCGCCGCCGACACCGACGCCGGCGTTGTTCACCACGAGATCCACCGGGCCGCCGAGCCACGCTTCGGCTTCGGCGGCGAGGCGCTCGACCTGGGCGAGGTCGGCGACGTCGGCAACCACCGCGTGCGCGCGATCGCTGCCGATCAGGTCGACGGTTTCCTGCGCGGTGCGCGGATTGATGTCGGAGACGACGACGCGGCCGCCGCGGGCGGCGATTTCCTGCGCGAAGGCGCGGCCGATGCCGCTGCCGGCGCCGGTAACGATGGCCAGTGCCTGGCGGGACGGACGGGATCGGGCCATGCGGCGTACTCCGGGTGCCTGCGGGGAGGGGAGGCGGCGCTTGACCGCCAGCCCCGACGCCTGCACGCTAATCCGAGGTTTTACTCGGATACAACTCGGATCAGCCCATGCCCCCCGCCAGCCGTCCGCCCCGCGAGCCCGGCGTCCCCCGCAAGCCCCGCGCTGCCACGGACAAGCCCCGCGCGCCGCGCAAGCCGCGCCAGCAGCGCGCCAGGGTCACCGTCGAGTCGATCGTCGACGCGGCCTTCCACGAGGTGGCGGAGCGCGGGCTGGCGGCCACCACCACCCAGCACATCGCCGACCGCGCCGGCATCGGCATCGGCTCGTTCTACGAGTACTTCCCCAACAAGGAGGCGGTGTTCGCCGAGATGTTCGGCCGGCTCACTGCCGACACCGTGCAGATCATCCGCGAACTGACGCCGGAGATCGTCCGCACCGACATGCGCAGCGCGATCCGCCTGCTGCTCTACCGCGTCGGCGACATGTTGCGCGGCAAGAACGGCGTCTACCTGCGGTGCGCGCAGCAGGGCTTGCGCTCCGAGTTGCCGATCGACCGCGAGCCGATCCAGCGCGCGCTCACCGAACTTGCCATGCAGTACCTGATGCACCACCCGCAGTACCTGCGGGCGCGCGACATGCCGGTGACGATCTACATCTTCATCCACGGCGGCATGCACGCGTTCATCCATCACATGAACGAGAAATCGCCGTCGATCAGTTACGAGCAACTGGTGGAAGGTCTCGCCAACATGATCGGCCACTACGCCGAGCGCGAGTTGCAGATGGTGGAGGGCGCTGGCGCGGCGCGGTGACACCGCCCGCTACGGCAGGCGGCGCAGCGCTTCGCCCATGAAATCGACGAAGGCACGCACCTTCGGCGCCATGTGCTTGCGTTCGGGCAGCACCATGTAGACATCCGGTTCGAAGGTGCGGAATTCCGTCAGCAGCGGCACCAGCCGGCCCCCGGCGATATCCCGGGCGACGGTGAAATCCGGCGAGCGGGTTATGCCGATGCCGGCGAGCGCGGCCTCGCGCAAGGCCTGGCCGTTGTTGCTGAACAGCACGCCGTTGACGTCGACGCGATACTCGCGGTCATCGCTGCCGGTGTATTGCCAGTCGAGCCGGGTGCCGGTGTAGATGAGGCAGGCGTGCTCGCGCAGGTCCAGCGGATGCTGCGGCACGCCGTGCGCGGCCAGGTAGGCAGGCGAGGCCACCGTGTACATGCGGACCGGCGCCACGCGCCGAGCCACCAGCGACGAATCGCCAAGACGACCGATGCGGATCACCACGTCGAAGGCATCGGACACGACGTCCACCTTGCGGTCGTCCATCTGCAGGTCGACGACGATCTTCGGGTAGCGACGCATGAATTCCGGGATCTGCTGCACGACGTGCGAGAGCCCGTAGGACATCGGTGCGGACACGCGCAGCCGGCCTTGCGGCTCCTGCTGGAACCCGGCGATTTCCTGTTGCGCCTCGGCGATGTCGGCGAGTGCGCGCGCGGCGCGCTCGTACAGCACCTCGCCGGCCTCGGTGAGGCTGAGCCGGCGGGTGGTGCGATGCAGCAACCTGACGCCGAGCCGGTCCTCCAGCCGGGTCACCTGCTTGCTCAGCCGCGACTTGGTGCTGCCCAGGCGGCTGGCCGCCGCGGTAAAGCTCCGGCTGTCGATCACGGCGACGAAGGCCGACAGCTCATCCAGGGATTCGCTGGCACCGGTTTCGGCAGGCATTGGGTCTTTTCCGGAAACAGTTCATCGCGATAATGGCGGATTATCGCCACAAGATCGAACAATAGACTGCCCCTGTCCGCATTGCCTGCCGGCAATGCCCCCGCAGAGATCCCGGCCCGTGCCGGACCCGACAGGAGCAACACCATGAATACGCCCGACCCGCTGTTCCAGCCCTTCACCGCCGGCGACCTCCCGCTGGCGAACCGCATCGTGATGGCCCCCATGACCCGCAGCCGCGCCGATGACGCCGGCAACGTCGGCGACCTCACCGCCACCTACTACGCCCAGCGCGCCGGTGCCGGGCTGATCGTCACCGAGGGGATCTTTCCCGAGCTCATGGGCAAGGGCTACGTGCGCACGCCCGGCCTGGTGAGTCGCCAGCACGTTGCTGCCTGGCGTCGCGTCACCGATGCCGTGCACGCACGGGGCGGGAAAATCGTTGCCCAGCTCATGCACGTCGGCCGCATCAGCCACGAATCGCTGCTGCCGGGCAACGCCGTGCCGGTCGCGCCGTCCGCGGTGCGTTCGCCGGGGCAGGTCTACACCGATGAAGGCATGAAGCCGCACGCGCAGCCGCGGGCACTGGCGCGCGAGGAAGTCCACGCCATCACCCGCTCGTTCGCCGACGCCGCGCAGCGCGCGATCGACGCAGGATTCGACGGCGTGCAGCTGCACGCGGGCAACGGCTACCTCGGCATGCAGTTCCTGTCGCCCAACACCAACCTGCGCAGCGACGAGTACGGCGGCAACGCGGAGAACCGTGCGCGTTTCGTGGTGGAAACGCTGGAGGCGATCGCCGCCCGCGTCGGCGCCGGCCGCACCAGTCTCAAGGTGACGCCGGGAACGGCGTTCAACGACATGCACGATCCGTCGCCAGTCGACACGTATGGCACGCTGCTGCGTCGCATCGCGCACCTGCCGCTGGCGTTCATCGACGTGTCGCCGGCCGACGCGCAGCTCGGTGCCGCGGAATACCACGCGTTGCTGCGGCCGCTGTGGAAAGGCGCGTACTTTTCCGGCGGTGGCCTGGTGCAGGAGTCCGCCCGGGAACTGGTGGCGAGCGGCGTCATCGACGCGGCAATCTTCGGCGGCGCGTTCATCGCCAACCCGGACCTGCCGGAGCGATTCCGCCGTGGATTGCCGCTGGCCACGCCGGATACGGCGACGTTCTACGCGGGCGGTGCGCAGGGCTACATCGACTACCCGGCGCTCGAGCCCGGCAAGGCGGCCTGAGCGTCGCCGGCGATGGATCGCAGCCAGCCGGTGCGGCCGAACCTGGCCGCACCGGCGTCGTTCAACCGCGCCGGCGCTCGCATGAGCGAGAAATCGCCGGCAATCACCTGCGACCCGCTCGTGGACGGGCTCGCCAACATGGTCGGCCACCATGCCGAGCGCGAGCTGCAGATGGTGGAGGGGGCTGGTTCAGGCGCTGCCGGGTAAACCTTTTCTCAACCAGCTTTCCATCCGTGGCCAGGCGCACGGCATCAGCAGCAACGCCACGATGGCCGCGGCAAGATTGAATGCCGTGTGCACCAGCGCGACCTGCTCGGTCGCCGTCAGCCCGGACCCGAGGATCAACGTCACCAGCGGCTGCATGAGGGTGACGAACAGCAGCGCGCCGAACAGGTTGAAGCCGGTGTTCAGCAGCGCCAGCTTGCGCGCCAGCGCGTCGAGCGCGGTGCTGGCGAGCAGCGCCGTCGAGGTGGTGCCGATGTTGGCGCCGGCCACCAGCCAGACGGCGATTTCCGGTGCCAGCAGGCCCTGCGACACCGACAGCACGGCGAGGCCGGTGACCACCGACGACGATTGCACCAGCGCGGTGAGCAATGCCGCGAACAGCAGCGCCAGCGGCGGCGATGACAGCAACGCGTGCCATTCGGCGACATGCGGACCGTGCGCGAGCGGCGCCAGCGCCTGGGAGATGAGATCCAGCGCGAGGAAGATCAGGCCGAAATAGAAAACCGCCTTGCCGTACGGCCGCCACGGGCGCGGCCCCAGCAGCGACCACAGGCCGCCGAGGGTGACAAACACCGGGCCGAGCCCGGAAACCTGCATCGCCACCAGCCACGCCGTCAGCGTGGTGCCGACGTTGGCGCCGATCATCACCCCGAACGCGCCGCGCTCGGTGAGCGCGCGCGTGTGAACCAGTCCCACCGCCATCGACGTAACCGCCGACGAGGATTGCACCACCGCGGTAGCTCCCGCGCCGGCCAGCGCGCCGCGCCAGTCGGTGCGGGTGACGCGGCGCAGCGAGGCCCGCAAGCGTTCGCCGCCGAGCCGGGTCATTTCCTCGGAAAACGATGCCAGCCCGTGCAGGAACAGCATCACCGCGGCGAGCACGGAAAACAGCAGGGTGATCAGCGGCGTCATCGGCGAGAGGCTCCGGCGTTGCTCACAGGTGGTGAATCCCGAGGCGGCGCAGCACGGATTTCTCCAGCTCGACCGCCAGGAACTTCGCGAGGCAGAGGCCGGCGATCACCGCCCAGGACAACGCGTCCAGCGCGGTGGTGCCGAACAGGCGCTGGAATGCCGGCAGGTAGCTGAACAGCAACTGCAGCACCACCAGCGCCCCGCAAACCACGCCGAGCATCCGGTTGCCGCGGAAGATCCCCGCGTTCAGCGCGCTGGCGGTAAAGCTGCGGACGTTGAACAGGTAGACCAGCTCGCCGAACACCAGCATGTTGACGGCGGCGGTGCGCGCCGTTTCCAGCGAGCTGCCGCGCGCCAGCTCCCACTCGAAAACTGCGAACGTGGCCGCCATCATCAGCAGGCTGACGTATACGATGCGGCCGGCCAGCAGCCGCGTGATCATCGGCTCGCGCGGGTTGCGCGGCGGCCGTTGCATCACTCCCGGCTCGGCCGGTTCGAACGCCAGCGCGATTGCCAGCGTGATGGCCGTGACGGTGTTGATCCACAGGATCTGCCCGGCGGTGACCGGCATCGCCAGCCCGGCGAAAATCGCCAGCAAAATGACGCCAGCCTCGCCGCCGTTGGTGGGCAGGATGAACAGCAGCGACTTCTTGATGTTGTCGTAGACGGCGCGGCCTTCGCGCACGGCGCGGGCGATGGTGGCGAAGTTGTCGTCGGCGAGCACCAGGTCGGCGGCCTCGCGCGCGGCGTCGGTGCCCTTGTGGCCCATGGCGACGCCGATATCGGCGGCCTTGAGCGCCGGCGCGTCGTTGACGCCGTCGCCGGTCATCGCCACCAGTTCGCCCTGCGCCTGCAGCACCGACACCAGCCGCAACTTGTGCTCCGGGCTGGCGCGGGCAATGACGTCGGTGACGGCGAGGCGCCGGCGCAGCTCGTCGTCGCTCATCGCGTCGATCGCGCTGCCGTTGAGTGCGTGTTCGTGGCGCAGCCCGAGTTGGGCGCCGATGGCGGCGGCGGTCGCCACGTGGTCGCCGGTGATCATCTTCACCTGCAGGCCGGCGCGGCGGCAGTCGGCGACCGCGGCGACCGATTCCTCGCGCGGCGGATCGATCATGCCGACCATGCCGAGCAGGCTGAACCGCGGGACGATGTCGTCGTTGCGCAGCGCGGCGGTGCTGGCCGGCATGGCCCGCTGCGCCAGCGCCAGCACGCGTTGACCGGCGCGGGCAGCGTCGTCGATGCGTGCCAGCCAGGCGTCGCGGTCCAGCGGTGCGCCGCCGTACTCGTCGCTGCAGAGATCGAGCACGCGCTCCGGCGCACCCTTGAGCAACACGAACGCGTGGCCTTCGTGGTCGTGGTGCAGCGTCGCCATGTAACGCTGCGCCGACTCGAACGGAATGCCGTCGACGCGCGGCCGCGCCGCCGTTTCCGCCGCCGGGTCCAGCCCGGCCTTGCGGGCCATGGCCAGCAGCGCGCCCTCGGTGGGGTCGCCGACCACTTGCCAGCCCTCGCCATCGCCGGCGAACAGCCGGGCGTCGTTGCACAGCAGTGCGCAGCGGGCCAGTGCCTCCAGCGCCGGCTCGCGCCCCGGCGCGATGACGTCGTCGCCGCGGCGGAAGCCGCCCTGGGGCGAGTAGCCATTGCCGGAGACCTGCAGCGTGTCGCCGGCCGGCAACAGCGCCTGCACCACCATCATTTCGTTGCGCGTCAGCGTGCCGGTCTTGTCGCTGCAGACCACGGTGACCGAGCCGAGGCTCTCCACCGCCGGCAGGCGGCGGATGATTGCCCGCTGCTGCGCCATCACCCGCGTGCCGATCGCCAGCACGATGGTGACGATCGCCGGCAGCCCCTCGGGAATCGCCGACACCGCCAGCCCCACCACCGGCAGGAAGATCTCCAGCAACGGCATGCCGCGGACGTAGTAGCCGTAGAGGAAGGTCGCCGCGGCGACCAGCAGGATGAATACGGTGATCTGCCGCGCGAACTGGTCCAGCCGGCGCACCAGCGGCGTCGCCAGCGAGGCGACCTCGCCGACCAGGGTGCCGATGCGGCCGATCTCGGTGTTCCGCCCGGTGGCAACGACGATGCCGATCGCGTTGCCGGTTTCGACAACCGTGCCGGAGTACGCCATGCTGCGGCGATCGCCGAGAGCTGCCGATTCGTCGACGGCGTCGCTGTCCTTCTCGGCCGGCACCGACTCGCCGGTGAGCGCGGCCTCGTTGATCCGCAGGTTGCGCTCCTGCAGCAGCCGCAGGTCCGCCGGTACCCGCACGCCGGACTCCAGCAGCACGATATCGCCGGGCACCAGCTCCACGGCGTCGACTTCCTGGCGCTCGCCGTCGCGCAGCACCAGCGCGTGGCTGGCGAGCATCGCATGCACTGCCGCCATCGCCCGCTCCGCCTTGCCCTCCTGCACGAAGCCGATCACGGCGTTGATGAGCACCACCGCCATGATCACGCCGGTGTCGATGTAATCGCGCAGCAGGAAGGTGCCGGCCGCGGCCAGCAGCAGCACGTAGATAAGCGGGTTGTGGAACTGCAGCGCGAAGCGGAGCAGCGGGCTGCGCGGCGGCGCTGCGGGCAGCGCATTGGGGCCGTGCAGCGCGCGACGCCGCTGCACCTCGGCGGCACGCAGCCCGCCGGTGGCGGAGTCGAGTTCACGCAGCACGTCTTCGCTGCGCACCGCGTGCCAGGCAGGTGGACGGCGCGGATCACCGGTCATGCGGCTTCCTCGGTCGGGTCATGCGGAATGGGCGCCCGATGATGCCACGCATCGTACGGCGGGACACACCGCGGCACGCGGGTCAGCGGGAGGGTTTCAGCCCCGCCGGGATTTCCGGCGCCACCAGCCGCGGGCCATCGAAACCGCGCACCTCGCCGAAGCGGGCATCGCCGGCATTCCATTGCCGCGCGGCATCCGCCATTTCCTCCGGCGTGCGCCCGACGAAATTCCAGAACAGCAAAACGTCTTCGCCGAACGGCTCGCCGCCGAGCAGCAGGATGCGCGCACCCGCCGGCGCGGCGAGCGCCAGTTGCGTGCGGCCGGGCGCGATGTAGAGCAGGGTATCCATCGGCAACGGCGCGCCGTCGACCGCGGCTTCGCCCTCGAGCACCAGCACGCCGTATTCGAAATCACGGCGCAACGTCAGCGTGGTGGCCGCAGCGCCTTGCGCGACGAGATCCATCGCGAACAACGGGCTGTGCACCCGCACCGGCGAGCGCTGGCCGGGCGCTTCCCCGACCAGCAGCGTCATCGCAAAACCGTCGCAGGTGCTGCGCGGCAACTCCGGGTAATGCTCGAATGCCGGCGGGCAGTGCCGCACCGCGTCCGGCAGCGCGATCCAGAGTTGCGCCGCCTGCAACCGCGGCGAATGCGGCAGCGGCGATTCCTCGGAGTGCGAGATGCCGCGGCCGGCGGTCATCAGGTTGACCTGGCCGGGGCGGATCAGCTGCACCGTGCCGAGGCTGTCGCGGTGCAGCAATTCGCCGTCGATCATCCAGGTAAACGTCTGCAGGCCGGTGTGCGGGTGCGGACCGACGCGCAGGCCGGCGCCATCACCGATGTCCGCCGGGCCGGCGTGGTCGAGGAAGCACCAGGCGCCGACCATCCGCTTGCCGCGCGTGGGAAGCGCGCGGTTCAGCGGCAGGCCGCCGACGTTGGCGACATGGGCAGGGAAGCGGTGCGGCGTGCTGTCGGTCATGGCGTGATGTCGATCCGGTGTGATGGGGATGCGTGGTCGGGGTCCGGCGAGAGGATTGCACGGAACGCCGGCGATTTCCGCCCGTGGACGGCGGCGCGTGCCCACAGACGACCGGCGCGCGCCGGGCGAGCCTGCATACCCCCGGACTGCCGCGCGCGGACGCCCTGCCTGCGATGTTTGCACCTCTCACCGTCATTGCCTGGGATCCGCGCAAGGCCGATCTCAACGAATTCATGCATGGCGTCGGCTTCGACGAAGCGACCGCGGCATTCCTCGATGTGCGCGCGCTATTGATCGCGGACCCGGATCATCCGCAGCAGCGGCGACGGCGACAGGGCAGGCGCCATGACAGGTTGATCCTGCTGGGTGCCGGCGCGCGGTTCTGCCGGGTGGTCGCCTGCCACTGCTACCGGGAGCAAGCGCACGTCATCCGCATCATCTCGGCACGCAAGGCCACGCAGCACGAAGCGGCGCAATATGTTTGCGACGACCGGCCCCGCGCCCGACTCGCGCTCAGGTCGTTTCCTGCCACGCGCGATACAGCGCTTCCGTGAGCGCAGTGGCAAAACGCGGTGCATCCATCAGCGGCGATTGCGCGACCTGCGCGCGCAGGCCGGCGCGCAACTTCGCCAGCCGCGGCAAGTCGGCGCAGAAACCGGCGGCGCGCGCGACGTAGTCGTCGCCATCGGCGGCGATCCACTCCGGCAGGCCGGCGGCAGTCAGCAACTGCGCGCCCTGGCGCGCCAGCAGCGTGCGGCCGGCGAGGGTGAGCGTCGGCACGCCCATCCACAGCGCTTCGCAGGTGGTGGTGCCGCCGGGATAGGGAAACGTGTCGAGGATGAAATCCACCCCGGAGTGCGCTGCGAAATACGCTGCGCGCGCGCCCGGTTCGGCGATCGTCACGCGCCCGGCCGGGATCCCGGCGGCCGCGAAGCGCGTCAGCAGCGGCGCCTGCGTTTCCGGCACCGCCGCGCCGCGGCTTTGCACGCGCAGGCGCGCGCCGGGAACGGCATCGAGCACGCGCGCCCAGAGTGCGAGTACGGCGTCGTTCACCTTGTTCAGGTTCTGGAAGCAGCCGAAGGTGACGTGGCCGTTGGCCAGCGCCGGCAGCGGTGCCACCGGCCCGGCCTCGTCGTCGCCCGGTGCGGTGAAGCACAGGCGCGTGTCCGGCAGCCGCATGATGCGCTCGCTGTAGTAACGCTCCTCGCCGGCCGGCACCGACACCGCGTCGGCCAGCAGCCAGTCGATCTCGCGCACGCCGGTGCTGGCGAAGTAACCGAGCCATGCCACCTGCACCGGCGCCGGCCGCCAGGCGAACACCGGCAGCCGCGTGTTGCTGGTATGGCCGGCGAGGTCGATCAGCACGTGCGGCGCCGCCTCGTGGATCAGCGTCGCCGCGGCACGGTCGTCGAGCGCGGCGATCGACTGCCAGCCGGCGAAGTGGCGGCGCAAGCGCGCGGTGAGCGCATCCTCGCGATCCTTGGTGACAAAGGCATGCCACGCGATGCGCGACGGATCGCAGGCGGCGACCACGCTCTCGAGGAAATAACCGACCGGGTGGCTGCGCAGGTCGCCGGACACGACGCCGACGCGCAGCGGCATCGGCTCGCGCTCGCCGCGCTCGACCCGCCACGTTGCGAACGGCGTCGCCCGCGCGCTGGCGCGCTCGCCGTAGCGACGCGCCTCGGCGAGGTAATCCTCCGGCGTGCAGGCGGCATCGCCGCTGAGCGTGAGCAGCAGGTTGCTGTGCGCCTGCAGGTTGGGCAGGCCGAGTGCGACCGCGCGCCGGTAGCAGGCAAGCGCCTCGTCGTTCTCGCCGAGCATCTTCAGCACGACGCCGAGGTTGTTGAGGATGTCGGCGGCGTCCGGCCGCGCCGCCAGCACGCGCCGGTAGCAGGCGGCGGCGCGCAGGTGGTCGTCCTCCGCCTGGTATGCCTGGCCGAGCGCGGCGCTGAACTCGATCTGCGCCGGCAGCGCCGCCTGCGCGCGCTCGAGCAGCGGGATAGCCTCTTGCCGGTTACCGGCCTGCGCCAGCGCCATGCCGAACCAGCCAGCGTGGCTCGCGTCGTCCGGTTGCAGTTCGTACGCGTGACGGAACGAATCGAGGGCGCCGGCGATATCGCGTTGCGCCTGGCGTACGAAGCCGAGATGCGCGTGCATCCCGGCGGTGGGCTGCGCGCGGATCGCGCGCCCGATCAGCGTCGCCGCCTCGGCGTGCCTTCCCTGCCGGTGCACGATCACGCCGAGCAGGTGCAATGCCGCCGCGCCATCGCTGGCCAGTGCCTGGCGACAGATCGTCTCGGCCTCGCGCAGCTTGCCCTGCTGCAGCAGGTGCGCGGCGGCCTTCAGCGCCGGGGAGGCGGGCGTGCTCAAGGGCGGCGAACCGGCCGGGAATTACCGGCCCGGTTCCTTCGCGAAGCCGCGGATCAGCTTCACCAGCCCCAGCCGCTCGTTGCGCGACAGCACGTCGGCATAGGACGGCATGATGCGCGGGCCGCGGTTGATCTTGTCGAGGATTTCGTCGTCGGTGCGGTTTTGCTGGAACGAGTCCTTGCTGAAGTCCTGGGCGAACGTCAGCCGGCCGCGCCAGGTATCCGCGCGGCCCTTGTCGCCGTGGCACTTGGCGCAATGTTTCTCGTAGAGCTTTTCCGGCGCCACGTCCGCCTGCGCGGCAACGGGGAGCAGGGCGGCAGCCAGCAGCAGCGGGATCAGCGGGTTCTTCATCTCGAGCCTCCGTGGTCGATATGCACGCAGCGCGCGCGGACGGCCGATCATGCCACGGCACCGGCACATGGAGAGCGCGGCCCGGCGACGCGGTCACCGGCAGGCATTGCCGGCACTGGTACAAACGTGGCAATAAGGGTGCCGCCCCGATTTCGCCGTAGTACCCATGGACCTGCTGTACACCACCATCCAGAGCGGCACCGCCAGCCTTGCCTCGTACCTCGCGGCGCACGTGCTGCTGTGCCTGGTGCCGGCGTTTTTCGTCGCCGGCGCACTGTCGGCGCTGGTGCCGCAGCAATCGGTGGTGCGTTTTCTCGGTCCGGGCGCCCCGAAGTGGGTGGCCTACCCGGCGGCGGCCGGCGCCGGCAGCCTGCTCGCCGTCTGTTCCTGCACCGTGCTGCCGCTGTTCGCCGGCATCTACCGCATGGGCGCCGGGCTCGGGCCGGCGATCACTTTCCTGTTCTTCGCGCCGGCGGCCAACATCCTCGCGCTGTCGTACACCGGCGTCGCGCTGGGCGCCGAGTTCGCTACCGCGCGGGTGGTGCTCGCGCTGTCGTTCGGCATCGGCATCGGCATGATCATGGCGATGCTGTTCCGCCGCGAGGACGCGGCGCGCATTGCTGCCGTCGATGCGTTCGAGCCCGGCGAGGGCATCAGCGCGCGCGTCGTGTGGTTCCTGCTGGCGCTGGTGGCGTTGCTGATCGCCGGCACGCTGAAGATCGACCTGCTCACCGGCCAGCTCGGCGCGCTGCACCTGCCGCTGGCGGGCGCTGCCGATGCGCAGGCGGTGCTGGACCGGCTGGTGCCGGCGAACGCGATCACCGGTGCCGAAGGCCTGAGCCTGCACGGCGTATTGCTGATCGGCCTGCTGCTGGCGATCGGCGCCACCGCGTGGCGCGGCTTCGGCAAGGTCGACGAGGGATTCAATCGCATGACCTGGCTGAGCCTCGCGCTGGTCGTGCTCACGTTGCTGGTCGCCTCGCTCGCCGTGCGGGCGACGCCAGCCGGCATCGAGATCGCGCTCACCGGGCGCAGCGTCGCCATCGCCGCGTTGCTGGCGCTGCTGGTGCCGATGGCGCGGCGCTTCGAGGCCTGGGACGCGCAGCAATGGCTGTGGGAAACCTGGCGCTTCGTGCGGATGATTTTCCCGCTGCTGGTGATCGGCGTGTTCGTGGTCGGCGTGATCCGCGTGTTCATCCAGCCGGAGTGGATACAGGCTATCGCCGGCGACAACGGCATCGCCGCCAACATCGCCGGCGTGGTGTTCGGCGTGTTCATGTATTTCCCGACGCTGGTCGAGGTGCCGATCGCGCAGATGTTCCTGCAACTGGGCATGCACCCCGGCCCGCTGATCGCCTACCTGATGGCCGACCCGGAGCTGTCGCTGCAGAGCATCCTGATCCTGACTGCGATCATCGGCCGGTTGAAAACCTGGACCTATGTCGGGCTGGTGGCGGTATTTGCCACCGCGTCCGGCCTTACCTATGGTGCGTGGGTCGACGGCGCGCCGCTGGCGCTGCTGGCACTGGCGATCGCCTCGTTCATCGCCGTGCTGGTGATGCTGCTGCACCTGGCGGACCGCCGCCGGGTTGCCCACTGAAGATTCCCGGAGGACGCATGGACATCAAGATTCTCGGCAAGGGCTGTCCCCGTTGCCACCGGCTGGAGCAACTGACGCGGGAGGTCGCGGCCGAGCTGGGCATCGACGCTACCTTCGACCACGTCACCGACGTCAACGAGATCGTCACCTGGGGCGTGATGGGCACGCCGGCACTGGTGGTCGACGGCAAGGTAAAAGTGTCCGGCCGCGTGCCGGCGAAATCGGAAATCGCCGGCTGGCTGGCCGCGAAATAACACCGGAGAAAAACATGACTGCCACCAATCGCCCGATCAAGCGTCCCGGCCTGCGTGCCACCCTGCTCAACGCGGCATTGCGCCGCATGGTGAAGACGCCGGCCGAGCGCGCCGAGCAGCGTGGCCTCGAGGTCAACGACAAGATGCTGGCGCGTGGCGCGCGGCGCACCGCCAAGGCGATGCAGCGCAACGAGCGCGTGCCGTCGTTCATCACCGTCGACCCGCTGGTGATCCCCACCCCGGCCGGCGACATGGGTGCCGAGTGGGTGTACAGCGCGCGCGCCAGCGAGCCGGGCAACGGCGACCACGTGATCCTCTACCTGCACGGTGGCGGCTACTTCATGTGTTCGGCGGCGACCCATCGCCCGCTCACCAGCCGGCTCGCGCACGGTGCGCGCCGCAAGGTGCTGGCGATCAATTACCGGCAGGCGCCGGAACACAAGTTCCCGGCCTGGCTGGACGACGCGGTGAGCGCCTACCGTTTCCTGCTCGACCAGGGTTACGCCGCGAAGAATATCGCCATCGGCGGCGATTCCGCCGGCGGCAACCTCACGCTCATTACCCTGCAGCAGATCCGCACCGAGAACCTGCCGATGCCCGGCGCCGCGTTCGTGCTGTCGCCCTGGGCAGACCTCACCGGCGAGAGCGAATCGCTCGATCGCAACCATCGCCGCGACGTAATGTTCACGGCCGGTGGCGTGCGCGCGCTGGCGAAGTTTCATGCGCAGGAGCGTGATGCGCGGCATCCGCTGCTGTCGCCGGTGCACGCCGATTACACCGGCTTCCCGCCGATGCTGATCCAGGCCAGCAGCACCGAGGTGTTGCGCGACGACAGCCGCCGGGTGGCAATGAAGGCGCGCGCCGACGGCGTCAACGTGGTGCTGGAGGAGTGGCACGGCCTGCCGCACGTCTTCCACCTGTTCGCCGACTTCATCCCGGAAGCGGGCAAGGCGATCCGCACCATCAATGCATTTGTACAAGTGCATGCCTGACAGTTGTGCGCGGCTGACGCAAACGCACGACTGACTGCGAGCGATTCCCGACTCCGCGGGCGTTTCGTCGGCCCGCGCGCGCAGCCGGCGAACGGTTCTTCCGCGCCTCGCAACGACAGGCCTATAAGGGTGTTCGCTTCACGACTGCTGCCAGGGAGGCTCTGTCATGAAAACGTACGCCTGTGTTTCTATCGTTGGTGCCACTTCCGCTCGTCATCCTTCCGTTCGTGCTCCACTCGTCGTTGCCGCGCTGGCAACGCTGGTGCTCGCCACCGCCTGTTCACGCCCGGTTGCCGTTCCCCGCGCCGCGCTGTTCGCCGATGACGGCGCCGGCGGCCTGCCGTTCGACGGCCTGCGCTACCGCGCCGTGCCCAGCGGCCTCGCCGACGAGGTGATCGCCGGCGAATTCTGCTTCCAGCCGCAGGACGTGGTGACGTTCTATCTCGGCGATTACCCGCTTGGCACCGTGCGCATGGGCGACCAGCGCCGCACCGTCACCCTCGACGAACTGGAAGTGACGCACGTGGCCGTCGACCAGCGCGATGGCTACATCGCGGCGACGCGCCAGTTGTTGCGCTCGCTCGACAGCGACCGCGACATCGCCAACGGCGTGACGATCGCGCCGGAAGACCGCGCGCTGTTCGCCGGC
>JBKHWA010000041.1:0-3852 GCA_046566765.1 Gammaproteobacteria bacterium
GCCGGCTTGCCGCCGATGTAGAGGTTGCCGGCATCGACGGCGAGCCGCTCGACGTTGACCTGCTGCGTCTTCAGGTTGGCGACGGCGTCGGTGCCAACCGTGACCTGGAACGGTTTTTCGAGGATGCCGGCGATGTCGCCTTTCAGTTCCAGCGCACGCACGCGGTAGGTCTCCGCCGCCATGTCCAGATGCACGAAGGAGCGCAGGTCGATGCCGGCCTTCAGGCCCTTGTGGTCATCGGCGGACGCGAGCAGCCGGAAGGCGAATTCATGGTCCAGGCTGATGTCATCGGCGACGAATTCGCTGAGCACCAGCGTGTAGTGGGCCGGCGTCGCGCGGTCGACGTAATCCAGCGTCGCGTTGGTGACCACGACTTGCGGCAGGTTGATTTCCGGCGCCGGGCCAGCGGGTTGTTCCGCCGGCGCCGGCGTTTCTTCCTTGCCTTCGCCGAGCAGCGCCTCCCAGTTGCCCTTGCCGCTTTCATCCACGACCAGGTTGGCCGTCAGACCGTCGATGAACAGCGTGTTGACGTTGATCCTGCGCTGGAACAGCGGCATCAGCTGCACGCTGACCGCGGCCTTGCCGATTGCAGCCAGTGGCGCTTCGCCCTCTGCGGTCGCCAGTGAAAGCTGCTCGACGGAGAAACCGATCGCCGGGAAGAAGTTCCAGCCGATGTCGCCCTTGATCTCGAGGATCAGGCCGGTCTTGTCCTTGACTAGGGCCGTCACGTCATCCCGGTAGTCGTTGGGGTCGATCCAGATGGCCAGGAACAGCACCACCGACAGGAACAAACCGGTGACGCCGATGGCAGTCCATTTGAGGTATTTCAGCGCTTTCATGTGCAGGTCCCTGCGGTCGGCGAGAGTGGGCCGCAGTGTGCCACAGGCACGGGCTGTCGTTCAGTTGATCCATATCGGCGGATGCGGTCGTGGCAGGCGTCGGTACTGTCCGGGACCGCTGGCCATCGCGCCGAATGCGGCTATGCTTCCTGCCCCGGAAAGGCCAGGACAAGGAGGTTTGCGTGCGCTCCGGCAAGTGGTTTTCGGCATTGCAGTGCCTGTGGCTTGTTGCGTGGCTTGCTTCATGGGCTGTCGTTGCGGGGGTGCTTGCCGGCGTGTCCGTGGACGAGGCCAGGGCGGCGTCGCTGACCGTGGAAGATGGCCGGCACGACTATCCCGTCGGCGAGGCCATGGTGTGGCTGCAGGACGAGTCTGCTGCCCTGGATATCGACATCGTCTCCTCGGCACGGTACGGGGACCAATTCCAGCCGGTGGGCGCGGACCAGCTGAACGTCGGCTTCACGCGTTCGGTGCTCTGGGTGCGCCTCAGTGTCGATTTCGGCGCCGGTGCCGGACGCAACTGGCACCTGGTCGAAGGCAACGCGATGCTCGACGAGCTGACGCTGTACGTCCCCGCGGACGAAGGCGGTTGGCATCGGCTGCCGCTGGGCGACACGCTGTCGTTTGCCGAGCGACCCTACAGCCTGCGGGATTTCGTTTTCCCGCTGCCGCCGTCGGTAACGGCTGGCGACGGGCCGGTGACCTTCTACCTGCGGGTCGCGGGCCAGGGCGCACTCAACCTTGCGCCCCGGCTGATGGATGCGCAGGCCCTTGCCGAGCACGCATCCCACCAGCAGTGGGGGTTCGGCCTCTTTTACGGGTCGATGGGCATCCTGCTGGTCTACAACCTGTTCCTCTACCTGGCGGCACGCGAGCGGACGCAACTGGATTACTGCATCTGGCTGGGCGGGTTCACGCTGTTGTTCGTCAGCCTGAACGGCATCGGGCTGCAGTATCTCTGGCCGGGACTGCCGGCAATCAACGGCTTCTTCCCGCTGTTTGCCGGTGTTGCGATCCTCGGTGCCCTGCAGTTCACCCGCCGGTTCCTGAACCTGTCGCAGGCCAGCCCGCGCCTGGATGTTTCGTTCCTGTGGCTGGGCCGCGGCGTCATGGTGTTGATGGTGACCGGCCTGCTCCTGCCCCGGCAGTGGTTCTACATCCTCGGCAACCTGATGCCGCTGCTGTTCGCCGTCCTGATGCTGGCGGTCGGGATACGGCGCCTGCGCGAGGGCTACCGGCCGGCGCGGTTGTTCGTCGCCGGCTGGGGCGTGCTGCTGGTGGGTGCGATCCTCCTGCCACTGGCGTCCCTCGGCCTGTTGCCGATGAACACGCTGACGATGTATTCGCCGCAGTTCGGTGCCGTGTTGCAGGGCGTGCTCCTGTCGCTGGCGCTGGGCGACCGGCTGCGGCTGCTCAAGCATGAAAACGAGCGGCTGCAGGCCGAGTCGCGTGAAAAGCTGGAAGGGATGTTCCGGCAACTGGCCGGCCAGGACGCGGACAAACTGCGTTTCCTGCAGTACCTGGGCAGGGAGCTGAACGCGCCGGTCGACTGGTCGGGCAGCGCACGGGTCGATGACGTTGGCAGGGCGAATGCCGTGGTCGAGGCCGCCGACGCCAGCCGGCAGCGGCTGATGGACCTGATGGACACGGTGCTGCGCTATTTCCGGGTGGCCGGCGAGGACCCCGGCAGCGTGCCCTCGGCGCCGGTGGCCCCGATGTGGCTGGTGGACGACCTGCTCCGGGAGCATCGCGCCGGCATCGAATCGCGCCGGCTGACGGTCCGCAACCGCGTCCCTGCGGAACTGGTGGTGATGGCCGCCGAGCGCCGCCTGCGCAGGATCCTCGACGGGTTGATCGACAACGCGCTCAACCACAGCGAGGACGGCGGGGAAATCGAGATCACCGGCGGCATCCAGGACAATGGCCGCGCCGGCTGGATCACCGTGCGCGATCAGGGGGCGGGCATCGATGCCGACCGGCAGGCAAGCCTGTTCGAGCCGTTCTTCACCGGCGCCGCCCGCAGCGCGGGCAGGGGCAACGGCCAGGGCGGCTTCGGCCTGAGCCTGCCGATAGCCGGGCGCATGGCGGCCAACATGGGCGGTCAGTTGCGGGTCCACAGCGCCGGTCGGGGGCGGGGCGCCGCATTGACCGTCATCCTGCCGGTGGCAGGGGGCGCGAGTAGTCCGGATCCCCGGGCTCAAAGCCCAGCCGCGTGAGCACGGTGCCAGTGTCCGCGCCGGCGCGCACCAGCAGCCGCCGGCCGCCGGTCAGTTGTTCCAGCCGTGCAATCTCGTCAACCAGCCGCAGTGCAACACCGCGGCCCCGGGTGATTGCGCGCACCGCGATCAGCCCGATCCGGCGCGCATCGGCCGGGCCGGTCACCAGCGCACCGGCGACCGGCTTGCCGTTGAAGATGCCGGCGTAGAACACGCCGTCGCCGGCCAGCGCCGACCGGATTGCCTCGATGCAGGCGCCAGCGGCCAACCCGGACTGGTCGCCGCCTGCGACATCGGTCGCGGGATAGTCGGCATACACGCGCGCCAGGTCCGCCTCGATGTCGGCGATGTCGTAGCGGGGTTCGACGATGACGGGCATGCCGGGAAGTCTCCGGTGATTTGTGATCGCGGGCGGGAAGGCGGATTTGCAGGATGCAGCGCGCGTCGGCGCAGGCGGATGCCTATAATACGCGCCTCCCGGCAACCGCCGCCGGCACACCTTCCCGAACCCCCGGAGAGCAGCATGACGGAGCGCACCGCCAGCGTGGAGCGCAACACGCTGGAGACCCGCATCAGGGCCAGCGTCAATCTCGACGGCAGCGGCAAGGGCGAATTCCGCATCGGCCTGCCGTTCCTGGAGCACATGCTCGACCAGGTGGCGCGCCACGGCCTGATCGACCTGCACATCGAGGCCGATGGCGACCTGCACATCGATGCGCACCACACGGTGGAAGATGTCGGCATCACGCTCGGCCAGGCCTTCGCCAAAGCCTGGGGCGACAAGAAGGGCGTGCGTC
>JBKHWA010000042.1:0-2961 GCA_046566765.1 Gammaproteobacteria bacterium
AGGTGTTGCCGCCGCCGTCGGCGCGACGCGCCTACGGCCGCATCATTGCCAGCACCGAGGCGGATCGCATCGAGATGGCCAGCGTCCGCGACGAACAGATCGTGGTGCACGGTGGCAGCATCCGCGTGCGCCGCTACCAGCCGGTCGGCGTGCCGGCAACAGCGCCGGCCATCATGTTCTTCCACGGTGGCGGCATGGTGGTCGGCGACATCGACCAGTACGACAACACCGTGCGCTATGTCGCGGCGAAAACGCACTGCCTGGTGTTCAGCGTCGATTACCGCTGCGGGCCGGAGCACCGCTTTCCCGCCGGCGCCGAGGACGCGATTGCCGCCTGGAACTGGCTGCACGAGAACGCGCACATGCAGGGAGTCGACATCGGCCGCGTGGCAGTGATGGGCGACAGCGCCGGCGGCTACCTGTCGGCCGTGGTGGCGATGGCGGCGCGCGATCGCGGGTTGTCGACACCGCGGGTGCAGTGCCTGGTGTACCCGGTGGTCGACATGCGCCTGACCAGCCCGTCGATCAGCGCGCTGGGCAAGGGCTTCGGTCTCACCGAGCCGCTGATCCGCTGGTTCTGCGACAACTACGTGCGCAGCGATGCCGATCGCCAGGATCCGCTGGCATCGCCGCTGCTTGCCGCCAGCCATGCCAACCTCGCACCGGCGATCATCACCGTCGCCGGCTTCGACCCGTTGCACGACGAGGGCGTCGCGTACGCCGACAAGTTGAAGGACGCGCATGTGCCGGTCACGCTGCTGCGACACACCAACCTGACCCACGCCTGGTTCACCATGACCGGCTGCGTGCCGCCGGCACGCGCGGCGATGGACGAAACCTGCGCCGCGGTGCGCCGCCGGCTGGGATGAGCGCGCGCGGCCGTCGCCCGCTCGGGTAGACTGCCGCCACCTCCACTGCTCCCGGGTGCGCCCATGCCGGCCCCGCTGGTTCTCGTCGACGGTTCTTCCTATCTCTACCGCGCATTCCACGCGCTGCCGCCGTTGCACAATTCGAAGGGGCAGCCCACCGGCGCGGTGAAGGGCGTGCTCAACATGCTGCGCAGCCTGTTGAAGGAAGTCGAGCCGACGCACATGGCGGTGGTGTTCGACGCGCCCGGCAAGACGTTCCGCGATGACCTGTTCGCCGAGTACAAGTCGCACCGGCCGCCGATGCCGGACGACCTGCGTTCGCAGGTGGAGCCGCTGAAGGCGGCGATCCGCGCGCTTGGCATCCCGCTGATCGTCGAGAACGGCGTCGAGGCCGACGACGTGATCGGCACGCTGGCGCTGCGCGCCAAGCGGCAGGGCCTCAAGACGCTGATTTCCACCGGCGACAAGGACATGGCGCAGCTGGTCGACGATGACATCACGCTGATCAACACCATGACCAACACCCGCCTCGATCGCGAGGGCGTGATTGCCAAGTACGGCATCCCGCCCGAGCGAGTCATCGATTACCTGGCGCTGATGGGCGACGCCTCGGACAACATCCCCGGCGTCGAGGGTATCGGCGAGAAAACCGCGCTGGCGCTGGTGGCCGGCCTCGGCGCTGTCGAGGACATCTACGCCAACCTCGACCGCATCGCCGAGCTGCCGGTGCGCGGGGCGAAGCAGCTGGGCGCGAAAATCGCGCCGCAGCAGGAAATCGCGCTGCTGTCGAAGAAGCTGGCGACTATCCATACCGATTGCGAGCTGAAGGAGTCGATTGCCGACCTCGAGCTCGGACAGCCCGACCACGAAGCGCTGGTGGCACTGTGGCGCGACCTCGAGTTCCGCCAGTGGCTGGACGACCTGCTCACCGCGTCGCCGGAGGAAAATGCGGCGACGCCGGTCGGCGAGATCGATCGCAGCGCCTACGAGACGGTCCTCGATGAAGCGTCGCTGGCGCGCTGGCTGAAAAAACTGGAGCGGGCGCCGCTGTTCGCCTTCGATACCGAGACCACCTCGCTGGACTACATGCAGGCGGAGATCGTCGGCGTATCGTTTGCCACCGCGCCGGGCGAGGCGGCCTACCTGCCGCTGGCGCATGACTATCCCGGCGCGCCGGACCAGCTCGACCGCAAGCAGACGCTGGCCAGGCTGAAGCCGCTGCTCGAGAGCGACCAGCACCTGAAGGTCGGCCAGCACGCCAAGTACGACATGAACGTGCTGGGCAACTACGACATCGCGCTGCGCGGCGTCGCCTTCGACACGATGCTGGAATCCTACGTGCTGGATTCCACCGCCACCCGCCACGACATGGATTCGCTGTCGCTGAAGTATCTCGGGCACAAGACCATCGAGTTCAGCGAGGTGGCCGGCAAGGGCGCGAAGCAGCTCACCTTCAACCAGGTGGCGCTGGAGCAGGCCACGCCGTACTCGGCGGAGGATGCCGACGTCACCCTGCGGCTGCACCAGGCACTGTGGCCGCAACTGGAGAAGATCCCGGCGCTGGCGAAGGTGCTGGTTGACATCGAGATGCCGCTGGTGCCGGTGCTGTCGCGCATGGAGCGCAACGGCGCCTACGTCGATGCCGCCATGCTGAAGAAGCAGAGCACGGAAATCGCCAAACGGCTGATCGAACTCGAGCAGCAAGCCTACGAGGCTGCCGGCCAGCCGTTCAACCTCGCTTCGCCGAAGCAGCTCGGCGAGATCCTTTACGGCAAGCTCGGCATCCCGGTAACGAAAAAGACGCCGGGTGGCGCGCCGTCGACGGCGGAAGAAGTGCTGGAGGAACTGGCGCTCGATTACCCGCTGCCGAAGTTGCTGCTCGAGCATCGCGGCCTGGCGAAACTGAAATCGACCTACACCGACAAACTGCCGGAGATGATCGACCGCAATACCGGCCGCGTGCATACCTCGTACCACCAGGCGGTGGCGGCGACCGGGCGGCTGTCGTCGAGTGATCCGAACCTGCAGAACATCCCGGTGCGCACCGAGGAGGGCCGCCGCATCCGCCAGGCATTCCGCGCACCGGAAGGCC
>JBKHWA010000043.1:0-24440 GCA_046566765.1 Gammaproteobacteria bacterium
CACGGCTTGACCGGCGATACCCGGCAACCGGCCGTCCGGAGGCAAACCGGCAGCGACTGGCCAAAACCGCGAACCGGTTCGTTCACAGCCCGCACGACCCGTGGCAGCCTCCCTCCGCCCGGGGCCACCGGATGGCCCCGCCCTTTCCAGCACCTGCCAGGGCCCGCCCGCCCAAGGAGCCCACGATGGAGCAGTCCGATTTCGATGCCCTGATCACCCGCCTCGAAACCGAGTCCCGCGCCAACCCGCGCAGTTACACCGCCCGCGTCGCGCTGATCGCGCTGTTCGGGTTCGTCATCCTCGGCGTGGCGCTGGGGTTCTCGTTCATCGTCATCGCGCTGGTCGGCGGCCTGATCTGGCTGGGCCTGAAAGCCGGCGGCGCCGCGCTGGCGATCCTCGCGGTGAAACTCGGCAAGGCGATCTTCCTGCTGCTGGTGCCCGCCTGGTTCATGTTGCGCAGCACCTGGACCATGCTCACTACCCGCTTCCCGCGGCCGACCGGCCGCGAAATCACCCGCGACGAAGCGCCGGAACTGTTCGCGCAACTCGACGACATGCGCACGCGGATGAACGGCCCGCGCTTCCACCACGTGTTGCTCACCGACGAACTCAACGCGGCGGTGGTGCAGCATCCGCGCCTCGGCCTGTTCGGCTGGGAAGAAAACTACCTGGTGCTCGGCCTGCCGCTGCTGCAGGTGATGGATCGCGACGAGGCGATGGCGGTGGTGGCGCACGAATACGGCCATCTCGCCGGCCAGCACGGCCGCTTCGGCGCGTTCATTTATCGCCTGCGCGGCGCCTGGAGCCGGATGCAGGAAATCAGCGAGAGCTGGACCGACTGGGGCTCGCGGCTGGTGGCGCGGATGTTCCGCTGGTACGCGCCCTGGTTCAACGCGTACTCGTTCGTGCTGGCGCGCAAGAACGAGTACGAGGCGGACCGCTCTTCCGTCGACCTGGTCGGCCTGCAGCATGCCGCCAGCGCACTGATGCGGGTGAATATCGCCGCGCAGTTCGAGGGCGCGCATTTCTGGCCGTCGATCAACCGCCGCGTGCGCCACGAGCCGGTGCCGCCGGCGCAGCGCAGTGCCGCCTGGCTGAAGGCTTGGCGCGAGGAACTGCAGCCGGCGCAGCAGGCGGAATTCCTCGCCAGTTCGCTGCAGCGCATCACCGACCACGCCGACACCCATCCCGCGCTCGCCGACCGCCTGCGGGCGATGGGCGTGGATCCGGCCACGGCAACGCCGCCGGCGGCCGCGGGTGAACCGGCGGCGCTCGCCTGGTTCGGCCGGAACCTGCACCGGCTGCAACAGGAACTCGACCAGCAATGGCAACAGCAGGTGGGCGACCACTGGCAGCAGCGCCACGCGTACCTGCAGGAACGCGGCGCACGGCTGGCGGCACTGGACGCGCTCGCCGAACCGACCGTCGACGAGGCCTGGGAAGCGATCGACATCACCGGCGAACTGGAGCCGGACGTCGACCTGCTGCCGCGCATCGATACCCTGCTTGCCCGCGAACCACGACACCACCAGGCGCTGTTCGCGCGCGGCCGGTTGCGGCTGGAGCGCGGCGACGAAAACGGCATCGCCGACCTCGAACAACTGATGACGCTCGATGCCGACGCGACGCTGCCGGCCTGCAGCACGATCTACGGCTACCTGCAGACCCGCGACGAACCGCGAGCAGCGACGTATCGCGATCGCTGGATCGCGCGCAACGAGTTCGAGTCGCGGCGGCAGGCGGAGCTGGACAACGTCGACCCGAAGAACGACGAACTGGCCGCCGCGGAGCTGCCGGCGCAGGTACTGGACACCTGCGCCGCGCTGCTGCGCGACAATGCCAGGGGCATCAAGCGCGCCTGGCTGCTGCGTCGCGTCATCCGCAGCGACGGCGACGCCCGCGCCTGGGTAGTCGGCGTCGAGACCGGCATGTTCACCGGCGACAATGGCCGGGCGGAGATCATCCAGCGGCTGGCGCAACTGGAGTGGCCGATGCCGGTGCACATCGTGCCCTTGTCGAGCAGCAACTTCGCACCGATGTTCAAGCGGGTGAAAGCGCTCGGCGTGGCGCCAATCCTCGGCAAATCCTGAAACTGCATTCCGTTGCCAGCCGGCGGCCGGCGCGACACAATCGCCCGGCCTCCCCTTCACCGCCAGCGGCCGCTGGCTGCACTTCCCTGACATCTCCCCGGAGTACCGCATGAGCTTCACCATCCGCGACGCGTCCGTCCCCGTGTTCAAGCGCGGCCTGAAAAGCCTCGACGGCATCCTCGCCAAGGCCGAGGCGCACGCCAACGAGCGAAACATCGACGTGCAGACGCTGCTGGACGCGAAGCTGGCGCCGGACATGTTCGACTGCAAGCGCCAGGTGCAGATCGCCTGCGACCACGCCAAGGGCCTCGGCCGGCTTGCCGGCGTCGAGATCCCGAAGCACCCGGACACCGAGACCACCGTCGCCGAGCTGCGCGCGCGCATCGCCAAGGTGCTTGAATTCATCAACAGCATCGACGCCGCGAAGTTCGAAGGCGCCGAGAACCGCGACATCGTGCTGAAGTTCCCCTGGGCCACCTACGAGTTCAAGGGCGACAAGTTCCTCACCTACTGGGCACTGCCGAACTTCTTCTTCCACGTCACCACCGCCTACGACATCCTGCGCGCCAACGGCGTCGCGCTGGGCAAGGCGGATTTCCTCGGCCAGTAAGATGACCAACCGCCGCTCACGCTGGCTGCTGCTCGCCGCGGCGCTGTCTGCCGCCGGCGCTGCCGGTTACTCGGCGCTGCGTGAAGCACCGGCGGCGCCGGCAACGCCGCCGACGTATACCGACGTCGCCGCCGGGCTGCAGGTAATCGAGGTTGCGCAAGGCCTCGATCACCCCTGGAGCCTCGCCTTCCTGCCGGATGGCATGCTGCTGGTGACCGAGCGCGTCGGCCGGCTGCGCACCATCGATGCCCGCGGCGTGCTGTCGGCACCGATTGCCGGCGTGCCGGCGGTGGATGCCCGCGGCCAGGGCGGCTTGTTCGATGTCCATCTCGACCCGGCGTTCGCCAGCAATCGCCGGCTGTTTCTTTCGTGGGCGGCGCTCGATGGTGCGCATGCCAACGGCCTTGCCGTCGCCAGCGCCACCCTCAGCCGCGACAACCGCGCGCTGCGGGACCTGAAGATCATCTTTCGCCAGCAGCCCGCGGCGATCAGCACCGGTCATTTCGGCGGCCGCCTCGTGATCGGCAGCGACGGCAACCTGTTCGTCACGCTGGGCGACCGCCAGACCCGCGAGGAGCGCGGCAAGGCGCAACACCTCGACAAGCACCACGGCAAGATCGTGCGCATCCGCGTCGATGGCAGCATTCCCGCCGACAACCCGTTCCTGAAAACCGCCGGCGCGCGGCCGGAGACCTGGAGCCTCGGCCACCGCAACGTGCAGGGCGCGGCGCTGCACCCGCAGACCGGCGAACTCTGGGCCAGCGAACACGGCCCGCAGGGCGGCGACGAGATCAACGTGGTGAAACGCGGCCGCAACTACGGCTGGCCGGTGATCACCTACGGCTGCGAATACGGCACCTGCAGGAAGCTCGGTGAAGGCACCGCGAAAACCGGGATGGAGCAGCCGCTGACCTACTGGGTGCCGAAGTCGACCGCGCCCAGCGGCCTCGCGTTCTACACCGGCGATCGCTATCCCGGCTGGAAGGGCAACCTGTTCAGCGGATCACTCGCCGGCCGCACGCTGTGGCGGCTGGAACTCGATGGCGAGCGCGTCGTCGCCCGCCATGCACTGCTGACCGGCATGAACGAACGGTTGCGCGACGTGCGCCAGGGCCCGGACGGCTACCTCTACCTGCTGACCGACAGCGAGCGCGGCCGCGTGCTGCGGGTCGAGCCGCTGCCGGCGAAGGACTAGCGCAGCGATTTCATTCAGCGCAGCGGCGGCAACGCCTCGATCCCCAGCAGCGCGCAACTGTCGTTGTACAACTTCTCCTGCTGCTCGCGGCTGCGGGCACGCGGGCTGGCGAATGCCGGCGTCTGGATGCTGAAGTAGCGGCCGCTGGTCTGCCGGTGTTCCGGCAGCAGCGCGAGATCGGTCGCCAGTTTCGCCGCCGGTTCCGGGCCGACGAGGAATGGCCGCAGGAGAGCGAACTGCCAGCGCGGCAGTTCGTCGTAGATCGACGAGTTCACCCCGCCCGGGTGCATCGCGTTGCTGGTGATGCCGTCCAGCCGCCGCGCCAGCGCGTTGCTGAACAACAGGTTGCCCAGCTTCGACTGCGCGTAGGCGCGCACGCCGATGTAGGGCTTGCGGCCGCGGAAGGTCGCCGGATCGATCTTCCCCAGCGCATGCATCATCGACGCCATGTTGACGATGCGGCCATCGTCGCCGGCACGCAGCGCCGGCAACAGCAGGTGCGTCAGCAGGAACGGGCCGAGGTAGTTGGCGCCGAACTGGAACTCGTAGCCGTCGGCAGTGAACTGCTGCTTGTCCGGGAAGGCGCCGGCATTGTTGACCAGCACGTCCAGCCGCGGATGCCGTGCGAGGAAATCCGTGGCAAACGCGCGGATCTTCGCCAGCGAGGCCAGGTCCAGCTCATACAGCTCAACGATCGCGCCCGGCGCGCGGGCGAGAATTTCCGCGCGCGCCGATTCCATCTTCTGCCGGTTGCGGCTGGCCAGGCACAGCACGCTGCCGGCCGGCAGCCGCCGCGCCATCTCGTGGGCGATCGCCAGGCCGATGCCCGAGTTGCCGCCGGTGACCAGTACGGTTTTCGTCATGTCGTTCATCCCGAATGTGTTCCGTGCGCGAGAGGTTCAGCGCGCAGCCCGTTCAGTACGCTATCCGCCCGGCGCGCTATCCGCGCAAAGCAAACCTGCTCAGTGCGACCCGGCTCAACGCGACCGGGCTCAACGCGACCCTGCTCAACGCGAATAGGTGGCCTCGATGTACTCGATGATGTCGCCCGACTCGAACAGGCCGACGCCGGTGTTCGGGTCCTCGAGGTACGGCACCTGCACCCGGCCGTGCCGTTTCCAGAACGCGTGGCGCTTGCCGCCCTCGCGCGGCACGTAGGGATTGGGCGTGATGCGGCGCGTGGCCGGGCCCGCTTCCGTCCAGTGCTCCTTGCCGAGGTTGTGCACGGTGTACGGGATTTCCAGTTCGCACAACCGCTCGCGCACCAGCCGCGAATACGGGCTGGACTCGAAGCTCCACAGGTGCAGCGGCTGCGCCGGTGCCTGCGACGGCCGCGCCTTGTAGCCACGACCGCCACGCACCACGCTGGCCAGCGTCGAGAACAGCGGTTTCACCGGCGTGGCGCGGTAATACGCCGGCACGTCCATGTTGCCGTAGTGGCGGAACAGGTAGGCAATGATGTCTGCCGACTCGTACATCACGGTGTCGGTGTTGGTATCGAGCAGCAGCGGGAATTGCTGCTTGCCGCCCAGGCGCTCGGCCTCCGGCCGGAAACGGGTACCGCCCTTCGGGCAGGGACGGATCTCCACGTCCAGGTGCAGCGCGGTGAGCGCCTCGCGCACGGCGCGGCAATAAGGCGAGGCCTCGAACTCGTACAGCACGATCGGCTTGGCCGGCTGCACGGCCGCCCGGACCACGGCGCTGCCACGCCAGAGACCGATACTGGAAGCCACGACGGAGCCGACCACGGCTCCCTGGTGCAGGACGAAATTGGGCATGGCGCGATTTTCCCCCGGATGACAGTGACAGGTGCGGCGACGGCGGCCGGCGGGCATTGATCCTACACGCTGGCGCTCCAATACTGGCGCCCTCGCCCGCCCCGGAGCCTCGCAGTACATGACCAGCCTTGCCGCCCGCGCGCTCCAGATCGTCAGCCGCGCCACCATCAAGTCCAACCCGACCTCGCGCGACGAACTGGTCCGCCACCTGCGGCGCACCATGAACAACCCGCCGCCGGTATCGCTGCTGCCGATGGGCGTGCAGGCGGCCCGCTTCGACAACGGCCATATCGCCGGCGACTGGCTGCAGGTGAAGACGGCGCGGCGCGCGGTGCTGTACCTGCACGGCGGCGGCTACATCGCCGGCGTGACGAAGACCTACCACGCGCTCTGCGGCCGGCTGGCCAGCGACCTCGAGGCCGACGTGTTCCTGCCGGAATACCGGCTGGCGCCGGAGCACCCGTTCCCGGCCGCGGTGGAAGACGCGGAGAAGGCCTACGACCTGCTGCTCGACTACGGCTGGGATCCGAAACACATCGTCATTGCCGGCGACTCCGCCGGTGGCGGCCTGGCGCTCGCCACCCTGCTCAAGCTGCGCGACGATGGCAAGCCGCTGCCGGCGTGCGCGGTGGTGATGTCGCCGTTCGCCGACATGACCGCCAGCGCGACATCACACCTCGGCAACGACAGCACCGACGCCATGCTGTCGGCGCGCATGCTGGCGGTGGGCGAGGACATCTATGTGAACGATCCCGACCAGTTGCGCCATCCGTATGCGTCGCCGGTATTCGGCGATTTCCGCGGGCTGCCGCCGCTGTTGATCAGCGTCGACGAGGAGGAATGCCTGCGCGACGATGCACACGAGGTAGCCAGGCGCGCCCGCGAGGCGAAGGTGCCGGTGAACATGATCGTGCGGCGCGGCGTGCTGCACGTCTGGCCGGTGTTCTATCCGTGGCTGCCGGAGGCACGGGAAGACGTCGGCAAGATCCTCGCCTTCGTGCGCCGCACGGTGCCGGCGCGGATGCCGTGACGGTGTAACGGGACGCAACAAAAAGGCCGGCAAATTGCCGGCCTTTTTGTTGCATGGCTTTTGTTGCGTGGCTTCTCCCGCCATGTCGGCCTGGGTGCGCCTTGTCCGCGCATTACTTGTGGCTTTTCAGCAGCGCCGTGACCTTGTCGACATACTTCTGCATCGCCGCGTCCTTCGACGTGCCCTTGAGTTTTGCCCAGGCGTCGTACTTGGCGCGGCCGACCACGTCGAGCATCCCGGGGCGGCTGCCCTTCACGTCGCCCTCGCTGCCCTGCTTGTACAGGCTGTACAGCGCCAGCATGTCGTCGTTGGACGGCCGCTTCGTCAGCGTCTTCACGTCTTTCTGTGCCTGGTCGAAGGACTGTTGCAGGCTCATCGTGGTCTCCCGGTAATGGCTGGCGTGGGTGGTTGAATTGCGGTGATGCCGGCCGGACGGTCACAAATTGCCACGGGCCGGCATCCCGGTCCAGCCGGCGGCAACGGCATAATCCGGCTTGTTGCGGGCATCTCGCCCGGCCAGGTCCGAACGGAGAGAAGAGACCATGACCAGCCTGCCGCTAGAACTGACCAGCCCCCTCGATGCCCTCGCCGCCCAGGTTGCCAGGCGGCCGGACGCCATCGCCTTCGTCCAGCCACTCGGCGGCGGCGCGCTGCGCGAATACAGCTGGCGGCAGGTGGACGACGAGGCGCGCCGGATGGCGGCCTACATCAATACCCTCGGCCTGCCGGCGCGCAGCAACATCGCGCTGATGAGCAAGAACTGCGCGGAATGGATCCTCTGCGACCTCGCGATCTGGATGGCCGGGCATGTCAGCGTGCCGCTGTACCCGACGCTTGCCGCGCAGACGGTGAACCAGATCATGACGCACTCCGGCGCACCGCTGCTGTTCGTCGGCAAGCTCGACGGCTGGCACGAGATGGCACCGGGCGTGCCGGCCGGCGTCACCCGCATCGCCTTCTCGCTGGCGCCGGACGAGGCGCGCCGTGACTATCGCGTGTGGAGCGACATCGTGCTGGCCACCGCACCGCTGCAGGACATCGCCCGCCCGGCGATGAGCGACCTCGCCACCATCATCTACACCTCCGGCACCACCGGCGTGCCGAAGGGTGTGATGCACGATTTCTCGCGGCTGGCCACCGTCGGCGTCTACGCCGGCCAGGTGTACTCGATGCGCGAGAACGACCGGCTGATTTCCTACCTGCCGCTGTCGCACGTTGCCGAACGTGACGCGGTCGAGATGGCGATGCTCTACAACGGCATGAAGGTGTTCTTCGCCGAGTCGCTGGATACCTTTGCCGCCGACATCCAGCGTGCGCGGCCAACGGTGTTCTTCGCGGTGCCGCGCATCTGGAGCAAGTTCTACCAGAAGGTCTGCGAGAAGATGCCGCCGAAAAAGCTCGACCTGCTGCTGAAGATTCCCGTCCTCGGCGGCGTGGTACGCCGCAAGCTGCTCGCCGCACTGGGCCTCGACCAGTGCCGGCTGGCGCTGTCCGGTGCGGCGGCGCTGTCGCCGGAACTGATCGGCTGGTACCGCCGGCTCGGCCTCGAGATCCTCGAGGTCTACGGCATGACCGAGAACATGGCGTGGTCGCATACCACGCGCGAGGGCGACCAGAAGATCGGCTACGTTGGCAAGACCAACCCGGGCGTCGAGTGCCGCATCGGCGAGCACGGCGAGATCCTGGTGAAGAGCCCCGGCAACATGCTCGGCTACTACCGCGAACCGGAAATGACCGCGGCGTCGTTTATCGACGGCGACTGGCTGCGCACCGGCGACCAGGGCGAGATCGACAGCGAAGGCCGCCTGAAGATCACCGGCCGGCTGAAGGAAATCTTCAAGACCAGCAAGGGCAAGTACGTGGCGCCGGCCCCGATCGAGAACAAGCTGGTCGGCCTGCCGGGCATCGAACTGGTGTGCGTGGTCGGTGCCGACATGGCGCAACCGATCGCGCTGATCAACCTCACGCCGGAAGAAAAAGCGAAGATGGCGGCGCACGCGCACGAGCGCGAAAAGTTTACCCACCACCTCGAAGCGCTGCGCAAGGACGTCAACGAGACGCTGGACCCGCACGAGCAGCTGGCCTGCTGCGTGGTGGTGAAAGGCGCGTGGACGGTGGAGAACAACATCGTCACGCCGACGCTCAAGATCAAGCGCAACGAGCTCGAGAAACACTATGCCGACCGGCTGCCGCAATGGCAGAAAGGCAAGGGCGTTATCTGGGAGACCTGATCACTCGCGTCGCTTGACGCCGCGCTGCGGCGGCGCGGTGAGCGGGTCTTCCGGCCAGGGGTGCTTCGGATACCGTCCGCGCAGGTCCTTGCGCACGTCCGGGTAACCCTGCTGCCAGAACGTGACCAGGTTGCGCGTCACCGCCACCGGCCGCTGCGCCGGCGACAGCAGGTGCAGCGTCAACGGCACGCGGCCGCCGGCCACCGCCGGCGTCTGCGTGGCGCCGAACATTTCCTGCAGCTTCACCGCCAGCACCGGGCCGTTTTCCGCGCAGTAATCGATGGCGATCTGCGAGCCGGTCGGCACCGTCCAGCGCTCGGGCGCCAGCGTGTCGAGTTTCTGCTGCGCGGCATACGACAGCAGGCTGCGCAGCGCGTCGGCCAGCGGCAGGTTCTTCAGGTGGCCCAGCCGGGTCATGCCGTTCATGAACGGCGCCAGCCAGTGGTCGAGCGTGGCCAGCAGCGCAGCGTCGGAAACATCGGGCCAGTTTTCGGCGTCGATCCCGTGCAGCAACTGCACGCGCGCACGCCACTGCCGGCTGCGCTCGTCCCACGGCAATGCAGCGAGCCCGCGTTCGCGGATCGCCGCCAGCAGCGCCGCCTGCACCTGCTCCGGCGACGGCGTCGCCAGCAGTTTCTCGTCGATCACGATGGCGCCGAGCTTGCGCCGTCGACGTGCCACCACCGCCTCGGTGGCGGCGTCCCAGCCGGTGAAATCCTCGTCGACGATGTCGGCCGCCAGCGCCCGCTCGATGCCCTCCTGCGTCACCGGCGCGGCGAGATAAACCCTGGCCTCGCGTGCATCGCCGTCGAGGTCGGCGCACACCAGCCAACCGTGTTTCGCCAGGCCGTCGCCTTCCGGCAGCAGCGCGCCGCGACCGTTGGCCAGCAGGTAACGGTGGCTCGCGACTTCGGCACTGGCGCCGCGACGGCGGGCAACGCGATCGGGATATGCCAGCGCCAGCAGCAGGCCGACGGTCTCGGTGGATTCGACGCCACGGTCGGCATCGCGCGGGTACAGGCGCTTCGCGCTGTCGCGTACCTGCGCCAGTCGATTGCGGTCGACGTGGTGCCTCGATTCGCCGCGCAGCGCCTCGACGCGCGTGCGCAGGTCGACGCCGGCATCGCGGCCCGGCAGGTCGCGCTCGGACAGCAGCGCGGCGATATCCGCCGCCAGGCGCCCGTGGCCGAGTTCGCGGCCGCGCACGACGAGGTGCGCCAGCCGCGGCGGCAAGCCGATCTCCAGCATGCGCGCGCCGTGCGGCGTGATCGCACCCTGCGCGTCGATCGCTTCCAGCAAGCGCAGCAGCGCGACGCCCTGCTCCCACGCCGCCGCCGGCGGCACGTCCAGCCAGGCCAGTGCGCGCGGATCGCGCACGCCCCACTGCGCGAGTTCGAGCACCACGCCGGACAAATCCGCCTCGAGGATTTCCGCCGCGCTGAACGGCGACAGCGCCTCGCCCTCGCCCCACAGGCGGATGCAGATGCCCGGTGCGGTACGGCCGGCGCGGCCACGACGCTGGTCGGCGGCGGCGGCGGAAACGCGGCGCGTCACCAGCCGCGTCATCGCGCTGCCGGGATCGAATACCGCGCTGCGCTGCCAGCCGGCATCGACGACGATGCGCACGCCGTCGATGGTCAGGCTGGTCTCGGCAATGGACGTGGCCAGCACAACCTTGCGCGTGCCCGGCCTGGCCGGCGCGATCGCCTCGTCCTGCGCGTCGCCGGCAAGATCGCCGTACAGCGGCAGCACGCGCACGTCGGCCGGCAGCCGACGCTTCAGTTGCGATTGCACACGACGGATCTCTCCGGCGCCGGGCAGGAAGACCAGCGCCGAACCCTCTTCCGCGGCGAGGATGTCCGGCAGCGTGTCGACGAGGTGGTCCAGCCAGTTGGCCGTGCGCGACGGCGCGCGGTAGCGCGTGCTGACCGGGAACGCCCGGCCGGCGCTGGTGATCACCGGCGCATCGCCGAGCACTGCATCACGCAGCAGCGCAGCGACCGGCGCCGCGTCCAGCGTTGCCGACATCACCAGCACCCGCAGGTCCTCGCGCAGCGCCAGTTGCGATTCGCGCACCAGCGCCAGGCCGAGATCGGCATTGAGCGAGCGCTCGTGGAACTCGTCGAAGATGACGATGCCGTAGCCGGCCAGCGACGGATCGTTCTGCAGCATGCGGGTGAGCACGCCCTCGGTAACCACCTCGACGCGGGTGGCCGCCGACACCTTGGTATCCAGCCGCGTGCGATAACCGACGGTGGCGCCGGCACTCTCGCCGAGTTGCTGCGCCATCCAGCGGGCCGCCGCGCGCGCCGCGAGCCGCCGCGGCTCGAGCATCAACACTTTCTGCTGCGGGCCGAGCCAGCCGGCATCGCCGGCACGCGCCGCGTGCAGCGCCAACGGCACCCGCGTGGTCTTGCCGGCACCCGGCGGCGCCTGCAGCACGGCGACGTTGCGTACCGCCAGCGCCGCCAGCAGCGGCGGAATGGCCTCGTCGACCGGCAGGTGGATCATGCGGGCATCACACCGCGGCGCTGCGCGCTTCGCGCAGTCGCGCCAGCGCCTGGCGATCGACGGCGGCACCGGCGTAGGCGAGTTGCACGTACAGCGCCATGAAGCGGCTGATCTCTGCCGCCCGGCGCGGCTCGGCGGCGCACAGCCGCAATGCGTAATCCTGCGGGCCTTCGCCGTCGGCACGGGCATGGCCACGCGCGGCCCAGGCATCACCGAAGCGCCGGTATTCGCGCAGCACCGGGTCGACCCGGGTGAACAGCGCGCCGCCGAACATCCACAGCAGCAGCACTGCCACCGTCACGCCGCCAGCCGCCGCCACGAACAGGCCGATGCGGTACGGCGAGAGATTGCCCAGCCACCGGCTGAGCACGCCCTGCTGTCGCCCCTCGTCGAACCCCAGCACCCAGGTATTCCAGCGGTGGCTGACGAATGCGGCGACGTCGCGCAAGGCGGTGAACGACTCGCCCATCAGCATCTCCGCCAGCGAGCGGCCGGCGATCGCCGCGCGCTCGCCGCCTAGCGCCTGTTCGGTGCCGCGCTCGATCCGCGCCGGAGACACGTACGAGGTAGGATCGACCTCCATCCAGCCGCGGCCGGCGACCCAGATTTCCGCCCACGCATGCGCGTCGTACTGGCGCACTTCCAGCGTGCCGTCGATCGGGTTGAACTCGCCACCCTGGTAACCGGCCACCACCCGCGCCGGGATGCCGGCTGCACGCATCAGCACCACGAAACTGCCGGCGTAGTGCTCGCAGAATCCGCGGCGGGTATCGAACAGGAATTCGTCGACCGGCTGCGCACCGAGCGCCGGCGGCTGCAAGGTGTAAATGAAACTGCCGTCGCCGTAGCGGGCAAGCACGCGTTGCAGGTAGGTCGCGTCGTCGCCCGCCTCCGAGCGTTGCTGCAGCGCCCACTCGCGGGTACGCGGCGCCGCGCCATCCGGCAGCGCCAGGTATTCACGCAGCGCCGCCGCCGGCACGTCCACCTCGCGTGGCAATTGCGGAACCGAGCGGACGTTGTAGCGCATCAGCGTCTTCACCGGCTGACGCGCGCGCAGGCGATGGTCGGCGACGATACCGATGCCCTCGCCGGCCGCCATCGGCACCGTCAGCGCGAACAGCCACGGCCGCTGCGTCGGCTCCAGGTAGACCACGTAATCGATCGCCGGTGCCGTGGCGGCCGCCTGGTCGAGTTGCTGCAACCAGTCCGGTCGCTGCGCTTCCCACGGGAACCAGGTCAGTTCATCGAGATAAATCAACGCCGGCACCTGTCGCCAGGTGCGGCCGTCGAACCGGCCCAGGGTCAGGCCACGCCAGTAAAGGCGCGCCGTCGGCGGCACTTCACCCTCGAATTCGACGCGGAAGGCCAACTCGCCGGACAGTGCCAGTTCACCGACGCTGCCGGGCGACATTTCCTCGCTGATCCCGGTCTTGTTCTCCGCCGGCTTCAGGCCCATGCCCCACAGCGGGCCGATACGCGGCATCACCACGAACAGCAGCACGGCGATCGGCACGCTCTGCGCGAACATCAGCAGCGTCCGCTTCAGCGGCGCGAAGCGTGGCGTGTCGAGGCTGCTGTTGATAGCCACCAGTGCAGTGGTGAACAGCACGATGACGGCAATCACCCAGCTGGCCGTCAGGATGTCGAAATGGAACAGGAAGGTGGTGGCGGCAAAGAAGTAGCCGATCAGGATCACCACGTAGGCGTCGCGTTCCTTGTACATCTCCAGCAGCTTCAGCGAGTACATCGCCAGCAGCAGCGCGGTGCCGGAGATGTGCCCCAGCAGCGTGCGGTAATGCAGGTAAACGCCGACCACCAGCAGCAACGCGAACAACGCCTGCAGCCGGCGCGGCGGGTAACTCAGCCGCCCGCGGTGCACCGCCCAGCGCCAGCCGACGCACAGCGCGCTCGCCAGCAGCAGCCACCACGGCAGGTGCGCCACGTGCGGCAGCACCGAGGCGACGAACGCCGCCAGCATCCACGGCAGCGCGCGCCGCGAAACCTGGAAATCGGCCAGTTCGATCTGGCTCATGAACCGGCGCCCCCGGGATACAGCGCCAGCGCCGCCAGCACCCGCCGGTTGTGTTCCTCGCCCTGCGCCGGATCGATGCGGGCGCCGGGAATGCGCAGGCCGTAGGGCTGCTCGCGCCGCTCCAGTTCGATTGCCCAGTGGCACAGCCGCGACAGCCGCTCCTCGGTATCGCGCTGCGGCCAGGCGGAGAAATCCAGCCACAGCCGCGAACGGCCGGGCTCGGTGAAATGCTTGGTCAGCAACTCGTCGGTGCGCGCATAGACGCGCCACTCGATGCGGGTCTGGGCGTCGCCGGGCACGTAGCGCGCCAGCCCTTCGAACTCGTCGACGCCGCGCGGCCGGCGCCCTTCCCGCTCCGCGGTTTCCTCGTTGCCGTCGTCGGCCGGCGGCAGGTCGTCGGCCACCGGTTGCGGCCAGACCAGCGCTTCCATGTCGAGCGCGACGTAACTCCAGACCCGCACCAGCCCGAGCGGATAAAAGCAGCGCAAGGCCAGCCGCGGCGGCACATAGCGCCCGCGCCGCGCAACCGGCACCGGGAAACGAAGCGTCTGCGATGCGCCCGGTTCGATATCGACACGTTGCTCGGCGGCGTCATCCCAGCGCAGCAGGATGCCGCGGTGCGCACGACCCGGCGCACCACTGACCACGATCTCGAGATCGACCGCCTCGCCGGCGAAACCGTTGCGCGCACGACCCGCCTCGATGCGCAGGCCGGACACGTTGCGGTAGGTATGCAGGATGGCGGTGATGAACAGCGAGGTGAGCAGGAAGCAGAGCAACAGCACCTGGTTGTTCGCGTAGTTGATGCCGCCGATGAACAGCAGCGCCAGCACGCCGGCGAACAACAGGCCACGCTGGCCGGGAAAGATGAAGATACGACGCTGGTCGAGCGTGACATGACGCTCGCGCGGGATGCGCCGATCGAGCCACTGCCGGTAACGCGCGTCGATCGCCTGCCGCAGGCGCGCCAGCACGGCAATCACACCACGGGCACGGCCGTCAGCACGCGGGCGGTGAGCGACTGGCCACGGCTGTGGCCGCCACCAATGGCGCCGCGCAACCGGTGCTCGAGCACGCAGGGCGCCACCGCCTGCACGTCCTCCGGCACCACGTGCGCGCGCCCCTGCACGAAGGCAAATGCGCGCGCCGCCCGCAACAGTGACATCGCGCCACGCGGCGACAGCGGCATCGGGCACTCACCCTGCTCGCGGGTATAGCGGACGATGCGCTGCAGGTAATCGAGCAGCGTGTCCGAGGCGTGCACCGCGTTCACCTGCTGCTGGATCGCCAGCAACTGCGCCGGCGTCACCACTGGCTCCAGTTTTGCAAGCGTCAACCGTGGATCATCGCCCATCAGCAGCGCGCGCTCGATCTTCGGGTCGGGATAGCCGAGCTCGATGCGCATCAGGAAACGGTCGAGTTGCGATTCCGGCAACGGGTAAGTACCCATCTGCGAGCCGGGGTTCTGGGTGGCGATCACGAAGAACGGTTCCGGCAACGGGTAACTGTTGCCTTCCACCGTGACCTGCCGCTCTTCCATCGCTTCCAGCAGTGCGCTCTGGGTGCGCGGCGTGGCACGGTTGATTTCGTCTGCCAGCAGCACCTGCGCGAACACCGGGCCCGGGCGGAACACGAACTTCTGCTTTTCCTTGTCGAAGATCGCAGCGCCGGTGACGTCAGCCGGCAGCAGGTCCGAGGTGAACTGGATGCGGTTGTAACTGAGGCCGAGCACCTTCGCCAGCGCGTGCGCCAGCGTGGTCTTGCCCATGCCGGGCAGGTCCTCGATCAGCAAGTGGCCGCGTGCGAACAGGCAGGCCAGCGCCAGTTGTACCTGCCGCCGCTTGCCGAGCAGCACGCTGTCGACCGCGCTGACGGCGCGGGTCACGATCTTGTCGGTGCTGGCATCCATGTCAGAGCGCCGCCAGGCCGCGGGCAAGATCGGCCCGGATATCACCGACATCCTCGAGACCCACCGAAACCCGCACCAGGCTTTCGGTCACGCCCATGCGCGCGCGCTCCTCCTCTGTCACCCGGCCGTGGGTGGTCGAGGCCGGGTGAGTGATGGTGCTGCGCGCATCGCCGAGGTTGGCGGTGATCGACAGCAATTTCGTGGCATCGATAAAGCGCCAGGCGGCGGCACGGCACTCGCCATCCTGCCGGCCCTGCACGCGGAACGAGATCACGCCGCCGAAGAAACCGCGCTGCTGCGCTTTCGCCAGGGCATGATGCGGCGAATCCGGCAGGCCGGCGTAGTACACCTTCGCCACGCCCGGCTGCGCCTGCAGCCATTGCGCAACCTCGAGCGCAGCGCGCGAGTGTGCTTCCATCCGCAGGCGCAGCGTTTCCAGCCCCTTGAGAAATACCCAGGCGTTGAACGGGCTCATGGTCGGGCCGGCCGAGCGCAGGAAGCCGTAGACCTCCGCCATGTCGGCCTTGCTGCCCACCACCGCGCCGCCAAGGCAGCGACCCTGGCCATCGAGATACTTGGTCGCCGAGTGCACGACGATGTGCGCACCCAGTGCCAGCGGCAGTTGCAGCGCCGGCGTGCACAGGCAGTTGTCGACCACCAGCTTCACGCCGGCCTTGTTGGCGATTGCCGCCAGCTTCGCGATGTCGGCGACATCACCCAGCGGATTGGACGGCGACTCGATGAACAGCAGTTTTGTTTTCGGGGTGATCGACTGCTCCCAGGCCGCGTAATCGGTGAGGTCGACAAAGGTCGCCTGCACGCCGAACTTGCCGAAGTATTTCGTCAGCAATACCGGCGTGGTGCCGAACACGTTGCGCGAGCAAACCAGGTGGTCGCCCTGCTGCAGCAGCGCCGCGAACGTGGCGAGGATCGCCGCCATGCCGGAGGCAAAGGCGACGCACTGCTCGCCGCCTTCCAGTGCCGCCAGCCGCTGCTCGAAGCTGGCCACGGTCGGGTTGCTGAAGCGCGAGTAGATGTAGCCCGGCTCGGCGCCGGAAAAACGCGACGCCGCTTCCGCCGCGCTGCCATAGGCGAAACTGGAAGTCAGGAAGATCGGGTCGCCGTGCGACTGCAGCTCGGTGCGCAGTTGCCCCTCGCGCACGGCGATCGTGTCGAAGCGGCGGGATTCGTTATCGGTCACTGAAGATAGCCTCGGTCCGGGAACGGGCCGGAACACCGGCGCGAAGACCGAAGCCTAGCGCAGCCAGTGCGCCGGAAGCGAGGGCATGGGCAGCCGGACATGGCCGGCTGCCGCCCGCTCAGCGCGTGATATGCAGGTCCATCTGCATGAGCGCCAGCTCGCGATCGCGCTCCGCCTTGGCGGCGTCGCTGCGCTGGCGCTCCAGCCCGAGGAAGTACTCGCGGTCGATGTCGCCGGTGATGTACTCGCCGTCGAACACGCTGCACTCGAAGCCGTCGACCTCCGGGTTGCCCTCGCGGCAGGCGTCGACCAGGTCCGGCAGGTCCTGGTAGATCAGGCGATCGGCACCGATCAGCCGGCAGATCTCCTCGACCGTCCGGTTGTTGTGGGCGATCAGCTCGTTGGCCACCGGCATGTCGATGCCGTAGACATTCGGGTAGCGCACCGGCGGCGCCGCCGAGGCGAAGTAAACGTTCTTCGCGCCGGCCTCGCGCGCCATCTGCACGATCTGCTTGCAGGTGGTACCGCGCACGATCGAGTCGTCCACCAGCAGCACGTTCTTGCCGTCGAACTCCAACTCGATGGCATTCAGCTTCTGGCGCACCGACTTCTTGCGCTGGTTCTGGCCCGGCATGATGAAGGTACGGCCGATGTAGCGGTTCTTGATGAAGCCTTCGCGGTACTTCACGCCCAGGCCGCTGGCCAGCTCCAGCGCCGCGGTGCGGCTGGTGTCCGGGATCGGGATCACCACGTCGATGCCGTGGTCCGGCCACTCTCGCTGGATCTTCGCCGCCAGTTTCTCGCCCATGCGCATGCGCGCCTTGTAGACCGAGATGCCGTCGATGATCGAGTCCGGGCGCGCCAGGTCGACGTGCTCGAAGATGCAGGGGAACAGCCTCGGGTTCTCGGAGCACTGCTTGGTGTACACGGTGCCGCGCGGATCGATGAAGATCGCCTCGCCCGGGTCGATGTCGCGGATGATGGTGAAGCCCAGCGCCGACAGCGCAACGCTCTCGGAGGCCACCATGTATTCCGGGCCGCTCTCGGTCATGCGCTCGCCGTAGCACAGCGGGCGGATGCCGTTGGGGTCGCGGAAACCGAGGATGCCGTGGCCGGTGATCATCGCCACCACCGCGTAGGCGCCGCGGCAACGACGGTGCACGCCACCGACGGCGGCGAAGATGTCGTCGGCATTCGGCGAGAACTTGCCCAGCTTCTGCAGTTCGTGGGCGAACACGTTGAGCAGCACCTCGGAATCGGAGGTGGTGTTCACGTGGCGGAGGTCGTCCTCGTACACCTCGCGGGCGAGCACGTCCGAGTTGGTGAGGTTGCCGTTATGCGCCAGGGTGATGCCGTACGGTGAGTTGACGTAGAACGGTTGCGCTTCCGCCGCGCTGGACGAGCCCGCCGTCGGGTAGCGGACGTGGCCGATGCCGATGTTGCCGGCCAGGCGCTGCATGTGCCGCGTGTGGAACACGTCGCGCACCATGCCGTTTTCCTTGCGCAGGTGCAGCTTGCCACCGTCGCCGGTGACGATGCCGGCGGCATCCTGGCCACGATGCTGCAGCAGGGTCAGCGCGTCATAGATGGTCTGGTTGACGCTGGAGCGACCGACAATTCCGACAATGCCACACATGGAGAATTCGCCTCTGTTCGCTCAACCACTGATCCACACGATCAACATCTGCGTCATTTCCCGCGTCCACCCCTCGAGCAGGGCCAGGCGGGGAATGATCTGTGATTCCGTCCACCAGCCCTCGCCGGACCACCAGCGCGCGCCAAAGGCGATGGCAACCACCACGATCAGCACGCCGCGGACGAAACCAAAACCTAGGCCGAGCAAGCGATCGCCGGCATTGAGCGCGGAATTGCGGACCGCCTCGCCCATCATGTGGGCCACCAGCATGCCGGTCACGAGGATGGCAATGAACAGGGTGACGAAAGCGAGCCAGTCGCGGAAGGCCTGGTCATCGATCCAGGTGACGAACACCACGGACAACGCCGGCGACAGGACGCGGGCGCCGACCAGGGCCAGCACCCAGCTGGCAAGGGAGATCGCCTCGCGGGTGAATCCGCGCAACAGGCTCAGCAACATCGACAGGACGACGACGGCAACGACGACCCAGTCGGCGGCGTTCATGGCATCGATCATGAGTGGCGGCGGATCCCGTCTGCACCGCGCTCGCCGACAACAAGGCGCGCGCACCGTGAGGCGCGGGATGTTACCAGAGCGCTACCCCGCCTCCCAAGCGAGGACTTGCCGCAATCCTTGGCAGCAACGCCGTCAGGGAACGTAGCGGACCAGCATCCCTTTCGGCTTGCCGACGCGCGCGTCGCCTGCCAGCCGATCGCGCAATTTTTCAGCAGCCGACCGCCGCAGTTCCGGGCCGACCACGACCTTGTTCAGCCCGTTGGCGCGCACGATCCGGGCCTTGTAGCCCGCCTTCACCAGTTGGCCGCGCAGACGCTCGGCGCCATCCGGGGAGGAAACTGCCGCCACCTGCACGTCCCAGGCCTCGGCCAGGGCCGCCAGGCGCGGGTCGGCCGCCGGGGCCGGCTCCGCAGCCACGGCGGCCGCCGGAGCGGCAGGCGTTGCGACAGGGGCGGCGGGCGTGGCGGCAGGGGCTGCGCTCGCCGGGGCAACGGCCACCGGCGGGATGACGGGGGCGACCTCCGGTTCCGGCTCGGCAGGAACATGGTCGCGGGCGATCCCGCCCTCTACCGCCGTCAGTTCGGCCGGCGGCGCTTCCAGCAGCGCATCCGCCTCCGGCACTGCCGGTGGCGGCGGCAAGCGGGTGTCGGCCAGCAGCGCATCCTCGTTGGCGCCATCCAGCACCAGCGGCAGCACGATCACCGCCAACAGCAGCAGGACGGCAATCCCCACCAGGCGTTTCTTCATGGTCTGGTCCAACGCGGCACCTCAATCCCGGGGTTGCTGGGACGGCAACGCGGACAGCACGCCCGCCACCGTGAAAAACGAGCCGACGGCCAGCACCGGCAGGCCATCGTCGACAGCCAGCGCGGTGCGCAGCGCGGCGGCGACATCCTCGCCGACCTGCACCGGCGCCCCGCTCACCGCGGAGACCGCCGCCTGCAGTTGCGACGCCGTCGCCCCGCGCGGCCCGGGCAGCGGCGCAATATGCCACGAGTGCGCAAGTGGCTCCAACTCGCGCACGGCGCCGGCGATGTCCTTGTCCGCGAGCATGCCGAGCACGATGTGAAAACGCATGCCGACGCCGTGCCGCGGCAGCTCCGCCCGCAAGAACGCCAGCGCATGCGGATTGTGGCCAACGTCGACGACCAGCGTGCGACCGTCGACATCGAACCGCTGGTTGCGCCCGGCCAGCCGGACAGCGCGCAATGCCTGCTCGATCGCCGGCCGCCGCGGCGCAAACGGCAGCAGGTACAGCGCCTGCAGCGCCGTCGCGGCGTTGGGCAGCGCCAGCGCCGGGCGCGGCAGGCCGGCCAGCGCGAGCGGCGCACCATCGGCTGCCCTGCCCTGCCAATCGAACTGTGCGTCGCCGACGGCCTGCGCGGAGAAATCGGCGCCGACGCGCCACGCCGGCACATACTGCCCGGCAATCACGCGCTCGACGCTCGCCGGCGGCGACGGCTCGCCGATCACCGCCGGCTTGCCGGCACGGAAGATGCCGGCTTTCTCGCGGCCGATGTCGTCGCGGGTCGGGCCGAGATAGTCCATGTGGTCCATGCCGACCGAGGTCAGCACCGCCACGTCGGGATCGATCACGTTGACGGCATCGAGCCGGCCGCCGAGACCGATTTCGAGCACCCACGCATCAAGCTTCGCCCCGGCGAACAGGACAAAGGCCGCCAGCGTGGTGAACTCGAAATAGGTCAGCGAAATATCGCCGCGCGCTTCATCGACCGTCGCCAGCGCACGCACCAGCGATGCGTCGTCGATATCGCGGCCATCGATGCGGATGCGCTCGTTGAACCGCAGGATATGCGGCGAGGTGTACAGCCCGGCGCGCTTGCCGTGCGCGAGCAGCAACGCCTCCAGCAGCGCGGTGACCGAGCCCTTGCCGTTGGTGCCGGCGACTGTGATAACCGGCACGCCCGGCTGCAGCACGCCCAGTCGCCCGGCAATCGCGCGCACGCGCTCCAGCCCGAGGTCGATGACGACCGGGTGCAGGGTTTCAAGCCAGGAAAGCCAGTCGGCAAGACGGGAGAAACGCATGGGCCGGAAATGAATCGGGCGCCTGCGGCGCCCGGATTCCTCAAACGGATTGGTGTGTGAACTTCGACAGCAGCCGGTGCAGGGTATCCCGCATGTCGCGACGATGGACGATCATGTCGATCGCGCCATGCTGCAGCAGGAACTCGCTGCGCTGGAAGCCCTCGGGCAGTTTCTGCCGCACGGTCTGCTCGATCACGCGCGGGCCGGCAAAACCGATCAGCGCGTTCGGCTCGGCGATGTTGACGTCGCCGAGCATTGCCAGCGAAGCGGACACGCCGCCGTAGACCGGGTCGGTCAGCACGGAAATGAACGGGATGCCCTGCTCGCGCATCAACTCCAGCGCGGCACTGGTCTTGGCCATCTGCATCAGCGAGAACAGCGCCTCCTGCATGCGCGCGCCACCGGAAGCGGCAAAGCAGACGTACGGGATGCGTTTCTCGAGGCAGACTTCAACGCCCTTCACGAAGCGGGCGCCGACCACCGAGCCCATCGAGCCGCCCATGAAATTGAATTCGAAGGCGGAGGCCACCAGCGGCAGGCCGTTGATCTCGCCGCGCATCACCACCAGCGCGTCGCGCTCGCCGGTTTCCTTCTGCGCGCCGGCAATGCGGTCCTTGTACTTCTTGCTGTCCTTGAACTTCAGGAAATCGACCGGCTCGAGATCGGCGCCGATCTCGATGCGACGATCCTCGTCGAGCACCATCGCCAGCCGGCGACGTGCATTCATGCGCAGGTGGTGATCGCACTTCGGGCAGACGTCGAGGTTGCGCTCGAGCTCCGGCATGTACATGACGGCGTCGCACTTCGGGCACTTGCGCCACAGGCCTTCCGGCACGCTGGCGCGGCGGTCGGCGGCGTTCTTGCGGACACCGGCCGGCAGGATGCGCTCCAGCCAGTTGCCGCCGGAACCGGATTCAGTCGACTCGGTAGGATCGTTGGATTCGCTCATGTCCTGGCGCTTTATTGGTCCATGGCCGCCCGCATCTGCCGCAGCAGGCCGGGGATGGAGGAGAGGATGCGGTCGCGGTCACCGGCGTGCTGCCCGATCTGCCCGACCAGTGCGCTGCCCACCACGACCCCGTCGGCGACGCGGGCCACGGCGGCAGCCGTGTCGGCGTCTTTTATGCCAAAGCCCACCCCGATCGGCAAACGGGCAATATTGCGAATTGTTTCGACCTTGCCGGCAACTTCGCCGACATTGAGGGTTGACGCACCGGTCACCCCCTTGAGCGAAACGTAGTACAGGTAGCCACGGGCGTGCTCGGCAACCCGCTTCATGCGGTCTTCGGTGGTAGTCGGCGCCAACAGGAAGATCGGGTCGATGGCGGCGGCCTTGAGCTTGCCGGCCAGGTCACCGGACTCCTCCGGCGGCAGGTCGACCACCAGCACGCCGTCAACCCCCGCCTTCGCCGCCGCGGCGACGAACACGTCGTAGCCCATGGCCTCGACCGGGTTCAGGTAACCCATCAGCACCACCGGGGTCCGGTCATCGGTGCGGCGGAACTCGGCAACCATCGCCAGCACATCCTTCAGCGAGGTGCCCGCCTTCAGCGCACGCTCGTGCGCCAGCGCGATCACCGGGCCATCGGCCATCGGGTCCGAGAACGGGAAACCCAGTTCGATGATGTCGGCGCCCGCCTTCACCATCGCGTGCATCAAGGGCACGGTCAGCGCCTTGTCCGGGTCACCGGCGGTGACATACGGGATCAGCGCCTTGCGCTGCGCAGCGGCGAGGCGGGAAAAGGTTTCTGCAATGCGGCTCATGTCGCGCCTTCGATTCAGAGGGTGATGCCGTCGCGGCGGGCGATGGTCAGGATGTCCTTGTCGCCACGGCCGGACAGGTTGATGACGATGTTCTGGTCGGGACGCATGGTCGGCGCGAGTTTCTTCGCGTAGGCAACCGCGTGGCTGGATTCCAGCGCCGGCATGATGCCCTCGGTGCGGGTGAGCTCGTAGAACGCGGCGAGCGCCTCGTCGTCGTTGATCGCCACGTAATTCACGCGGCCGATGTCCTTGAGCCAGGAATGCTCGGGGCCGACGCCCGGGTAATCGAGGCCGGCGGAAACCGAGTGCGTTTCGATGATCTGGCCGTCGGCGTCTTCCATCAGGTAGGTGCGGTTGCCGTGCAGCACGCCGGGACGCCCCGCCGACAACGGCGCCGCGTGGCGGCCGGTTTCGATGCCGTCACCACCGGCTTCCACGCCGTACATCTTCACGCCCTCATCGGCGAGGAACGGGTGGAACAGGCCGATCGCGTTCGAACCGCCACCGACGCAGGCGATCAGCGCATCCGGCAACTTGCCGGCCTGCTTCAGCGACTGCTCGCGCGCCTCGCGCCCGATCACGCACTGGAAATCGCGTACCAGCATCGGGTACGGGTGCGGGCCGGCGACAGTGCCGATGATGTAGAAGGTATCGTCGACGTTGGTGACCCAGTCGCGCATCGCCTCGTTCATCGCGTCCTTAAGCGTTTTCGAACCGCTGGTGACGGGGATGACCTCGGCGCCGAGCAACTTCATCCGGTAGACGTTAAGCGACTGCCGCTGCACATCCTCGCTGCCCATGTACACCTGGCACTTGAGGCCGAGGCGCGCCGCCACGGTGGCGGTGGCCACCCCGTGCTGGCCGGCACCGGTCTCGGCGATGATCCGCGGCTTGCCGAGGAACTTCGCCAGCAGCGCCTGGCCGATGGTGTTGTTCACCTTGTGCGCGCCGGTGTGGTTCAGGTCCTCGCGCTTCAGCCAGATCTGCGCGCCGCCGAGGATCCGGCTCCAGCGCTCGGCGTGGTACAGCGGCGACGGGCGACCAACATAGTGCGCCAGGTCGCGATCGAACTCGGCCTGGAACGCAGGCTCGTTCTTCAGCTTGGCGTAGGCACGCTCGAGGTCCTCCAGCGCAGCCATCAGCGTCTCGGAAACGAACCGCCCGCCGTGGATGCCGAAGTGGCCACGGGCGTCCGGGAACTGCGTGTAGTCAATCTTGTTCGTTGACACGTCTGACTCCTTCAATGAATGCCGCCATGCGTGCGTGATCCTTGATGCCCCGGCTCGCCTCGACACCGCCACTGACGTCGACGGCGTAAGGGCGAACGGCGCGTATCGCGTCGCCGACGTTGTCCGGCGTGAGGCCGCCGGCCAGCACCACCGGCAACGGCAGGTTGTGCGGGATGAGCGTCCAGTCGAAGCGCTGGCCGGTGCCGCCGGGCACACCCGGCACCAGCGCATCGAGCAACAGGCCGCGCGCACCGGCGGCGGCGAAATCGCGCGCCAGCGTGCGCAGGTCGGTGTCGGCGCCAACCCGCAGCGCCTTGATCCAGGCGCGCGAAAACTGCGCGCAGAATGACGGTGCTTCGTCGCCATGGAACTGCAGCAGCGTGCAGCCGGCGCCGATCGCCGCCTGTACCTCACCCGGCGACGGATCGACGAACAACGCCACCGGCGTCACGAACGGCGGCAGCGCGTCGATGATCGGCTTCGCCTGGTCCGGGGTGATGGCGCGCGGACTCTGCGCCCAGAACACGAAACCGATCGCATCGGCACCCAGGGCCGCCGCGGCCAGCGCGTCCTCGGTACGGGTCATGCCGCAGATCTTGGTTCGAACGCGCACCGGAGGCCTTCCACCCGGTGTCGCGACACGGCACCGGGACGACTAGTGG
>JBKHWA010000044.1:0-64607 GCA_046566765.1 Gammaproteobacteria bacterium
CCGCGGTCGCCGCCCTGCTGGCCGAGCTGCGCGATACCCTGACCCTGTGCGGCCGCCACCTCGAGCTGGAGGAACGCCACGTGCACCCGGCACTGGAAGCACGGCGCCCGGGCTCCACCCGCCACGCGCAGGCCGAGCATGCGCAGCACCTGCAGTCGCTGGAAGAGTTGCAGGCCATCGCCTTCCGGCTGGAATACCTGCCGGCGCTGCGCCGGGCACCGGTGGCGCTGGAGCTGTACCGCGCCCTGGCGCGCCACCTCGCCGCCGACCTCGAGCACATGGCGCTGGAGGAAGGCGAGAACAACCGCGTGCTGTGGGAAACGCATTCCGACGACGAGATCCGCGCGATCGAGCAGGCGCTGCGCGCCGAGCTCACGCCGGCCGAACGCACGCTGTCGATGGCGGCGATGCTGCCGGCACTGAACCCGGCGGAACGCGCGGCGATGCTGGCCGGCATGCGCAGCAGTGCCCCGGCGGCGTTCGACCAGGCGCTGGCGCTGGCCCGCCGCACGCTATCATCCGCCGACCTGCGCAAGCTCGAATCCGCGCTCGGCATCGAGCGCACGCTGGCCGAGTACGTCGGCCTGCTGTGAACCGCGCGACTGGCGATCCAGCCGCACCCAACCAACCACATCCAACCCAACCACATCCACCCGAGTCCAAGGAGAGCGACACCATGCCCGTACCCGAACTGCAGCAGGACCGCTTCAACCCCGTCATCGCCGCCAACCTCGCCACCAACCGCTGGCTGGTGTCGGCGGTGATCTACTTCGTGATCGGCGTTGCGCTGGGCATCGTCATGGGCATCACCGGCGACCACCGCATCTACGGCGCGCACGCCCACATCAACATGCTGGGCTGGGTATCGATGGCACTGTTCGCCTTCATCTACCGCGCTTTCCCGGCGGCGGCGGTCAGCCGGCTGGCGAAGGCGCATTTCTGGATCTACAGCATCTCGCTGCCGCCGATGATGATCGGGCTGGCGCTGATGCTGCGCGGGCATCACCAGTTCGAACCGCTGGTAGCGATTTTCTCGCTGACCATCTTCGTATCGGTGCTGCTGTTCGCGATCAACATCCTGCGCCAGCCACGCGGTTGAACCCGGCGCCGCCGGGACGGCTCAGCGGCCGTCGACTTCCTGCAGCAGCAGCGGCCGGCGGACCGCCAGCCGGAACCGGCCGCGGCCGGTTTTCTCGATGACGATCGCGCCGTCGCGCTCGGCCAGCCGCTTCTGCAGCAGGATCAGCCGGGCTTCCAGGTTGTCGTCGACATCCGGCAGTTTCAGCGCGCTATCGAGCCGCAACTCGCGGTTGCTGAACTCGGTGCGCTGTTCCTTCACGTAGAGATTCAGCAGGCGCCAGAGGATGGCGCCGGCCACACCCTTGATCAGGTAATCCTCGCCGAGGAACACGCTGTCGTTGCGCGCGTAGTGGCGCACCGCCAGCGGCGAGCCGCCGACTTCCGGCTTCACCGCGCTCTCGCGCGCGGCGTCCTCGCTGCTGTCCGCCGCGTGCTGCAGCGCCAGCACCGCCTCGCCGAGCAGGCCGGCGATCGTCACCAGCGCGTCCTCGTCTTCCCAGGTGAAGCGCTGCGCCTCCGGGCTTTCCACGTGCAACACGCCGAGCAGGCGGTTGGCGGCGATCACCGGCACCGCCAGCTGGCTGTGCGGCTCCGGCAGACCGGGGAACGGGATCGCGGTTTCCAGCAGGTCGTCCAGGCCGGCACCGGCAACGTGCTCGCGGATGGCGCGGCCGTAACTGTATTCGCTGGTCATGTGCGCGATGCGGATCGGCGTGCGGTACTGCGCCGCCACCCCGATCACGCCGCGGCCAAGCGGGAATTCCGAGCCGATGCCGGACTGCGCGTAACCGCGGCTGGCGACGGTGTACAACCGGTGCGCATCGGCGAACAGGATCATCGCGTGGCGGAAACCGAACTCTGCCTCCAGCCCGGCCAGCGTGCGCTCGAGCAGCGTGGCGAGATCGGTGGAGGAGACCACCCGCGGCACCATCGCCCGCAACGCCGTCATCCGGCTGCGCTGGATCGCCGGCGGCACCGCCACCTCGACCCCGGGCACCTGTTCGACATCGAGCACCTGGTACACGTCCGAGCCCTGCAGGCGGAACACGCCGCTCATGCCGGAATGCGAGGCGATCGCCGACAGCTTCGCCTTCATGCTCTCGAACAGCGGCCCTTCGCACTCGGTGCGACGATACAGCAGCGCCAGCCGGTAGCGCGCCGACGTTTCCGGGTGCAGCAGGAACAGTGTCGCCTGCGGGTTGGCGAGGATGTTCTCGCGCGTCTTGTTGAAGAACTGGAAAGTGAGCGCCACGTGGCTGGCATCGACGTAATGCACCTGCGACACGTAGGTGACATTCGGGATGCCGGCGGCGTCGCAGGTGGCAAGTATCGACGGCACCACGCCCTCGAAGCAGGGCCGGATCGCGTCCAGGGAAATTTTCATGCGGCACCGCCGATGCGCTGGCCGGCACCCGGCCCTGGCGTCTGTTCGAAGATCGCGTCGACGCTGAAGGTGACGGCGGCGATCTCGTCGCCCGGCGCGGTGGCATGTATCGCCAGCGCGAACTCGCGCGGATAGCCGCTGCGGACCAGGTCGGCGGCGAACGCCTGCCGGTGCTGTTCGATCAGTTCCGCGTCGCCGGCGACCGACGCGACGACGCGGGCGTCGTTGCCCTTGACCTGCAGCGTGTGGTGGGTGCTGGGCTGCGAGAATACCGCCGCTACCTGGCCAGTGGCCTCGATGTCGCGCAATACCTGGCGGGAAGCACTGGCTTCCAGCCACATGGTCAGCGTGCGGCGATCAGCGTCGACGCGGCAGCCGAGCGCGCGCACCAGCGACGGCACCCGGCGCATGTCGCGCGAGGCGATGATCAGCGAGACACCGCCGGCGAGGAAGGCGGCCTGCTCGTCGGTGAGCGTCGCGTGGGACATGGGGTGGCATCCATGGCGATGGCGGCGCCTATCGTGCCCAACCGCGGCACAAATGAAAACGCCGCCCGCAGGCGGCGTTCTCAGGCTGTGACGCAGGCCCGGCCGCGCGGCCGGGCGCATGCCACGTTACTTCTCGACGATCGCCACCACGCCCTGGCCGCCGGCGGCACAGATCGAGATCAGCACGCGGCCCGAACCCTTCGCGTCCAGCAGCTTGGCGGCGTTGGCGAGGATGCGGCCACCGGTGGCGGCGAACGGGTGGCCGGCCGCCAGCGACGAACCCTTCACGTTCAGCTTCGCACGGTCGATGCTGCCCAGCGCCTTCGACAGGCCGAGTTTCTCCTTGCAGAACTTCTCGCTTTCCCACGCCGCCAGCGTCGCCAGCACCTGCGAAGCGAACGCCTCGTGGATCTCGTAGTAGTCGAAGTCCTGCAGCGAGAGATTGTTGCGCGCCAGCATGCGCGCGACGGCATAGGCCGGCGCCATCAGCAGGCCTTCCTTGCTGCCGTTCTTGCCGGTGAAGTCGACCGCGGCCGCTTCGCCGTCGCGGAAGTACGCCAGCGGCTTCAGGCCTTTCTTCGCCGCCCATTCCTCGCTGGCCAGCAGCACCGCCGAGGCGCCGTCGGTGAGCGGGGTGGAGTTGGCGGCGGTCATGGTGCCGTCCGGGCCGCCGAAGCAGGGCTTCAGCGTGGCGAGCTTCTCCATCTTCGAGTCGCCGCGCATGTTGTTGTCCTTTTCCAGCCCCTTGAACGGGGAGATCAGGTCCTTCTGCCAGCCGTCGGCGTAGCTCTTCGCCAGGTTGTGGTGCGAGGCCAGCGCCAGTTCGTCCTGCGCCTGGCGGGTGATGCCCCACTCCTTCGCGGTGATCGCGGCGTGGTCGCCCATCGCCAGGCCGGTGCGCGGCTCGCCATTGCGCGGGATGTCCGGCTTGAACCAGTCGGCCGACAACAGGCCGAGCGCCTTCTTCGCCTTGTCCTGGTTGGTCTTCTGCGCGTTGATGACCATCAGCTTGCGACGCAGCGAATCGTTGAGGCCGACCGGCGCATCGGAGGTGCTGTCGACGCCGCCGGCGATCGCCGAGTCGATCTGGCCGAGCGCGATCTTGTTGCTCACCAGGATCGCCGCCTCGAGGCCGGTGCCGCAGGCCTGCTGCACGTCGTAGGCCGGGGTGTGCGGATCGAGCGTGGTGTCGAGCACCGTCTCGCGCACCAGGTTGAAATCGCGCGAGTGCTTCATCACCGCGCCGCCGGCGACTTCGCCGATGCGCTCACCCTTCAGCTTGTAGCGGTCGACCAGGCCCTGGATGGCCGCGCCCAGCATTTCCTGGTTGCTGACGCCGAGGTAAGCGCCGCCGGAGCGGGCGAACGGGATGCGGTTGCCGCCGAGAATGGCGACGCGACGGATCTGGGACATGGGAACCTCCGGGAGAATTGCGGGACGGCATCGGTACCGGTGCGGCAGGATACCGGGCGCGCATCCTAGCGGATTGGCCACCGTGACCGGACAGTTGTCCGGGGGGTCAATACCTGACCGGAAAGTCACGGTTTACCATGCGCGCCGCTGTGATTCCCCCGCTCTCCTTTTGCACTGCCGGAGCAACACCATGGACCGCTATACCTCCTTCGCCAATTCGTCGTTCGGCCGCTCGCTGCTCGGCTCGCTGGGCATGCCGACACCGATCGCGCTCGATCGCTACAACCCGGAACAAACGGTGCTGATCAACGGTGCCGTGTTGTTCGGCAGCGTGCAGAACGGCCCGGTCGCGCAGGCCATCGCCGCGGTGCTGAAAGCCGGCGGCAGCGAGCTGTTCGTGTACGCCGACGGCGGCGAACAGGCTGGCGCCGCACTCGGTGGCGCCGCGAAGACCTGGGACGGCGCGAAGGAGTCCGAGCAGAAGTTCAAGGGCCTGGTTTTCGATGCCAGCGGCATCGCCAACACCACGCAGCTGAAGGCGCTGTGGAGTTTCTTCCACCCGGTAGCCAAGAAGATGCAGAACTGCTCGCGCATCGTCGTCGTCGGTCGCCCGCCGGAACAGTGCAGCGACCCGAAGCACGCCACCGCGCAGCGCGCGCTGGAAGGCCTGACCCGCGCACTCGGCAAGGAAATCAAGCGGGGCACCACCACCCAGCTGCTGTACGTCGCCGACGGCGCGGAAGCGCAGCTCGAGTCGTCGCTGCGCTTCTTCCTGTCGCCGAAATCGGCGTACGTGAGCGCGCAGGTGGTGCGCATCGGCAAGGCCGACGCCGTCGGCGTCGACTGGAACAAGCCGCTGGCGGGCAAGGTTGCACTGGTGACCGGCGCCTCGCGCGGCATCGGCGAAGCCATCGCCGGCGTGCGGGCGCGTGACGGCGCCCACGTGATCTGCCTGGACATCCCGCCGGCTGCCGCCGAACTGAAAACGGTGGCCGACCGCATCGGCGGCTCGACGCTGGCGCTGGACATCACCGACCCGGCAGCGCCGGCGGCGATCGCCGAGCACGTGAAGAAAACCCACGGCGGCCTTGACGTGCTGGTGCACAACGCCGGCGTCACCCGCGACAAGATGCTGGGCAACATGCCGGACAAGTTCTGGGACATGGTGATCAACATCAACCTGTCGAGCGAAGAGCGCATCAACGATGCGATGCTCGCCGCCGACGCCTTCAGGCCGAACGCGCGCATCGTCTGCGTCAGCTCGATCAGCGGCATCGCCGGCAACCTCGGCCAGACCAACTACGCGGTGTCCAAGGCCGGCGTGATCGGCATGGTGCAATCGATGGCGCCGGTGCTGAAGGCGAAGAACATCACCATCAACGCGGTGGCGCCGGGTTTCATCGAGACGCAGATGACCGCCGCCATCCCGTTCACCATCCGCGAGGCCGGCCGCCGCATGAACTCGATGAGCCAGGGCGGTCTGCCGGTCGACGTCGCCGAGACCATCGCCTGGTACGCCAACCCGGCCAGCAACGGCGTCACCGGCCAGGTGGTGCGCGTCTGCGGCCAGTCGCTGATCGGCGCCTGACCGGCGGCGAAAAAACGCAACAAAAAGGGGGCCGCGCGAGCGGCCCTTTTTCGTGACATCCCTGCTAAGGTCCGGTCACGACAAACACCCGCGAGAGGTGTGGCATGGATGAGAAACCCGGCGAGACCAGCGCGCTGCGCGCGCGGCTGGACCAGATGGAAGCCCGGCTGGCGACGCTGGAGGCCTGGCACGCGGCCGTCACCCGGCCGGTAACGGCGGCGGAGCGGGCGCAGACCGCGGCGCCGAAGACGGCGGCAACCGCTGCCAAACCGGCAACGCCCGCGGCGGAAGCGCAGCGCTGGCGCGCGCCGGCACGAACCGTCGTCGCCGAGCCCGAGGGTTCGGTCGCCTCGCGCTGGATGGCCGGCGGCGCCGCCGTCGCCTTCCTGCTCGCCGCGGTTTACCTGCTGCGCGTGGTCTATGACAGCGGCTGGCTGACGCCGGCGCGCGAGGTCGGCCTCGCGGTGATCGGTGGCAGCGCGCTGATTGCCATCGGTTTGTGGCTCGCCCGCTTCGACAAGGCGTACGCCGCGTGGTTGCCGGCCGCCGGCAGCGTCGTGCTGTTCGTCGCCGCCTACGGCGCGCATCTCTACTTCGGCCTCATCGACCGGCCGGCGGCGATCGCCGCGGTCGCCGTCACCAGCGTCGTCACGCTGTGGCTGGGCCGCCGCTTCAGCAACGGCCTGTTCGCGCTGTTCGCGGTGCTCGGCGTCTACCTGTTCCCGCTGTGGCTGCCGCGCGGCACCCTCGCCGTCGGCGACCTCGCGGTGTATTTCGCCGCCTGGAGCCTGGTGTTCGCCGCCGTCTCCCTGCAGGAAGGCCGGCGCCTGACCTACGTGCTGGCGATGTACAGCTCGCTGCTCGGCTTCCAGTTGCTGTGGCTGGCCAACGGCCAGGCCGTCGACTGGCCGCAGGCGGTGCTGTTCCAGTTGTTCCAGTTCGCACTGTTCGCCATCACCGCGGTCGCCTTCTCCATCCATTACCGCCGCGGCATGGACCAGGCGGATGCCGCCGCGCACGGCATCGCGCTGTTCTATTTCTACGCCTTCGAATATTCGCTGCTGCGGCAACATGCGCCGGACATTGCCGGCATCGCCGCGCTCGGCTCGGCGCTGTTCGTGCTGGCAACCTACCTCGTCGCCCGCGCCCGCCTGCCGGTGACACAGCGCAGCCACGGTGCGGTGCTCGCCAGCGCCTACTGCGCGCTGGTCACCACCCACATCGTGTTCTTCGAATGGATGCCGGACGACCTGCTGCCGTGGGCGGCTTTGCTGGCGCCGGTGCTCACCTTCGCGATGACGCCGCTGTTCCGCGACACGCCGTCGGCGCTGTGGCCGGTACGCATGGCCTCCGGCGTGGTGTTCCTGGTCGGCTTCCTCGCCGCGCTGGTCAACACGCCGCACAACGGCACGATGCCGATGCCGGACCTGGTGCTGTTCGTCTACGCGCTGGTGCTGTACCTGGGCTATGCCTGGTGGCGCAGCAGCGACGAGAAGCCGGAGACCGGCACCGCGCTGCTGTTCGCCGGCCACCTCGCCGCGATGCTGGCGCTGGCGCGCGCGCTCGATTCCGGCTTCGCCATCTCGGTGTGCTGGGCCGCGCTGGCGCTGGCGGCGCTGGCGATCGCCGTGGCGGCCCGCGACAAGGAACTTGGCCGCTCCTCGCTGCTGATCTTCGCCGCCTCCGGCGTGAAAACCCTGCTGTTCGACCTGCAGGGCTCCGATTCGCTGCTGCGCGTGTTCACCTTGCTGGTCGTCGGCGCCAGCCTGTACGCCGGCGGCTGGCTGTACCAGCGCGTGTTCAGCACCCGCGACCCTGAAACCTCGTCCGCAACAAACCCGCCGGGAAAACCATGACCAAGCAGAAACCCGTCGCCGAGCGCCTGCTCGACGCCCACGTCGCCTTCATGATCGCGCAGCTGGAGAACGAACCGCTGCGGCTGAATATCGAGGAGGAACTCGACCACGCGCTGGCCGCCGCCGAGAAGATCACGCTCAACGAGGCGGTGACCCGCGAGATGATCAAGGACACGGTGAAGACCTACGCGGTCCACCTCGACCTGCACGGCGCCATCCCGGAACTGGTCGGCGACATCGCCCGCGCCATCTACAATCACGAGATCCACGACCGCACCGCGCTCAACGACCTGGTCAGCGACAAGCAGTTCACCGAGCTGTTCGAGCAGGTGATGGCGATGAAGGAACTGCGCGAGAAGATCATCAAGCAGTCGATCGGCAATCCGCTGTACGGCGCGCTGGTCTCCGACGTGCTCTACAACGGCATCAAGGGCTACATCAACGACAACCCGCTGACCAAGAACAGCCAGGTGGCCGCCGGCGCGCTCAAGCTGGGCAAGACGCTGCTGTCCAAGGCTTCGCCGGGCCTCGAGCAGTCGATGGAGGAAGGGATCAAGAAATACATCTCCGCCAACATCAAGGCCTCGCAGCGCACCACCGAGAAATTCATCCGCGCCCGGCTGGAGGACGACTCGGTCAGGGAGCGCGCGCACGACCTGTGGGACGAGCACAAGCACAGGAAGGTCGCGGTCTTCCGCGAGTACATATCCGAACGCGACGTGGAAGAGGGCTTCGTTACCGGCTACGAGTACTGGCGCCGGCTGCGCAAGACCGAGTACTACTGGACCATCATCGCCACCGGCATCGATGCATTCTTCGACAAGTACGGCGAAACCACCCTGCGCGAGTTGCTCGACGAGGTGGGCATCCACCGCGAGATGATGGTCGCCGAGGCGATGCGCTACGCGCCGCCGGTGATCGCCATGCTGAAGAAGAAGGGGCTGCTGGAACCGCGCATCCGACGGCAACTGGAGAAGTTCTACCTGTCGGAAGAGTGCCGGGACATCCTCGGCGGCTGAATAGGTGCCGGGGCCACGCACCGGAATCACGAGCAGGAACCAGCGGCCATGGCCCGGCGTGTTAAAACGCGCCGGAACAAGGGAGGGAACACCATGAAAAATCGCCCGCGCGTATCTTTCACTGCATTCATCGGCCCGCTGGCTGGCCTTGGCCTGCTCGCAGGCGTCGCCACCACGCACGCGGCAGACGCACACCACCCGGAACCGGTGGCCACCGCCGGCTCCGTGCAGGTATCGCCGGCGCTGCTCGAATTGCTGCGGGCGGAGATGCGGGAAATCGCCGCCGGCGTGCAGGCGATGGCGTTGTCGATCGCGATCGGCGACTGGCGGGCCGTCCACGACACCAGCGCGAAGATCCAGGCCAGCTACGTCATGAACAGGAAGCTGACCGCGGCGCAGCGCGCCGAGCTGGAACGGTTGCCGGAGTTGTTCAGGCATATGGACGCGCAGTTCCACCGGCAGGCCGGCAAGGCCGCGGTGGCGGCTGCGGCACACGATGCCGAGCAGGTGGTGTTCCAGTACGCGCGCATGCTGGAAAGTTGCACGGCCTGCCACGCCGCATTTGCCCGGCCGCGCTTTCGCGGTTTCGAGCCGGAACCGGCGGCGCCGCACCACCACTGAACCGCCATCACGGCGAATTCAGAACACCCGGCTCCACGCCAGCCCGAGCCCGACCGCCAGCCCGGCCAGGTGCGACTCCCACGAGGTGCGTGCCTTGCCAGGCAAAACGCCCCACAACATGCCCGAGTACAGCACCAGCAGCAGCACGCTCACCGCCAGGTAAGTGACGTTGCCGGCGAGGAAGCCGGCCAGCGCAAGATAGCCGAACAGGCCGTAGATCAGCCCGCTGGCACCGATGTGGTTGGCGCGCCGCGCTACCAGCCAGACCAGCAGCCCGCTGCCGGCGACGATGGCGGCAACGATCCACCAGAACGATTGCGGCTGCAGTTGCCCGAGCAGGAACGCGAGCACGCACAGCGGCAGGAAGTTGGCGGCGAAATGCGCGAGGTCGTCGTGCAGCAGCGGCGCGAACAGGATGCCGGCCAGCGAGCCGCCCTCGCGCGGCACGATGCCCAGCCCGTTCAGCTTGCGGAAGGCGACCAGGTTGAGCAGTTCCGCCAGCAGCACCGCCAGCACGAGGTAGAGGCCGGGGCCGAGGTAACGTTCGGCGGCCTGCAGGTGCTGGAAATATTCCATCGGCAAGGCGCGGAGATTATTCCGCCACCCGCCACTGCAGCTCGCGGCCGGCCCAGAACGGCACGATGTCGCCGTCGAGGTAGTCGTAGCGTTCCGGCACCGTCCACGGTTCACGCTTCAGGGTGATTTTCGCGGTGTTGCGCGGCAGGCGGTAGAAATCCGCGCCGTAATGGCTGGCGAATCCTTCCAGCTTGTCCAGCGCGCCGGCCCGGTCGAAGAACTCCGCGTACAGCGGCAGCGCTGCCGGCGCCGAGTAGCAGCCGGCGCAGCCGCAGGCATTCTCCTTGGCGTGGCGCGCGTGCGGCGCCGAATCGGTACCGAGGAAGAAGCGCGGGCTGCCGCTCACCGCCACTTTCTGCAGCGCCTCCTGGTGCGTGCGGCGCTTGAGCACCGGCAGGCAGTAGTGGTGCGGGCGCAGGCCGCCGGTGAACAGGTCGTTGCGGTTCATCAGCAGGTGTTGCGGGGTGATCGTCGCGGCGATGCCCTCGCGCGCGCCGAGCACGAACTGTGCCGCCTCGGCGGTGGTGATGTGCTCGAACACGATACGCAGGTCCGGGAAGCGTTCGCTGATCGGCAGCAGGTGCCGGTCGAGGAATACTTTCTCGCGGTCGAACACGTCGACCGACGGCTCCGTCACCTCGCCGTGCACCAGCAGCGGCAGGCCGATGTCCTGCATCGCCTCCAGCACCGGGAAAATTCGCTCCATGGCGGTGACGCCGCCGTGCGAATTGGTGGTGGCGCCCGCCGGGTACAGCTTGCAGGCGGTGAGGATGCCCGCCAGCTTGCCGGCGCGCACGTCGCCGGGATCGCTGCCGTCGGTGAGGTACAGCACCATCAGCGGATCGAACCGCATGCCGGCGGGAATCGCGGCACGGATGCGCGCGCGGTATTCACCGGCCAGCGCACTGGTGGTCACCGGCGGTACCAGGTTTGGCATGCAGATCGCGCGGCCGAATACCTGCGCGGTCGGCGGCACCACGGCCCGCAGCGCGGCGCCGTCGCGGAAATGCAGGTGCCAGTCGTCGGGACGGGTGATGGTCAGCGTGTCGGTCATGTGCTCTCAGCCTGTTCGGGAACGCGGCGCGGATTTCTCCGCGTCCTGCTTGCGTTTGCGGTACTCCACCGGCGTCTCGCCCACCCAGCGCTTGAACGCGCGGTAGAAGGTGCTGGGCTCGGAGAAGCCGGTGAGATAAACGATCTGGTCGATGGTCTCGTCGGTGCGCGCCAGCAGGTGCTTGGCGAGCCGGCATCGGTAATCGGCGAGCACCTGGTTGAAACTGGTTTCCGCCTCGGCCAGCCGCGTGCGCAGCGCGCGCGGCTTGATGCCGAGCCGGGCGGCAACCTGCTCGAGGCTGACCTCGCCCTCCTCCAGGCTCTCGCCGATGATCCGCTTCACCTCGGCCACGAGATCGCGCCGCTCCAGTTCGGCGACGCGCTCGCTGGCCACCTGCTCGTGCAGGCGCAGCAATTCCGGCTCCGCGTGCGGCGACGGCCGCGCCAGTACCAGCCGGTCGAAATAAACGCGGTTTTCGCCGGCACCGAGTTCGACCGGGCACCCGAACACGCGCTGGTAATCGGCCGGCGCCGAGCCCTGCGTGTGGCGGAACGTGACGCGCTCCGGTACGAATGCGCCCTCGGTGATGTGCTGGAAGAAGCGCACGAGGCCGATGGCGACGCATTCCACCGTCTGCCGGGGAACAGCCTTGCTGGCGGCGCCCTGGCTGCCGGCGCCATCAATCGATCCGAACGCGAGGTAACACTCGCCGGGATTCAGTTCGAGCCGCGAGTCGACCGCATCGGACAGCAACCGCTGGTACTTCTGCGCGCGCTTGAGGCCGTCGCCGAAAGTCGGGCTGGACAGGAACAGGTATTCGAGCACCTGGCCACGGAACACCGGCAGGTGCTCGCCGAGCCGCAGCGCGGCGTCCGGCTGGCCGGAGACCTCTTCCACCGCCTGCCAGAACAGCCGGTGCCCGGCGTGCGGCGTGCGCAGGCCGGCGTCGTCGAGCTGGCTGGCGGCCATGCCGATGCGATTGAGCACGGCCTCGGCATCCACCCCGGCGCTGCGCATCGCCTGGTAGATCATCCGCAGGACCACGACCCCGTCGGTCAGCTCGCTCATTGCGCTCCCTGGATTGCGCTTCCCGGATCCGGGTGCCGGATCGGGATTGGTTGCAGCGCCGCAACGGTGCGGCAGCGCTGCCATGACACGCCATGGTAGCCGACTATAATGGCCGCCGCCCGCGCGGGCCGCATGCCGTCCCGCCCGCCCCGTCCGCATCACCGGAGTCATGCATGACCACCCTGATCACGCGCGAACTGAAAGCACCGACCCCGACGCTGACGCTGTACCGCCGCGCCCTGCTGGGCAAGAAACATTCCGGCGAGAAAAAACTGCCGGCGGTGGCGGTGTCGCTGCGCGACCAGCACGCCGACCCGAAGCGGCTGGAACTGTTCAACCAGGCCTGCGGCTACCTGTCCGGCCGCGAGCTGCCGGCGGTCTATCCGCACCTGCTCGCGTTCCCGTTGCACCTCGAGCTGATGACCACCGACCAGGGTTTTCCCTTCCCGCTGCTGGGCACGGTGCACATCGCCAACAGCTTCACCCGGTACCGGCCGATCAGCATCAACGAGTCGCTCGATCTCCACTGCCGCTTCGGCGAGCTGGAAGCGCACGACAAGGGCACCGCGTTCAGCGTGATCACCGAGGTCACGGTAAAGGGCAAGAAAGTCTGGGAAAGCACCAGCACCATGCTGTCGCGCCACCCGGTGCCGGGCGGCGACAGGAAGGAAGCCGTGCCGGAGGACGACCTGAAGAACGCCGCGCGCGAGACCTGGCACGTGCCGTCCGACATGGGTCGCCGCTACGGCGCCGCTTCCGGCGACCGCAACCCGATCCACCTGTGGCCGCTCACCGCGAAGGCGTTCGGCTTCCCGCGCCACATCGTGCACGGCATGTGGACCAAGTCGCACGCGCTGGCCAAGCTGGCGCCGCAGATCGGCTCGCGCCCGTTCACCGTCGCCGTGGCCTTCAAGCTGCCGCTGTTCCTGCCGGCCGACGTTACCTTCCTGCAGCGCCAGGACGCCTCCGGCATCCGCTTCGACGTGCGCGACAAGGACGCGGTGAAGCCGCACCTGAAGGGCGCGATCAAGTTCCTCGACTGATCCGTCCGCAATAAAAAACGGGCCCGCAGGGGCCCGTTTTTCATTCCGCCGGACGATCACGCCTTGTTGCGCTTCGCCTCGGCGGCCAGCCGCGCGTTTTCCGCCATCTCGAACAGGTCAGTGGCGGCCTCGCCCAGTTCGCGGTTGATGCCGCGGATGAGGTCGTAGACCGACTTGCGGTCGATCACGTCCTCGCCGCGGATCTCCTGCACGTGCTGCCGCGCGTAGTCGGCGATCATGTTGTGGATGCGCTCGATGCGTACGGTGCCACTGTCCACCGCCACCTGCAGCGTGTCCTTCAGCGACTCGACCTTCTCGATCATGCTGTTGCTCCTTTCTTTACTGCGAACGGGGCCTTGCTTCAAACGGGGCCTGGCTGCTGCCAACCGGCGATCAGGCCGCCGCCGGCGAACCGCGACGCTCGCGGCGCGGCGGCAGTGCCAGCGCAAAGATGCGGCGAACCACGGTGCCGAACTGCTTCGTCATCGAGCCGGTGTTGTACGGCAGGCCGTACTGCTCGCACAGCGCGCGCACTTCCGGCGCGATCTCCGCGTAGCGGTGGCCCGGGATGTCCGGGAACAGGTGATGCTCGATCTGGTGCGACAGGTTGCCGGTCATGATGTGCATCAGCTTGCCGCCCTCGATGTTGGCCGAGCCCAGCAACTGGCGCAGGTACCACTGGCCGCGCGATTCCTCGCGGCACTCTTCCTCGGTGAACATCGCGGTGCCGTCCGGGAAGTGGCCGCAGAAGATCACCGAGAACGCCCAGACGTTGCGCACCACGTTGGCAGTCGCGTTGCCGAGCAGCACCGGCAGGAAGAACGGGCCGGCCAGCGCCGGGAACAGCAGGTAATCCTTCGCCACCTGCTTGCGCGCCTTCTTCCAGACGACTTTCAGCTCGGCCAGCGCCTGCTCGCGCGATTTCTCGCCGGACCAGACCTTCTCGGTCTCGATGTCGTGCAGCGCCACGCCCCACTGGAACAGCAGCGCCAGCGCCAGCGCGTAGGCCGGGTTGCCGAGGTACTTCGGCTCCCACGGCTGCTCCTCGGCCATGCGCAGGATGCCGTAGCCGACATCGCGGTCCTTGCCGACGATGTTGGTGTAGGTGTGGTGCATGTAGTTGTGCGAGTGGCGCCAGGTGTCGCCCGGGCAGGCGGTGTCCCAGTCGTACTTGTTGCCGTTGATCGCCGGGTCCTTCATGAAGTCGTACTGGCCGTGCATGACGTTGTGGCCGATCTCCATGTTCTCGAGGATCTTGGAGACGGACAGCAGCGCGGTACCGGCAAGCCAGGCCGGCGGCAGGATGCCGGCGAACAGCAGCGCGCGGCCACCGACTTCGCAGCGGCGCTGGATCTTCATCAGGTTGCGGATGTATTCGGCGTCGCGCTCGCCGAGATCGGCGATCGTCTTCTCGCGGATCGCGTCCAGCGCCGCGCCGAAGGCGTCGATGTCGGCCGCAGTGAGATGCGGGAAGCGCGCGCGGATGGTCGGGCTGACGGTGCGCGTCTGGTGCAGACTATTGTGGGCTGCGGTCATGGTGGCGGTCTCCGTGTTCCTGTTTCGTTCCGTGATCAGATGTCGAGCGTGACGTCGCCGACCGGGACGCTCACGCACAGCTGGATGTCGTCGCCGGGCTCGGTGGAGAGCTCGCCGGTGAGCACGTTCTTCGTCACGCCGGATTTCTTGCTGCACTTGCAGCTCATGCAGATGCCCATGCGGCAGCCGGCGTCCGGCTTGAGGCCGGCGGCCTCAGCCTGGTCGAGCAGCGTGCGGCCGTCGCTGACCACGTAGCGCTCGGCGCGGGCGAAGCGGACTTCACCGCCCACCGCGTCGGCGGTGACCGCCGGCGTCTGCGCCACGAATTGCTCGACGTGCAGCTTCGCGGAGAGACCGCGGGCGGCGATGTCGGCGCGTACCGCGTCGATCAGCGCCTGCGGGCCGCAGACATAGATCTCGGCATCGGCGAGGTCGTCGGCCAACGCATCGAGGTGCGCCGGCTGGTAGTGGCCGCTGAAATCGGCGCCGTCCGGGGTGGCGCGGGTCAGCGCGAAGCGCAGCGCGAGATTGCTGTTCGCCTCGGCAACGCGCTCCAGCTCGACGCCGAAGATCGCGTCGTCGTAGGTCGGGGTGTAATGCAGCATCGCGATGCGGCCGGCATAGCGCTCGTCGAGCAGCGTGCGCAGCATCGCCATGTTCGGGGTAATGCCGCTGCCGCCGGAGATGAGCACGATGCGGGTCGGCAGCGCACCGTTGAGCGCGGCTTCCGGCAGCGTGTAGTCGCCTTCCGCCTGCGACAGGGTGACGATCATCCCCGGCAGCGCACCGGCGCTCAGCGGGCCGGATACCTTGCCGCCCGGGACCGTCTTCACGGTGATGTCGATCAGGCCGTCGGCGCGGCGGGCGGACGAGGAGATCGAGTAGCAGCGGCTGCGGCGGACACCGTCGAGGTCAACCGCGATGCGGACGTACTGGCCGGCGCGGGCGCCCAGCCAGTTGCCGTTCGGGCGCAGGCGGATGGTGGTGGCGTCGGCGGTCTCGCGGATGGTGTCGACCACCTCGGCGCGGACCTCGGACACCGACCACAGCGGGTTGAACAGTTCGAGGTAACGGTCGACGCCGTGCGGGGTGGCCAGGGTGGCGACCAGGTCCGAGGCCAGCAGGCGGCGCAGCGGCGACGGCAGGCGGGGGGCGGTGGCGATGGCGTTCATGGCGTGCTCCTCATCAACGGTAGTCGTGGACAGCTGGATCGGTGAACAACTGTGCACACAATACCGGGAACACAAAATCAGTCAACACCTGTTCACTAATATTTTTCTGGCCTTTACATATCAATAAGTTATGTAGTGAAATGCTTGTCACCCTTGTACACAGCAGGCCCCGAGCCCGCCCCAGACGCCTACCCGGACCCGTCCCATGAGCCAGCCAGCCGGCCCGCGCGAGGAAAAAAAGCAGAAGACCCGGCAGACGCTGCTCGATGCGGCGCTGCACCTGCTGGAGGGCGAGCAGAGTTTTGCCAGCCTCAGCCTGCGCGAGGTCACCCGCGAGGCCGGCGTGGTGCCGACGGCGTTCTACCGGCACTTCCAGGACATGGACGAGCTGGGGCTGGCACTGGTCGACGAATCGGTGCACACGCTGCGGCAGATGATGCGGGCCGCGCGCGGCGGCCAGATGCCCACCGAGCAACTGATCCGCCGCTCGGTGGAAGTGTTCGTCGCCCACGTGCGGGCGAACTCGCGCTATTTCCACTTCCTGCTGCGCGAACGCGGCGGCGGCCGCCTTGCACTGCGCAATGCCATCCGCACCGAGGTGCGCCTGTTCGTCAGCGAACTGGCGACCGATCTCGCGCGCTTTCCCGCGCTCAACCGCTGGCCGACCGAAGACCTGCAGATGATGGCCGGGCTGATCGTGGCGACGATGCTGAACGCGGTAACGGACATCCTCGACCTGCCCTCCGGGCGGCCGGAGGACGAGCGGGCGATGATCCTGCTGCTGGAAAAGCAGTTGCGGCTGATCGTGCTCGGCGCCGGCCAGTGGAAACCCGGCGACTGAAACCGGTCACGGGCCTGAAACGACGCGGCCCGGTCAGGGACCGGGCCGGGGTGTCAAAAAACGCGGGATTACGCGGGAAAAGGCGGTCCTAGCCCCAGTGCCGCACGCGGCCGGTGTCGACGTGCACGAAGTTTTCCTTCGCGTAGAAGCCGACACCGCCACGCTGCAGCGACCATGCGGCCGCACGGACCTTGTGCAGGTCGCGGCCGGGAATGCGGATATCGATGGCGATGCCGTCCATGTGCAGGCTGCGCTTCGCCACCCCGCCGCCGCCGGTCTTGCGCAGCATGGCGTTGGTGGCCGGCGAGCGGTATCCGGAAATGATGTGCACCTCGCCGGGCGCGTCGACGGCACGGGCGATGTCGCTGACCAGGTCGAGCACGCCGCGCGCCATCGGCGCCGCCGCGTTGGCGCGATGGTCGCGCAGGATGAAGTCGATCTCGTGCAGCGCATCGGCGTGGTACACGCCCTGCTCGAAGTAGGTGACGTCCAGTCGTTCGCCGGTGTGGGTGTTGTACAGGCGCAGGCGGCGGGACAACGGCGTGACGCCGGCCGGCGTCGCCGTGGCCCGCGCGGCCGACGGCAGCGCCAGCAGGCCGCCGGCGGCAAGGCCGGTCCCGAGAAACGCGCGACGAGTGATGATCGTTTTCATTGTTCTATCCGGGGCTGACCCGCCGGTGACGGGGAACGGCGACTGCGAACAGGGCGGATGATCGCATGCCACGGGCGCCGGAATCGTGACCCATGACACAACCGGGGTCGTGGATAACCGAGACAATCCCCGGCCCATACGCGATCCGCCCCGCCGGAACCACGGAGTCACCCGATGTCCCGCCTGCTGCCACTCCCCGTCCTCTTTGCCCTGCTGCTGGCCGCCTGCGGCGGCGGTGGCGGTGGTGGCGGAACCCCGACCGCCCCGGTGACCGGCACCTACGCCCTGACCGTCTACCAGCCGGACGGCACCACGCCGCTGCCGGACGCGCGCGTCGCCGTTTTCAACGATGACGGCCAGTTCGTTGCGCTGGACGACACCGGCGCCGACGGCGTGGCCAGCGTGCAGTTGCGCGCCGGCGTGTACACCGCCCGCGTCCAGGCCCAGGGCTACGAGCCGAGCCCGGCGGCCGGCGCGGTGGCGGTGCCGTTCACCATCGCCGGCGGCGCCACCTGGGCGGAATCGATCAGCCTGACCGCGCTCGCCGCCCCGGCGACCGTGGCCATCATCCGCGGCAACGCCGATACCGCCGGCGCGCTGGTGGTAGCCAGCGACGGCGTGCAGGACATCGCCACCTCGACGTTCACCGACGCCAGCGGCAATTACGTGCTGTTCAACGTGCTGCCCGGCGACTACTCGGTGACCGCCTTCAAGGCCGGCTTCGAATCCGACGCCGTGCTGCAGACCGTGGCCGCGCTCGACGACGTGACGGTCGACCTGCAGGTGGTATCCCGCCCCGACCTCGCCACGCTCAGCGGCCACCTGACGTTCCTCTCGGCCACCAACGGCGTCGTCGACATCACCCTGCGCCACCCGCAGACGCTGGACAGCATCCCCGGCCTGTCGACGCTGAACAGCGGCACGTCCTACGCGCTGGCCGGCGTGCCGCCCGGCAATTACCTCGCCTGGGCAACGCTCGACAACGACGGCTACGTGATGGATCCCGACTGGATCAACAAGAACGGCGGCTATCCGGCGGCGCTGGCGGTCACCGTCGGCAGCACCAGCCTGGTCAAGGATTTCTCGATCACCGACGCGGTGACGCCGGACTCGCCGACCAACACCGCCAGCAGCGTGGTGCCGGTGGTGGTCACCACCACGACGCCGACCTTCAACTGGTCGAGCTACCCGCAGGCCAAGCAGTACGTCGTCGAGGTGCTGGACCTGGCGGGCAACAGCCTCTGGGGCGGCTATGACTTCGACGACCTCACCGACAACTCGACCTTCCGCCACGCGCTGATCGGCACCAGCACCAGTGCGCAGTACGACTTCGACGCCACGGCGACACAGCCGCTGGTCGACGGTGGCGTCTACCTGTGGCGGGTGTACGCGTTCCGCGATGGCACCGGCGCCGACGGCCCGGCGGTCGATTACGTGGCGATTTCCTCCAGCGAAGAGCAGATGGGCCTGTTCCGGGTGGAACTGCCGCCGCCGCCCTGACCCGGGCTCGCCGCCGCCCCGGGAGCACGTTCCCGCCCCCGGGGCCGGCCGGTACACTGTGCGCCGCTTCCGGCCGGCCCTCCGCCGGCCCGGCCCGCCCCGTACCGAGAGAGCTCCATGAAGAACCCCGCTCCGCACATCGCCAGTTTCATCTTCCTCAGCCGCTGGCTGCAGGCGCCGCTGTATCTCGGGCTGATCGTTGCCCAGGGCGTGTACGTCATCAAGTTCGGCGAGGAGCTGTGGCACCTGGTGCACGGTTTCCCGACGCTGTCGCACACCGACATCCTGCTGATCGTGCTCGGCCTGATCGACGTGGTGATGATCGCCAACCTGCTGATCATGGTGATCCTCGGCGGCTACGAGATCTTCGTCTCCAAGCTGCGCATCGACGAGCACCCGGACCAGCCCGACTGGCTGAGCCACGTCGACGCCGGCATGCTGAAGGTGAAACTGGCGATGAGCCTGATCGGCATTTCCTCGATCCACCTGCTGCGCTCGTTCATCGACGCCGGCAACCTCAGCGAGCACCAGCTGAAGTGGGAAGTGATCATCCACTGCGTACTGGTCGGCTCGGCAGTGTTCCTCGCAGTCACCGACCGCCTGATGATGTCCATCCCGTCAGTGCACGCGGCTGCCGGCGACAAGCACTGATCCCGCCGGCCGCAACCGCCTGCCCATGAGCGCGCGTCCCGACGCCGTCGACTTCCGCGCGCTGTTCCTCGCCGGCGCGCCGCTGCTGGACGTGCGCGCGCCGGTGGAATTCGCCGAGGGCAGTTTCCCCGGCGCCGAGAACATCCCGCTGCTCACCGACGACGAGCGCGCACAGGTCGGCACCACCTACAAGCGCAGCGGCCAGCAGGCGGCGATCGAGCTCGGCCACCGGCTGGTCAATGGCGCGGTGAAACGGGAGCGCATCGCCCGCTGGCGCGATTTTGCGCAACGCCATCCCGACGGCTACCTCTACTGCTTCCGCGGCGGCCTGCGCTCGCAGACCGTGCGCCAGTGGCTGCACGAGGCCGGCGTCGACTACCCGCTGGTGGTCGGCGGCTACAAGGCGCTGCGCCGGTTCCTGCTCGACGAAACGGAGCGGATGGCGGCGTCGCTGCCGCTGGCGATCGTCGGTGGCCGCACCGGCAGCGGCAAGACGCGGGTGATCCATGCCATCCGCAAGCCGGCGGTGGACCTGGAAGGACTGGCCAACCACCGCGGCTCCAGCTTCGGCCGGCTGCCGGGTGGCCAGCCGACGCAGATCGACTTCGAGAACGCGCTGGCGATCGCGCTGTTGCGCGCCGAGGCGGAACTGCAGCGCGCCGGGGGCACCGCCGCGCCACTGTGGCTGGAGGACGAGTCGCGACTGATCGGCCGCTGCGCGATCCCGCTCAACATCCGCCCGCGGATGGAAGCGGCGCCGCTGGTGCTGGTGGAAGAACCGCTGGAATCGCGGGTGCAGGTGGCACTCGAGGACTACGTGCTCGACAGCGCGACGCTGTACCTGAAATTGCACGGCGAGGACGGTTTCGAACTGTACGCCGGCGCGCTGCGCAGCAGCCTGGACCGCGTGCAGAAGCGCCTCGGCGGGCTGATGCACCGCAAGGCCGCCGACATCATGAACGCCGCGCTGGCCGAGCAACGCGCCGGCCGCGGCATCGAGGCGCACCGCGGCTGGATCGCGCTGCTGCTCACGCACTACTACGACCCGATGTACGACTGGCAACTCACGCAGAAACGCGGCGAGTTACTGTTCCGCGGCAACCGCAACGAGGTGATCGACTGGATCGACAACCGCGCCGGCTGAACTGATCGAATCGCGGGGCAATCGCCCCGGATCGCGACGCGCCATTGAACCGCGTCGCGCGACAACCCGAAGCATCACTCCCTATTGAACGGAGCCTGAGCATGAAAACCACCGCCCGCCTCGCGGCGGCACTCGCCGCGTTCCTGCTTGCCACCGCCGCCGTCGCCGGCCCGGTGTTCACCTTCACCGCCATCCCCGACCAGGACGAGAACCGGCTGAACGAACGTTTTGGCCAGGTTGCCGCCTACCTGTCGAAGGAACTGGGCATCGAGACGAAATACGTGCCGGTGAAGTCGTACCCGGCCGCGGTCACCGCCTTCCGCAACAACGAGGTGCAGCTGGCCTGGTTCGGCGGCTTCACCGGCGTGCAGGCGCGCCGCGCGGTACCGGGTTCGCAGGCGATTGCCCAGGGTGTCGAGGACACCGCGTTCCATACCTACTTCATCGCCCACGCGGGCACCGGCCTGAAGCCGGGCAAGAATTTCCCGAAGGAAATCGCCGGCAAGTCGTTCACCTTCGGCTCCAAGGCGTCCACCAGCGGCCGGCTGATGCCGGAATACTTCATCCGCCAGCACACGAAGAAAACGCCGGACGAACTGTTCTCCCGCGTCGGCTTCAGCGGCGACCACAGCAAGACGCTGGAACTGGTGCAGTCGGGTGCGTATGAAATCGGCGCGATGGACTACAGCGTGTGGCAAAGCGAGGAGCGCGCCGGAAGGATCGACCCGGCGAAAGTCGTCGTGATCTGGAAGACGCCGGCGTTCCAGGATTACCAGTGGACGGTGCGCGGCGATGCCGATGCCACCTTCGGCAAGGGCTTCACCAGAAAACTGCAGAACGCGCTGATTGCCATCAAGGACCCGGTGCTGCTCGGCCACTTCTCGCGCAGCGGGTTCATCAAGGCCGACAACAAGGACTACGCGCCGGTGGAAGCCACCGCCAAGGCCATCGGCCTGCTGGACGACTGATGTTCAGCCTCGACAACGCCACGGTGAGTTACGGCGGCAAGGCCGTGCTCACCGGGGTCACGCTGGCGATCGCGCGTGGTGAAAAAGTCGCGCTGGTCGGCGAAAGCGGTGCCGGCAAGTCAACGCTGCTGCGGCTGCTGCGCGCGCAGCAACCGGCAGACGTTGCCTGGTGCCCGCAGGCGCAGGCCGGCGGGCTGGTGCCGCTGCTGAGCGTGTTCCACAACATCTACATGGGGCAGCTGGATCGCCACTCGACGTTCTACAACCTGCTCAACCTGCTGGCACCGCGCGCGCAGGAAGTGCAGGCGGTGGATGCAGTGGCGACCCCGCTCGGGCTGGCCGACAAGCTGTTCACCTCGGTGGATCGCCTGTCCGGCGGCCAGCAGCAGCGGGTGGCCGTCGGCCGCGCGCTGTTCGCCGGCAAGCCGGCCTTCCTCGGCGACGAGCCGGTGTCGGCGGTGGACGAGTACCAGGCGCGCGACATCGTGCGGCTGGTCACGTCCTCGCACCGCACGGTGGTGCTGGCGCTGCACGATATCGAGCTGGCGCTGGCGTCGTGCGACCGCATCGTCGGCCTGAAGGACGGCGTCATCGCACTGGACGCCGCGGCGGCCTCGTTGACGCCTGCCGACCTCGCGCCGCTCTACCGTCGCGCATGAGCACGCGCACGATCGACACCGGCGCGGCACCGTTGCGTCGCCTCAGCTTCTGGCTGGCGATCGTCGCGCTGGCGCTGCTGCCGCTGTCCGACCTGGCAATCACGGTGGTCGATCCGTGGGACGTGCTCGCGCGCATGCTGCACGGCGCGGTGACACCCTCGTTCGCCAACGTCGACAGCCTGTGGCAGGCATTGTTCGCCACCCTCGCCTTCGGCCTGCAGGGCGTGGCGCTGGGCGCGGTCGCCGGCTTCCTGCTGTCGTTCGCCATGCACTGGCGCCCGGTGCGGGTGTTCGCCGCGTTCATCCGCGCCATCCACGAACTGTTCTGGGCGCTGATCTTCCTGCAACTGTTCGGCCTGACGCCGCTCACCGGCCTGCTGGCCATCGCGATCCCGTACGCCGGCACCTTCGCCCGCGTGTACCGCGAGTTGATGGACGAGACCGATCCGCATGCCGCCGACGCGCTGCCGGCCGGCACGCCCCGACTGTCGGCACTGGCCTACACCCGGCTGGCCAACGCCTGGCCACACCTCGTTGCCTACACCTCGTACCGCACCGAGTGCGCGTTGCGCTCGTCGGCGGTGCTCGGTTTCATCGGCCTGCCGACGCTCGGCTTCCACCTCGAATCGGCGTTCCGCACCGGCGACTACAGCGGTGCGGCGGCGCTGCTGTACCTGTTCTTCGCGGTGATCGCCAGCCTGCGCTGGTGGCTGCGCAAACCGTTGCTGCCGGCCTACCTGCTCGCCGCGGTGATTTACCTGCCGCCGGTGGCGCGCATTGACGGCGCGGCGATTTACCGCTTCCTCACCGAGGACATCGTGCCGGCGCCGCTGCGCAACGGCGACCTGGCGCTCACCGAAACCTGGCAGCGCTTCGGCGACTGGCTGTGGAGGCTGGTGGAGACGCAGGTGCTGCCCGGCACCGTCGATACGCTGCTGATCGGCGGCGTCTCGCTGGTGGTCACCGGCATCGCCGCGCTGGCGCTGTTCCCGCTGGTATCGCCGCTGTTCCTGGCGAAACCGGCGCGCGCCGGCGGGCATGCGCTGCTGATCGCACTGCGGTCGACGCCGGAATACGTGCTGGCCTTCATCGGCCTGTTGCTGGTCGGGCCGTCGGCGCTGCCGGGCATCTTCGCGCTCAGCCTGCACAACGGCGCGATCATCGCCCACCTGATGGGCCGCTGGACCGCCGCGCTCACCCTGCGCGAGGACGCGCCGCGCGGGATGAACCGCTATTTCTTCGAAGTGCTGCCGCGCATCTACCGGCAGTTCCTCGCGTTCCTGTTCTACCGCTGGGAAATCATCATGCGCGAGACCGCGATCCTCGGCATCCTCGGCGTCACCACGCTCGGTTTCTACATCGACAGCGCGTTTGCCGAGTTGCGCTTCGACCGCGCGCTGCTGCTGATCCTCGCCGCTGCGCTGCTCAACATCGCCGCCGACCAGCTGTCGCTGCACCTGCGCGAGCGGATGCGGCTGAAGGCAACGCCGGAGACGCTCTGACCGGTGGCCGGGCCTTTCCCGGCCCCGGCCGCCGCCCCTATAGTCGGCGCCAGCAAAGGAAACCGCATGGATCACGCGATGCGTCGACTCACCCTGGCCTGCCTGCTGGGCAGCCTGCTGCTCGCCCTGCCGGCCCTGGCCGCCGGACCCGCCAACCGCAACCTCGCCATCACCGCCACCCAGCCGCAGCAGATGAAAAGCGAGCAGCGGCTGGCGCTGGTGATCGGCAACGGCAACTACGCGAAGGGCTCGCTCGGCCAGAACCCGCTCAACGATGCGAAGGACATGGGCGCCGCGCTGGAACGCATGGGCTTCCAGGTGATCCTGCTCACCGACGCCGGCAAGTCGCAGATGAAGGAAGCGGTGTACCGCTTCGGCGAGCAACTGAAGAACGGCGGCGTCGGCCTCTTTTTCTACGCCGGCCACGGCGTGCAGATCCGCGACCAGAACTACCTGCTGCCGGTGGACGCCCGCATCCGCAACGAGTCGGAAGTGGAAGACGAGAGCATCGGTCTCAACCGCGTGATGCAGGCCATGGACAACGCCCGCAACCGGCTGAACATCGTGCTGCTCGACGCCTGCCGCGACAACCCGTTCACGATGCAGGGCTCGTTCCGCAGCACCCGCGCCGGTTTTTCCAAGGTGGAAGTCGGCGATTCCGCCACCGGCATGGTGATCGCCTTCGCCACCGCGCCGGGAAAGACCGCGGCCAACGGCAACAGCCGCAACGGCCTGTGGACCTCGGCGCTGCTCAATGCCATGAACGGCAACGACACCCGCATCGAGAGCGTGCTGAAGGCGGCGCGCGGCACGGTGCGACAGAAATCCGGCGGCGCCCAGGTTCCCTGGGACGCGTCGTCGCTGGAGGGCGACTTCTGGTTCAACCGCGCGCAGATCCAGGGCGCGGCCACCGCCGGCAGCGCCACGGCCGCGGGCACCCCGGCGCCGGTGCCGCGCGGCACGCTGCAGTCGATCGAGTTGCCCAGCGGGCTGACCCTGGCGGACTGGGTGGGCATGAACCGCGATGCGACCTCGGCGACCGTGATCGAGGAAGCGCTGGGCTACCTGGACAAGTACGGCGCGTTTCCCGAACTGGTGGCGATCGCCGCCCGCGGCGTCGGCAGCAACCTGAAGTCGCTGCCGCTGCGCGGCGCCGGCGACGCCCGCGCGCTGGTCGACAAGTCGCGGCCGGCGCTGCGGCGGCCGGCGCTGGCCCCGGACGCGGCGAGGATCGTCACCGACCGCCTGCTGCTGCTGGCCACGCCGGAACGCGAGGCATTGGCCACCGCCGCCGTGTTGCGCGACTGGCGCCAGGCCGCCGCCGCGCAACTGGACGACAGGCAGCGGCTGGCGCTGCTGCGGCGGGAAGCGATGGTCTGCCACGGCGGCGCGCAATTCGACTGCGCGGCCAGCGCCTACAAGGCGTGGCTGAAGGAAGCCGGCGCCAGCCATCCCGAGCGCCCGCAGGTTGCGCAGGACCTGCTCAGGGCCAACCAGCACGAAGTCATGATCGGCGGCGTGGTTGCCGGCGCTTCCTTCAGCGACTGCGCCGGTTGCCCGGAACTGGTGGCGGTGCCGGCCGGCCGGTTCACGATGGGCGTACCGCCACCGGCGATCCCGCGCTCGAAACTGCGCGAATCGAAGTTCCGCGAAAGCCCGGCGCGCGAAGTCACGATCGCGGCATTCGCCATCGGCCGTTTCGAGGTCACCTTCGCGCAATGGGACGAGTGCGTGGCCGGCGGCGGCTGCAACGGCCACACGCCCTACGATTCCGGCTGGGGCCGCGGCAACCGCCCGGTAGTCGACATCAGCTGGGACGAGGCCCGGCAATACCTGCAGTGGCTGTCGAAAAAATCCGGCAAGCGGTATCGGCTGCCGAGCGAGGCGGAGTGGGAATATGCGGCGCGCGCCGGCACCACCACCCGCTTCCACACCGGCGACTGCATCACCACCGCGCAGGCCAACTTCGACGATCGCAACACGCAGGCGATACCGGTGCCGGGCTGCCCGCGTTCCGGCATGGCGCGCGGCCAGACCAGCCCGGTGGGCAGCTTCGCCGCCAACGCCTTCGGCCTGCATGACATGCATGGCAACGTCGAGGAATGGGTGCAGGACTGCCGGCACATCGACTACCAGGGCGCGCCGCTCGACGGCAGCGCACGGGAAGACAACGACTGCTTCCGCCGCATGGTCCGCGGCGGCTCCTGGGACCAGGGCTCCCAGGCCTTGCGATCGCAGGACCGCAGCATCGACCTGCCGTCGAATACCCGCGCGCCGACCCTCGGCTTCCGCGTCGCCCGCGATCTCGAGTGATTACCGGCCGGGCTGCCGCCCGGCCGGTTGGTGCTTCACGCGATCCGGCAATCCTCGTCGAACGCCGGCCGCGGGCCGCGCGGGTGCACCTTCGGCGGCTCCGCCGCGTAGCCGATATTGATCAGCAGGTTGGATTTCACCGCGGTGCCGGCGAAAAACGCCGCGTCCACCTTTGCGTTGTCGAATCCCGACATCGGGCCGCAGGCCAGGCCCAGCGCGCGCGCGGCCAGCAGCAGGTAACCGGCCTGCAGGTTGCCGTTGCGGATGGCGGTGGTCTCCGCCAGCTTTTCGTTGCCGGCAAACAGGTCGCGCGCGCCGGCAAACGACGGGAACAACCGCGGCATGCGCTCGTAGAAGGCGAAATCGGTGGCGACGATGATGGTCGCCGGCGCCGCCATCGTTTTCGCGAGGTTGCCCTCGGACAAAGCCGGCCGGAGTTTCTCCTTCGCTTCCGCCGATTTCACGAACACCAGCCGCATCGGCAGGCAGTTCATGCTGGTCGGGCCCCATTTCGCCAGGTCCCACAGCGCGTGCAGTTGCTCGTCGGCAACCGGGCGATCAAGAAAACCGTTGTGGGTACGCGCGTCGGTGAAGAGCTGGCGCAGCGCTTGTTCGTTCAGCGGGTTATTCATCGGGTACAGCTCCGGGATTCGTGCAAAAAAGGCGCCCCCGGCAGGCGGGGGCACCCGGCATCACATCACTGCTTCTTCAGCTTCGCGTCGAGGCTCCAGGCGCCGGCGCCGTGCGCGGCGAGGATCAGGAAGCCGCCGCCGAGCGCGAGGTTCTTCATGAACATGATCTGCTGCGCGGCATCGGCCGGGTTGTGGAACAGCCAGCCGGAGAGGATCGAGAAGCCGGCCAGCGCGATCGCCACCGGGCGGGTGAACAGGCCGAGCACGATGGCAAGGCCGCCGCCCAGTTCGGTGAGGATCACCAGCGGCAGCAGCGAGCCGGGCACACCCATCGCTTCCATGTAGCCGGCAGTGCCCTCGTAACCGCCGATCTTGCCGTAGCCGGCGATCACGAAGATCAGCGCGATCAGGATGCGGCCGGCGAGGTCGAGCGGTGCCGCGAATTGCTTGAAGAGATTGTCGATCATGGTGGTTCTCCTGGTTACGTGGTGTGGATACTGCGGTGGAGCGTGGTGGTGACACTGGCGTTGATGCGGTGCGGCGGGCCTTGCGGCCACGCTGCGCTGATACCCGGCCTCAGTTCCCCCCGGTCACCGGCGGCAGGTCGAAAAAGAGCGCTTCGCTGTCTGCACCGGCAGCAAGCGCCGGTTGTTGCTCGCCATGCAACGCGATGCCGTCGCCGGCGGCCAGCGCATGCCCGTCCAGCGACAGCCGGCCGCGCAGCGCGTGCAGGTAACCGATGCGCGTCGCCGCCAGCGGCAATGCCAGCGCTTCGCCGGCTGCCAGTTGCACGCGGTACACCCGCGCGTTCTGCCGCACCGTCAGCGAGCCTTCGGCACCGTCCGGAGACACCACCAGTTGCAAACCGGGTACGCGCGGAAACCGCTTCTGCTCGTAACCCGGCTCGCCGCCGAGCCGGTCCGGCTGGATCCAGATCTGCAGGAACTTCAGCGGCGAATCCGGCGACGCGTTGAACTCGCTGTGACGGATACCCTTGCCGGCGTGCATCAGCTGGAACTCGCCGGCCGGCACTTCCTCGCGGCCACCGGTGGAATCCCGGTGCGCGATCACGCCCTCGGTGACGTAGGTGAGGATCTCCATGTCGCGGTGACCGTGGGTGTCGAAGCCGGCGCCCGGGCGCACGGTGTCGTCGTTGATCACCCGCAGCGCCGACACGCCGAGGTAGCGCGGGTCGAAGTATTCGCCGAACGAGAAGGTATGCCGGCTGTCCAGCCAGGCCAGGCGGGTCTGGCCCCGGTCTTCCGCCGCGCGCAACTGGTACATGGCCTCATGTCTCCTGGGGTCAATCGCCCCGCCTGAACACGCAGGAACGATAGGCTCTGGACGAGAGCGCGGAAATCGATGATTTTCGGGGATCTCGTTCAATCGGATCGAACGACCATCCCGGAGCGCCCGATGCAACCGGTCACCCTCGACGCCCTGCGCGTCCTCGACGCCATCGACCGCCGCGGCAGTTTTGCCGCCGCCGCCCAGGAACTGCACCGGGTGACCTCGGCGGTGTCCTACGCCATCCAGAAACTGGAAGAAGACATGGGCGTGGTGCTGTTCGACCGCGAAGGCCATCGCGCGAAGCTCACGCCCACCGGCCGGCTGGTACTCGAGCGCGGCCGCGAATTGCTGGCCGCCGCCGAGCGCCTCGCGCTGGAGGCGCGCGAACTGCACGACGGCTGGGAAACGGAACTGCGCATCGCCTGCGACAACGTGCAGGACATCAGCGTGCTGTTCCCGCTGGTGGCGGAATTCCACCGCGAACGGCCCGCCACCAGCGTGCGCCTGATCGACGAGGTGCTCGGCGGCGCCTGGGAAGCGCTGGAAACCGATCGCGCCGACATCGTCATCGCCGGCAACGTCGCCAGCTCACCGCCGGCCGGGATCCGCACCGAGTCGCTGGGGCAACTGCGTTTCCTGATGGCCTGCGCACCGGACCATCCCGCCGCCGGCGAGCCGGCGCCGCTCGACGAGGAGACGCTGCGCAAGTACCCGGTGATCGCGGTGGCCGACTCCTCGCGGGTGCGGCCACCGTTCACTGTCGGCCTGCTGGCACGGCAGACCACCATCACCGTCAGCACCTTTCACGCGAAGGAGCAGGCACTCATGGCCGGACTGGGCATCGGCACGCTGCCGGAAAACCGCCTGCGGCCGCTGGTCGACGGCGGCCAGCTGGTGGGACTGCGCACCGCGGTGCTGCGCGAGCCGGGCCACTTTGTCATGGCCTGGAAGGCGACCGGCGGCGGCCGGGCCCGGCGCTGGTTCCTGCACCGCATGGCCGATGCCTGGCGCGCGGCGGCACAGGTGGAGCCCGCCGCCTGAGCCGGGACGCACAAAACCTGACAAACAATGTGACCAGCGCGTCATTGCGGCGCCTTGAGGCGCTCGCCGGGCGCCACGTATAGTCGCCAGAGCCGTCGGTCCGCCGTGCCCGGCAACCGCGACAAGAATAAAAATGGAGCCCTCATGGCCGCATCTCCACCCCGGCACGCCCTCTTCCCTGCTGCACTGCTCGCCACCCTCTCCGCCCTGCTCGTGATCGCTGCGCCGGCGCACGCCGCCGGCCCGGCCGAGGTGCGCCCGACGTTGTCGGTCAAACCGTCCCTCAACACCGAGGAAGTCGGCGAGGGCGAGGCCGAGTTCGACGAGATCGAGGCGCTCAAGGCCAAGGCTGCGAAGGAGGGCGACCGGGAACAGTCGAAGGAAGACCAGATCGCGGTCGACCAGCGCATCTTCAACAAGACCTGGAACAAGGTGCCTTTCGGTTCGCAGGCCTTCGACTACACGCCGGAACAGATCAAGGAAATGTGGCCGCAACTCATGGATGGCTTGCGCGTTCCCTACCCGTCCCCGGAGTACCTGAAGACCCGCTTTGAGCGGTTCCCGGTTTTCCGGGAAAGCTATCCGGACTTCGACGGCGATTACGAAAAGTACTCGCGCGACGTGCTCAACGTGTGGCGGCTGTTCTTCCGCGGCGACTTCCAGCAGGCGATGGTGGAAGGCGAAAAATACGGTGTCCCCAGCCAGATCCCCGGCAAGGTTTCCCAGCTGATCTACGCGGTCTACCTGGAGCCCAACCTCGAGGACAAGCACCAGTTGCTGCAGGACGTGTCCAATCGGGTGCGCGAGTATGGCTCGTCGCTCGACTCGATGCGCAAGGACAAGCAGTTCCAGGGCGACTACGTGATCATCCGCATCGGCTACGCCTACGCCATCGGCCGCATTGCCGAGGACGTGCCGATCGCCACCGCGATCACCCGCAACTACGTGTTCAAGCTGCTCGACGCTGCCAACGACGTGCTGGACCTGCAGCCGAACAACCCGCTCGGCCTGGCCTTCCGCGCCGGCATCGATGCCAACGTCGTCCGCAAGGTCGGCAAGGCGACCGGCCGCATCACCTTCGGGGCCAAGCAGACCGATGTCACCAACTACTTCGAGCGCGCACTGAACACGGTGCCGAACATGGCGATCATCCGCTATGAAAAGGCCAACGCCATGCTCTACATGAACAAGAAGCGGGAAATCGAGGCAGCCATCGCTGAACTGAAGAAGGCTTCCACCACCAAGCCACGCTTCTCGATGGAAGCGCTGGATGCCATGTATGCCGCCAAGCGCATGCGCGAAGTGGAAGCTCTGGCCAAGTGGCCGGGCAGCTTCCGCTCGTTCGAGCGCAAGCGGCTGCGCCACCAGAAGGCGAGCAACCAGAACCTGTACTGCGTGCTGCCGAAGGTCTGCCCGCCCTATATCGTCGAGTAAACCGGCGCACCGGGCGGCCGGGACGCCGTAAACTGCCGGGCCTGCCGCACGCGCCGTGCGGCAGCATCGCCCCGGACAGGATTCCCGCATGACCAGCACCTTCCTCGCCCGCCTTGCCCGCCTGCGCTGGATCGAGCGCTGGGGGCTCAAGCGCAACATCACCCGCGAGAACGTCGTCGAGCACAGCTGGGAAGTCGCCGTGCTCGCCCACCTGCTGGCCAACATCCGCAACGCGCAGTTCGGCGGCGACATCGATGCCAACGCGGTGGCCGCGGCCGCGCTGTACCACGACGCCAGCGAAGTACTCACCGGCGACATGCCCTCGCCGGTGAAATACCACTCGCCGGAAATCACCCGCGCCTACAAGGCAATCGAACACCAGGCACAGACGGAACTCTGGCAGTTGCTACCGGCGCCGCTGCGCGAACGTTACCGCCCGTTGTTGCTGGACGAGTCGATGCCGCCGGCACACCACGAACTGATCAAGGCCGCCGACCTGCTGTCGGCGCTGCTCAAGTGCCGGCACGAGATGCGCGCCGGAAACCGCGAGTTCGAGACCGCGCAGGCCGACATCTCGCTCAAGGCCGAGCGGCTGGCGGCGACGATGCCGGAGGTCCGCTATTTCCTCGACCACTTCGAGCCGGCCTTCGACATGACGCTGGACGAACTGCTGGCGAAACGCTGAGCCACGTCAAGGCCGGCACCCCGGCCGGCAATGAACGCTTGACAGCACCCTGCCGCGGCGCGAAAACGTCGGCTGACCGCACAGTCACCGCGGTTTCGCCCACGCCCCGGACAGGATGCCGCCCATGCCCCGCCCCGCCCGCCCGTTGCTGTTCCCGTTGCTCTGCGCATGGCTCTGCGCGTTGCCGCTCACCCCGGTACCGGCCGCTGCCGCCGACGTCCCGGTCGACGCCACCGACACCCGCGCCGAGGAGGAACAGTTCGACGCGGTGAAGACCTTCCTCAAGAGCGAGCAGGACATCGAGGCGCTGCGCAAGGAAGCCGCCGCCGAGGGCGACTGGAAACTGTCCGACGACGCCGACATACCGGTAAAGGAACTGGTATTCCGCAAGAAGTGGCACCGGGCACCGTTCGGCACCACCGCCTTCGACATGACGCCGCAGGAAATCCGCGACAACTGGGACACGCTGATGCGGGTAATGCGGGTGCCATACCCGTCGGCGGAATACCTGCGGGTCCGCCACAAGCAGTTCCCCACCATCGTCAACGTCGGCAAGGACTTCGACGGCGACTACGAAAAACTGTCGGCGCAGGTGGTCAATGTCTGGCGCCTGTTCTTCCGCGGCGACTACCAGGCCGCGATGGCGGCCGGCGACGAGCTCGGTGCCGTCGGCCAGATGGCCGGCAAGCTGGCGCAGATGATGTACGCCATCTACCTGGAGCCGGACCTCGAGCACAAGCACATGCTGCTGCAGGACACCATCAACGTGATCCGCAAGCACGGCCAGACGCTGGACGCGATGCGCAAGGACCCGCGCTTCTACAACGACTTCATCTCCATCCGCTGCGCCTACGCGCTGGCCATCGGCCGCATGGCGGAGGACGTGCCGATCCCGGTGGCGATCGGCCGCAACTACGTGTTCAAGTTGCTGAGCGTGACCGACGATGCGCGCCAGTTCGCGCCGATGCACCCGCTGGGCCTCACCTTCCGCGCCGGCATCGATGCCAACGTGGTGCGCAAGCTGGGCAAGGCCACCGGGCGTGTGACCTTCGGTGCCAAGCCGGTAAACGTCGAGGAACTGTACCGGCGGGCGCTGGAAATCGTCCCCGACTCGGCGGTGATCCGCTACGAGTACGCCAACAGCTACCTGTACCTGAACAAGAAGAAGGAGATCGACCGCGCGCTGGAGGAGCTGGCGATCGCCGCCCGCCAGAAGCCGCGCTTCTCGATGGAGGCACTGGACGCGATGTACGCCGCCAAGCGGCGCCGGGAAGTGGAGGCGCTGGCGCAGTGGAAGGGCACCTTCCGCTCGTTCGAGCGCAAACGGCTGGCGCACCAGAAGAAAGCCAACAACAACCTGTATTGCGTGCTGCCGAAGGACTGCCCGCCGTTCATCATCAAGTAGGTTGCCTTCGGGCCCGGGCCGCGCACGGGGTTCCGGTCACCGGCGCCAGCCGCGACCCGTCCGCATCAGCGCTGCCCGCCGCAGCGCGTCAGGCACGCAGCCGCGCCTGGCCGTGCGGCGAGAACTGCGCGCGCAGGAATTCCATCTGGTCGCCGAGGATGCGGCGGCTGTTCACCAGCGCCAGGTATTCGGCCATGTTCGGCGTATAGGGCAACGCCAGCAGTTCCAGCCCGCATTGCTCCGGCGTGCGGCTGCCCTTGAACTGGTTGCAGCGCCGGCAGGCGGTCACCACGTTGAGCCAGGTGTCGCGGCCACCGCGCGAGCGCGGCTGGATGTGGTCGCGGGTGAGGTCGCGGTCGTGGAACTGGTTGCCGCAGTACAGGCAGATGTTCTGGTCGCGGCGGAACAGCGAGGTGTTGGTCAGCGGCGGCGTGCTGCGATACGGCGCCGCCAGCCGTCCCTCGCAGGCGATGATGCTGTGCACCTCGATCAGCGACTGCCGGCTGGTGGTGCGCGAGTAACCACCGTGGATGCGGTAGACCACGTCGCCGAGCGTCCAGCCGATGATGTCGCGCGCATAGAGGCAGACGGCCTGTTCCCAGTCGAGCCACTCGACCGGTTGCCCTGCCATGTCGACCCTCAGGATCCGCGCGGCCATCGCCTCCCCGCTCCGTAGATGCTGTGCAAAAAACAGCCCGAGCATACCCGTCGCCGCCAGCGCCTGCCAACGACCTGGCCGTGGCGCGGGCGTGACTCGTCCGTCAGCGATCCGGCAGGTACGCTAGCCGCAAACCCGTACCGGTCGATCCCATGCGCCCACCCGTCAAACGCACCAAGAGACTGCTGGCCACCAGCCGCCGCTACCTGCGCAACGCCGTCACCCGGCGCACCAACCCGCGGGCATTCCAGAAAAACGACCTGACGCCGCATGGCGAGATCCTGCGCGAAGGGTTGCTGGCGGTGCGCCACTATCCGCGCCTGCACACGCCGGCGATCGTCACCGAGGGCGACCAGGTCCCCGTCAGCAACCTCCGCCACCGGCTGCCGCTGGTGCTGGTGCCGCCGCTGGGCGTGCATGCCTGGGTATTCGACCTGCTGCGCGAGCGCAGCATGGTGCGCTACTTCCTGGCGCGCGGCTTCGAGGTCTACGTGATCGACTGGGGCGCGCCCGGCGCCGAAGACTACGACATCTCGCTCGACACCTACGTCAACCGCTGGTTCCCGCGCGCACTCGCCGCCATCCGCAAGCACAGCGGCCAGCAGGAACTGTCGCTGCTCGGTTACTGCATGGGCGGCCTGCTGTCGCTGCTGTACCTCGCCACCGGCCGCGACACCGACGTGCGCAACCTTGCCACCATCGCCAGCCCGATCGACATCCACGCCGGCAGCGCCGGCGGCCGCATGCTGGGCATTCTCAGCAAACCGGCGATGGCACTGCACAACCGCTTCGGCGTGCGACTGGACGTCTTCGCCGACCGCAACCGCTTCCACCTGCCCGGCTGGATGGTGTCGCTGGCATTCCGCGCGATCAACCCGCCGGGCAGCGTGCGCGCCTACATCGACATGGTGCGCAACCTCGCCGACACCGAGTACGTCACCGAGTACATGAGCATGGCGCAGTGGTTCACCGACACCCCGGACTATCCCGGCGGCGTGGTGCAGGACATCGCCGAGAAATTCGCGATCGCCAACCGCATGGCCGAGGGCAAGATGATGATCGGCGATGCCGACATCGACTTCCGGCGCGTGCGCGTCAACCTGTTCGCCGTCGCCGGCGACACCGACCGCATCGTGCGGCTGGAGTCGGCGCGCCACATCCTCGACGTGGTCGGCAGCGAGGAAAAGACGTTCATCGTCGGGCCCGGCGGCCATGCCGGCGTATTTGCCGGCGGCCGCGCGCCGGCGGAAGTGTGGCGACCGATCGCCGACTGGCTGGGCCAGCGTTCCGGCTAGTCAGTTCGCCCCGGCGGCGAAGATCCGCGCCAGCAGCGCATCGAGGTCCGCCGCGCGCACCGGCTTCGGCAGGTGGGCGTTCATGCCGGCGGCCAGGCATTGCTCGCGGTGCTCGCTCAGCGCGTCGGCAGTCACCGCGATCACCGGCAACGGGCGGCGGCGCTTCGCAGCTTCGTCGGCGCGCAGCCGGCGCGTCACTTCCAGCCCGTCGATGCCCGGCAGGTTGCGATCCATGAACACCGCGTCGTAATCGCGGGCGGCGATGTAGCGCAACGCGTCCTCGCCGCTGGCCACCAGGTCCACCTCGAGGCCACAGCGCTCGAGCAGCCCGCGCATCACCAGCTGGTTGACGGCGTTGTCCTCGCACACCAGCACGCGGCGACCGCGCCACTGCCGGATCGATGCTGCCGCCGCCAGGTCCTCGCCGGGCAACTGCACCGCGTCCAGCGGCAACGACACGGTAAAGGTGCTGCCCTCGCCAACGCGGCTCGCCACCGAGATGTCGCCACCCATCAACCGCGCGAGATCGCGGGCGATGGTCAATCCGAGGCCGGTGCCGCCGCGCCCGCTCGCACCGCGGCCACCCACCTGGTGGAAACTCTCGAACACCGCGCCCAGCTGGTCCGCCGGGATGCCGATGCCGGTATCGCTCACCTGCAGCAGCAGGCAGCGGCCGTCCGGCGACGACTGTGCACGCAGCCGCACCGAGCCGCGGTCGGTGAACTTGATCGCGTTGCCGAGCAGGTTGAGCAGCAACTGCCGCAACCGCACCGGGTCGGCGCGGATCGCGGTCGGCAGGTCATCGCCGTACTGCAACACAAGTTCGAGGTCGCGCTGCGTTGCCACGCCACGGAAGGTATCGACCACCCCGGCCAGCAGCGGCCGCAATGCCACCGGCTGCAGGCGCAGCTCCACCCGGCCGGCCTCCAGCCGCGCGGTATCGAGCACGTCGTCGATCACGGTGATCAGCGAGTCGGCCGACTCCTGCACCGTGCGCAGCATCCGCTGCTGCTCGCTGTCCAGCGGCGTGTCACGCAGCAACTCGACCAGCCCGACCACCCCGTTCATCGGCGTGCGGATCTCGTGGCTCATGTGCGCCAGGAACTGCGACTTCGCCTCGGCGCGCGCCTGCGCCATCGCCGCATCGCGCAGCGCCGCATCGCGTTCCAGGTTGACGCCACGGATGCGGTGCGCCAGCGCGAACGACATCAGGATCACTTCCGCCACCTGCCCCAGTTTCACCGCATTCAGCGCCAGCCCGGTGGGCGGCAACACGCCGTGGTTGGCGAGGATGGTGACGGCGACGCCCACCAGCGTCGCGCCCCAGGCGATGTTGTAGAACAGCGCCGGCCGGTGGCCCTGCAGCGCCGCGAGGATGCCGGCCAGCACCACCACCGGGATGGTCACCAGCGCCAGGAAGTCGACGAACATCACCAGCGCGCGGCCATACCAGGCCGCGGTGGCCAGCAGGCCGATGGCGTAGACCACGAGCAGGCCACGCAGCACCCGGTGCAGGCGCGGCAGCCGTTGCTTCGTGCCGAGGAAGATCATCGCGAACCAGATGGTCGCCGCGCCGGCGGCGTACACCGCGAACGGGTAGGCGCGGTGCTTGAGCCAGACGTTGTCGCCCAGCGCGAGGTAATGCCAGCCGTCGACGGTGAGCACGCAGGTGAAGATCGCGAGGATGGCGGTGCAATAAGCGAGGTAGCTGCGGTCGCGGATGCTGAAGAACAGGAACAGGTTGTAGACGAACAGCGTGCCCACCACCGCACCGTAAAGCACCAGCAGCAGGTGCTCCTGCTCGCGCCAGCCGGCGAACGACAGCGGCGTGTCGACCCGCACCGGCACCACCATCGACGACTGCGACCAGACGCGCAGGAAGAACGTCGACTGCTCGCCGGGCTGCAGCGTGACCGGGAACACCGCCTGCGGGAACGCTTCCTGCCGGTTGGCCGCCGGCGCCATCCGGCCCTGCGGCGGCCAGGCATGCACCGCATCGCCGTCGACGCGGAACAACTGCACGTCGTCCAGCGTCGGCTCGGCGACGACGATGCGCCACTCACCCGGCCGGTCGCTGTCATTGGCCAACTCGAAACGCTGCCACCAGGCCGCGTCGGAAAAGCCGGGCGCCAGCGGCGCCGAATCCGCCGGCGCGAACTGCCCGGCCGCAGCGGCCCGGCGCGCCTCGTCGATGGTCATGGTGCCGCCGAGATCCTGCAGCCAGGCCAGGCCGGCGGCGGGCAGTTCCGGGGATTCCTGCAGTGTCGACAGCGCCACCGGCTGCGCCGCCGCCGGCCCGCCCGCCAGGGCGAGCAGGAGCAGGAGCAGCCATCCATCCATGCGCAGCGTCGTCATTGCCCGCTCCCCCGGCGCCGACGGGGCATCGACGGCCGGGCAACTTTTACAGGGATCCGGAGTCCGACTATACGCGGCACCACCCGGGCCGGCGGCCGCCGCCGGGCGGGACAGGGGCCGTGCTATCGTTCAGCCCCCGCGGGCCGTGCGCTGCCCGCGAGAGCGCCGCATCCCGCGAACAACAATACGTACACCGGAGGCTCCACCCATGCGCCTGTTTGCCGCCACCCTCACTGCCCTGGCCCTCATCGCCGGCTCGTCGACGGCCTCGGCCGCGATGGTCAAGCGCTCGGTCTGCGTATTCGACATCGTCGGCTCGCACGGCGACCTGTTCAACGCCATGAAGGACTACCGCATCGAGGCGATGAAATGGGGTGTCGACCTCGAACTCCGCCCGTACACCAACGAGAAGATCGCCGCCGAGGATTTCAAGGCCGGCCAGTGCGATGCCACCAACCTCACCGGCCTGCGCGCCCGCACCTTCATCCCGTTCGCCGGCACCATCGACTCGGTCGGCAGCGTGCCGAGCGTCGATCACATGCGACTGCTGATGCAGGCGGTAATCACCCCGACCTACGCTCCGAAGCTCAAGAGCGGCCCGTTCGAGGTCGCCGGCATCGCGCCGCTGGGCTCGGCCTACATCTTCACCCGCGACCGCACCGTCAACAGCCTGACCAAGGCCTCCGGCAAGCGCGTGGCGGTACTCGACTACGACAAGTCGCAGGCGCAACTGGTCGCGCAGATGGGCGCCTCGCCGGTGCCGTCGGACATCACCAACTTCGCCGGCAAGTTCAACAACGGATCGGTCGACATCATCGCCGCGCCGCTGGCCGCCTTCAAACCGCTCGAGTTGTGGAAAGGACTGGAACCGAAGGGCGGCATCATCAATTACCCGTTCCTGTTCCTGACCGTGCAGTTCCTGGTGCGCGAGGACAAGTTCACGCCGGAGTTCAAGCAGAAGTCGCGTGAATACTTCTACGCCAACTTCGACAAGATCCTGGCCGCGCTGGACAAGGCCGCGATGGAAGTGCCGAAAAAGTACTACGTCGAGATCCCGGCCGCCGACAAGGCGCAGTACGAGACGATGATGCGCGAAGCACGCATCCAGCTGCGCACCGACGGCTATTACAACGGCGAGATGCTGACCCTGCTGCGCAAGGTTCGCTGCCGGATGGACAAGTCGCGCGGCGAGTGCTCCGACCAGCTTGAGTAATGCCCTGCCGGCCCGTCAGCGACGGGAAGACGCGGCGCGGGAACTGGCAGCACGACTCGCCACCACCGCGCCGCTCTGGCGTCCACCCTGCTTTTACGACGATCCGCCGTGGATCGCCGGCCATCCCCGCCTCGCCGCCGCCCTGCTTGCGCTCGGCGACGGCGAACTCGCCTCGCTCGAGGACGATCCCGATACGCTGACCCGCTGGCTGGCGGACGCGCTGCCGGCAATCGGCACGCTGGTGACCGCCGCCGATGCCTGCCTCGACGACGACACGCTGCCGGTGCCGCTGGCGGTACCGGAAACGCACGGCCGCGACGTACCCGGCCGCAAGTGGCAGCAGGCACTGGCATTCGCCGCCGCCTGCGGCGTGCCGCACGGGCCGCTGGTGGACTGGTGCTGCGGCAAGGCCCACCTGGGGCGGCTGCTGTCGCAGTTGCACGGCGTGCCGGTCACCGGGATCGAGCGCAACCACGCGCTGTGCGTCGACGGCAACGCGCTGGCCGCGCGCGACCGGTTGCCGGTGCAGCTGGTGGAAGCCGATGCGCTCACGGTGAGCGCGCCGGACGCACGCCTCGACCACGCCGCCCACGCTGTCGCCCTGCATGCCTGCGGCGACCTGCACCTCGCCCTGCTGCGCACCGCCAGCGACGCCGGCGTGGCGGCGCTGGACGTTGCGCCCTGCTGCTACCACCTGACCCGCGACTACCACTGGCAGCCGCTGAGCGTCGCGCTGGCCGGCTGCGCACTGCAGCCGCTGCAACTCACCCGCGACGACCTGCGACTGGCAGTGCAGGAAACGGTCACCGCCAGCGCACGGGTGGTCGCGCAGACCCGGCAACTGGCCGGCTGGCGGCTGGGCTTCGACGCGCTGCAGCGCGACGTGCGCGGCATCGACGCCGCGCTGCCGACACCGTCGCGGCCGGCACGGGTGCTGGCCGATGGCTTCGCCGCGTTCTGCGCCGACATGGCCGCGCACCACCGGCTGCCGTTGCCGGCGGGCGTGGACTACCCGCGGTTCGAGCAACTGGGCAGCCGGCGCCAGGCGCGCATGCGGCGCCTGCAACTCGTGCGCCACGCCTGCCGGCGCCCGCTGGAAGTGCTGCTCGCCGCCGACCGTGCGCTCTGGCTCACCGAGCGGGGTTACCAGGTGCAACTCTCGCCGTTCTGCCGGCGTGAACTGACGCCGCGCAACCTGTTGCTCCGGGCGCGCCGCCGGTCCGCGGCCTGATGCACGGGCGGCGCGCCGCCGCTAGGGTTGCACCCGGATTCCCCGCCGACCGCACACGACTGCATACGACCGGAGCCACCATGCCGCGATCCGACCCGTCGCGATCCACCCTCCCGCAGGACCCGTCCCGTCGCCGCCTGCTGGCCATGTCCGGTGCTGCCGCCGGACTGGCGCTGCTGCCCGCCGCCGTCCGCGCCAACCCGCCGGCGCCCGGCTGGCGCAACTGGTCCGGCAACCAGCAGGCAACGCCGGCGGCGATCCACTATCCCGCCAGCGAGGCGGAACTGGTGCAGGCAGTGAAGAACGCGAAGGCGCCGCTGCGCGCCGTCGGCGGCAGCCACTCGTTCACCGCGCTGGTGCCGACGCCCGGCACGGTCATCTCGCTGGAGCAGATGAACGGGCTGATCGACCACGACCCGAAGACGCAGACCGCCACCCTCGGCGCCGGCACGCGCATCGCCGTGGCCGGCGAGTTGCTGGCGGCAATCGGCCAGGGCCTGCAGAACGAGCCCGACATCAACCTGCAGTCGCTGGCCGGCGCGATCAGCACCGCCACCCACGGCACCGGCGCCGCGCTGCAGTGCCTGTCCGGCTACGTGACGAAACTGAAACTGGTGCTGGCCGACGGCAGCGTCGTCACCTGCTCGGCGGATAAAGACCGCGAACTGTTCGACGCCGCCCGCGTCTCGTTCGGCAGCCTCGGCGTGATCAGCGAGATCACCTTCCGCAACCGCGCCGCCTACAAGTTGCGCGAGGAGACGGAGGTGATGGATCTCGCCGCCGCCATGCAGCACATCGAGCAGCGTCGCCACGTCGACCGCCACATCGAGTTCCTCGCCTTCCCTTTCGGCGGCAAGGCGATCGTCAAGCGGATGAACATCACCGACGAGGCCGACACGCCGCCGGTGGAATCCTCGATCGACGAGAACCAGCTGGTGGAACTGGCCGCCGATACCGTGAAGGCGGCGCCGTTCACCAAGGGCATGATCCAGAAGCTGGTCGGCGCCTTCGTCAGCGACGGCCACCGGGTCGGCCCGTCGCACCGGATTTTCCCCAACGTGCGCTCGGTTCCGTTCAACGAGATGGAATACACGGTACCGGCCGACCAGGGGCTGGCCTGCCTGCAGGAAGTGGTCGACACCCTGCGCGCGCGCGACATCGCCACGTTCTTCCCGATCGAGTTCCGCTACATCGGCGCCGACGACACCTGGCTGAGCCCGTTCGCCGGGCGTGACGGCGCCGCCATTTCCATCCACCAGTACGCGCGCCAGGATTACCGTGAATTGTTCGATGCCCTCGAGCCGATCCTGAAGAAATACGATGGTCGCCCGCACTGGGGCAAGTTGCACACGCTCACGGCGAAGGACCTGCGCGAACGTTACCCGCGGTTCGACGATTTCCTCGCCGTCCGCCGGCGGGTCGACCCGCGCGGCAAGTTGCTCAACGATCACCTGAAATCGCTGCTGGGCGCCTGAGCGCGCCGGCACCGCCAGCGGAAATCCCACGCATGAAGCGACGTCATGTCCTGATCGGCCTCGGTGGCGCCGCGGTGGTGGCCGCCGGCGGCCTGGCGCTGCGCCCGTCCGACCGCGGTGCGCCGCACGATGACTACTTCCGCGCGCTGCAGTCGCTGCTGCAGGCACAGGGGCCGGGCCGGCCGGTGCTGCTGCTGGACCTCGACCGCATCGACCGCAACTGCGACCGGCTGAAGCAGGCGGTGGCCGACAACGGCAAGCAGTTGCGCATCGTCGCCAAGTCGCTGCCGGCGCCGGGGCTGCTGCGCCACGTGCTGGCGCGCACCGGCAGCACACGGGTGATGACCTTCCACCAGCCGTTCCTCAACGCGCTGGCCACCGGTTTCCCGGCGCTGGACCTGCTGCTGGGCAAGCCGATGCCGGTGCGCGCGGCGGAAACCTTCTACCGCGAGCTCGGCACCGGCAGCGCGTTCGCGCCGGCGCGGCAATTGCAGTGGCTGGTCGATACGCCGGAACGCCTGCAGCAATACCGGCAACTGGCGCGCACGCTCGGCACCCGCATGCGCATCAACGTCGAGATCGACGTCGGCCTTCACCGCGGCGGCTTGTCGGCGCCGGAACAACTCGACCCGTTGCTCGCCGCGATCGCCGACGACCCCGACCATCTCGAGTTCGCCGGCTTCATGGGCTACGACGCGCAGGTCGGCAAGATCCCGTCCGTACTGGAAAGCCGCGATGCCTCGCTGGCGAAGGCACAGGCAACGTATCGCGCATTCATCGCACGCGCGCGCGCCCTGCAACCCGCGCTGGCCATCGAACAACTCACGCTCAACGGCGCCGGCAGCCCGACCTTCCGCCTGCACGGCAAGGACTCGCCGCTGAACGAGGTGGCCGTCGGCTCGGCGCTGGTGAAACCGACCGATTTCGATCTCGACCTGCTGGCCGACTTCGAGCCGGCGGCCTTCATCGCCACGCCGGTGCTGAAGGCGCTGGATGGCCTGCAACTTCCCGGCAGCGATGCGCTCGGCCGCGGCTGGGCGCTGTGGGACGTGAATCGCCGGCGTACGTTCTTCGTCTATGGCGGCAAGTGGCTCGCCGATTTCGTGTCGCCGGCAGGCGTCACCGGCAACACGCTCTACGGCAGCAGTTCCAACCAGTCGATCGCCAATGCGTCGGCGTCGGTGCAACTGGCAGTCGACGACCAGGTGTTCCTGCGGCCGACCCAAAGCGAAGCCGTGCTGCTGCAATTCAGCGACCTGCTGGCAGTGCGCGGCGATCGCATCGAGGCACGCTGGCCAGTGCTGCCGGCCAGCGTGTAATTACCCACCGGATTCGTCGGGAATGGCGGTAACAACGCGCCCGAATGGTTCCCGTTTGTGCGCGAATGTCGGCAGCGGACACCCGGAATACTGACCACGATCAAACTGTCTTTTTCCCGCTGTGGTGAGATGAGCCACGGGAAATCGATGGAGGTGTTTATGGACGTGGTAATGGCTGATCTGTTCGGCTCTCTTGGTGGCCTGTTGACCGTGTTCATCATCGCGGTTTGCGCGCTGGCAATGCCGGTGGGCATCTACCTGGCGATGAAGCACGCGGTGAAATTCTCCCAGGAGCAGGACCGCCAGGCGGCGCTCAAGCGCCAGCACGAGGGTCACGGCAGTCACTGACCTGTCCTGACCCGAAGGGGTATTGCCAGCAACGCCCGCCCGGACAACCCCGGGCGGGCGTTCTTGTTTGCGGCCCGGCCAGTTCCACCGGTCGTTCCGGCCATGGCAGGATGCGCCGGACCGCCCACAATGGCGGGCCACCCCGGGTCCCCGGGGTCATAACAAGAACTACCCCGAGGCACCCGATGCGTACCACCCGCCTGCCTGCCGGCGTTGCCGGCCTGTCCGCCCTGCTGCTCGCCGCGGGCCTGTTCACCACCGGCCTGTTCGCCGCCGGCCCCGCCCGCGCCGAGTTGCCCACCCCGACCATCGCGCCGCCGGCACAGGTGCCGAAGAACATCATCAAGGCGAAGTTCTGCGTGTTCGACATCGCCGGTGCCCACGGCGACATCTTCCGCACCATGCGCGACTACCGGCTGGAGATGCTGAAGCACGGGGTCGACTTCGAACTGATCCCCTACACCAGCGAGAAGGTCGCCGCCGAGGACTTCAAGGCCGGCCAGTGCGATGCCGTCGACCTCACCTCGTTCCGCGCCCGCAACTTCATCAAGTTCGCCGGCACCGTCGACGCCGTCGGCGCCCTGCCGACCCGCCAGCACGTGAAGTACGCGCTGCAGGCGCTGTCCAACCCTGCATATGCCTCCAAGCTGCGCAGCGGTCCGTACGAGGTCGCCGGCATCGTGCCGATCGGCGCCGCCTACGTGTTCACCCGCGACCGCAAGATCGACACCATCACCAAGGCCGCCGGCAAGCGCGTGGCGGTGCTCGACTACGATCCGGAAATGGCCGGCATGGTGGCCCGCCTCGGCGCCTCGCCGGTGCCGACCGACCTGACCAGCTTCGCCGGCAAGTTCAACAACGGCTCGGTCGACATCATCGTCGCGCCGCTGGCGGCCTACAAACCGCTGGAGCTGTACAAGGGCCTGGAGCCCAACGGGGCCATCATCGATTTCCCGTTCACCCAGATCTCCGCCATGGTGATCGTGCGCCACGAGAAGTTCCCCCCGGAAACACTGCAGTTCGCCCGCGAGCAGGTGTTCCAGAACGTCGACAAGGTCTACGAGATCCTCGACAAGATGAGCCTCGACGTGCCGAAGAAATGGTGGGTTTCCATTCCTGCTGCCGACAAGCTCAAGTACGACACGCTGATGCGCGACACCCGCATCGAGCTGCGCAACCGTGGCTACTATGACGGCGAGGCGCTGGCCTTGCTGCGCAAGGTCCGCTGCAAGGTCGACAATGCGCGCGCCGAGTGCACCGACAAGCTCGAGTGACATCGGCACCGCCAGGAAACAGGAACAACAACCGGCGGCAGGGGCGCCTGCAATGAAGCGCTCCCGATGCCCGACGAGGCTCTTCCGATGAAGCTATTCCGGACGTTTTCCCGCGCCCTGGCCGCGACCGTTATCGCTGCCGGACTGGTACCGGCCGCCCTGGCGCTGGAAATCGGCGGCAAGGACTACAAGGCACCGGCCGACCTGGCGGCGCCGAAGCCGGTTGCCGGGCCGGCGCTGAAGCGCAAGTTCTGCGTCTGGGACATCGCCGGCACCAACGGCCCGATCTACAGCGCGATGTCGGACCTGCGGATCGGCATCCTGCGTTTCGGCATCGACTTCGAACTGGTGGCGTACACCAACGAGCGCATCGCCTCCGAGGACTTCAAGGCCGGCCGCTGCGATGCGGTCAACGTGATGACGCTGCGCGCGCGCAACTTCATCAAGTACGCCGGCACCCTCGACGCCATCGGCGCGGTGCCCGACGAGGCGCACCTGCGGCTGGCACTGGAAGCGCTGGCCGACCCGCGCTCGGCGCCGAAACTGCGCAGCGGGCCGTACGAGGTGGCAGCATTCGTGCCGATCGGCCCTGCCTACATCTTCACCAACGACCGCAAGGTCACCTCGATCGCCCGCGCTGCCGGCAAGCGGGTGGCGGTGCTCGACGACGACCCGACGATGTCGAAAATGGTGGCCGGCATCGGTGCCGCGCCGGTGCCGGTGAACGTCACCAACTTCGCCGGCAAATTCAACAACGGCACCGTCGACATCATCGCCGCGCCGCTGGCGGCCTACGCGCCGTTCGAGTTGCACAAGGGCCTGGAGCCGAACGGCGGGATCGTCCGCTTCCCGCTCACCTTCCTCACTGCGCAGGTGCTGGTGCGCAGCGACAAGTTCCCGGCCGACATGCTGCAGTACTCGCGCAGCCTGGTCAGCCGGCACTTCAGCTCGACCATGGAAATCCTCAACGCGATGGCCGGCGACGTGCCGGCCAAGTACTGGGTGGACATTCCGAAGTCCGACACCCTGCGCTACGAACTGATGATGCGCGAGGCGCGGATCCAGCTGCGCGAAGAGGGTTACTACGACGGCGAGATGCTGAGCATGTTGCGCAAGGTGCGCTGCAAGCTCGATCCCAATCGCGGTGAGTGTGCCGACAAGCAGGAGTGAGTGGCCTGCGACGAAAAAGCCCGGCGATTGCCGGGCTTTTTTGTATCGGCGCCGATGTGACGACGCTTTTCGCGATGACGCCACCCCTCACCCTGACCGGCCGCAGGCCGCACTTGCCCTGATCGGCCGCAGGCCGAAACTGCCCGGATCGCCCGCAGGGCGAAACAGGCGCGGCTTGGCACGAGGTTGTTAAGAGCGGGTTTGGTGCCAACCAACTGGCTATGTACCGCTGCGCTCCCGTCCGCTCCGGGGTGACACACTCCGCGGGCGGGAAGCTCGGATATGGAGCGTCCACGGCCGGTGCCAACTGATTGACGCGCTCAGCGCTCCATATCTGTCGCTTATGCCCGCGGAGCATGTCACCCCATCGCGGACTACGCGCATGGCAGCGTTGCGAAAGTGGCACCGATTTCGCTTTTGATCTTCCTGCGAGAGCGCAGTCCGTCCTTCACGCGGCGGGGTGCCGGTCCGTGGAGGCGGCATGTGTCGAGGGAAGGTTGCGCCGAGGAGTCAGGGCTCACGACAACACTGCACCGCAACCGTCGAGACACTCAGCCGCCGGAACGGACCGGCAGCACGCCGCCACACTGAAGTACGCAACAGGCAAAGCCCGCTGTTGACGTTACATCCTGCCAATGCGCGCCTGTTTCGCCCTGCGGGCGATCACGGTGAAGAGCGCCGCACTCCGGTCACGCGCGCACCGCCTCACCCAGCGCTACTTCTTCTTCCCACGCAACGGAATCACATCCACCGGGTGATCCGCCTCCCGCCCCACATGCTTGTGGATGAAGCGGCCGATCTCGCGCACCGCTTCCTTGCCTTCCGGGATGAAGTAAGCCATCGCCTGGAACACGTGCATCATGTTCTCGTACACCGTCAGCTTCACCGGCACGCCGGCGCGCCTTGCGGCCTCGGCCACCCGCTCGGCATCCGACAGCAGCACCTCGCGGCTGCCGACCTGGACCAGGATCGGCGGGAAGCCGGTGTAATCAGCGTAGATCGGCGACAGGAACGGATCGCGTGGCGAGTGATCGCCGGCATAGACCCGTGCCAGGAACTTGAGCACGTTCACCGGGATGTAGGGATCGTGGTCGGCGTTGTCGTGCAGCGATTCGCCGGTGGCGCTGAGGTCGGCCCAGGGCGAGATCAGCACCGCGCCGGCCGGCAGCGGCAGGCCCAGTTCGCGGAATTTCAGCATCGATACCAGCGACAGGTTGCCGCCGGCGCTGTCGCCGCCGATGAAGATGTTCTGCGGCTCGTAGCCGCGGGCGAGCAGCCAGCGGTAGACGCGCACCACGTCCCAGATCGGCGTCGGGTACTGGTGGTCCGGCGGCTGCCGGTAGTCGACGGCCAGCACCTTCATGCGGCCAGCCTGCGAGATGCGCCAGGTGAGGCCGCGGTGCGAGCGCGCCGAGCCGAAGAAATAGCCACCGCCGTGCAGGTAAATGAACACGCGGTCCTGGTGGATGCCGTCGGCACAGAGCACCCACTCGCAGGGCACGTCGTCGGCGTGCACCGGCACGATCTCGGCGTTGCGCGGCACCGGCAGCACCATGGTCAGCGCATCGAAGCCGAGCTGTGAAAACTTCATCAGCCGCGGCGTGAACTTCACCCGCGCCACGACCGGTTTGACGAACGTCCGCGCGGCGAAACCCAGCGCCTGTGCCTGCCAGCTCGTTGCCATCCAGCGATCTCCCGCTTGTCGTTGTTGTTCTTGTCGGCGACCGCGCCGGTCGGGCGGGCCGTGGCCGGAGTCTACAACCGCTCCAGCGTCACCGGCAGGCCATCACGCGGCTTGGCGATCGGCACCAGCTGGTAGGGCATGTGGTAGTGCCGCGGCACGCTCCAGCGGAAGCGCAACAGCACCTGGTGCATGATCGCCTTCACCTGCAGGTCGGCGAAGTGCTGGCCGATGCACATGTGCGGGCCACCGCCGAAGGGAATCCAGGCGAAATGGTGCTGCTTGTGTTCCTCGCGGCCCGGCGCGAAGCGCTCCGGGTCGAACCGGAACGGGTTCGACCAGATCTCTTCCATGTGGTGGGTGTGGATCGGCGCGAGACCGATGTGGCTGCCCGCCGGGATGTTGTAACCCATGAACTCGAACGACTTCGTCGCGTAGCGCGGCATGGCCGGCAGCGGCGGGTAGCGGCGCAGCGCTTCCTTCATCGTCCACTCGACGCTGCGCATCTTTTCGAGGTCGTCGAACTCGACCCCGGCCCGCTGGAATTCGCGCGCTTCCTCGCGCAGCCGCTCCTGCCACGCGGGCTCGCGGGCCAGCGCGAAGAACATCGCCGTCAGCGTCGAGGTGGTGGTGTCGTGCGCCGCCATCATCAGGAACGCCATGTGGTCGATGATTTCCTCGTCGGTGTAGCGGTCCCCGGTTTCGCTCTCGGCATGACAGAAGGCACTGAAGAAGTCCGGCGTCTCGACCGCGCGCTTCTGCGGCAGCAGCCCGCGGAAGGTCTTCACCAGGTGTTCGCGACCGCGCAGGCCGCGACGGTAGGTGGTACCCGGCAGGTCGAAGCGGACCGGGGCAATGGAGCCGTCGACGGTATCGACGAACGCCTGGTTCAGGCGCGTCGCCTCCGGGCCCGGCTCGATGCCCATGAAGATCCGCGACGCGAGATCCAGCGTGAGCTGCTTGACTGCCGGGAACACGCGGAAATCGCTGCCGGTTTGCCAGGCGCGCAGGCCGTCGGCGATGCGCGGGTTCATCTGCCCGAGGTAGTTCACCAGCGCCGGCTTCTTGAACGCCTGGTTCATGATGCGGCGCTGGAAGCGGTGCTGGTCGCCGTCCATGGTCATCACCGCGCCGGGAAACACGTGGTCGATCACCCAGCCCCAGCCGTGGCGCGAGGAAAAAATGTCGTCGCGGTTCTGCAGCACCAGCTGGTTGGCGTCCGGGCCGAGCAACGACACCATGGAGAACGGGCCCCAGCCGACGCGCGCCACCGGTCCCCGGCGCCGGTACAACTCGCGGGTAGCGGCGCCGAGGTCGCGGTAGAAACCTATCGTGTACTTCAGCGGCCACAGACCGTTGTCGAGCGGGATTTCATTGCCGGCAACGATGGCGGTCATCCGGATTACCCTCGGTTCGGGGGACAGTTTTCCGAGTCTGCCACTGGTCATACCATTGGGTCAGCCGCCGACAGTCAGCCGACAGGATGCAGTGGCAGATCCGGAACGCCTGCGGCAAATTGGTCAGACCATTTTGTATACCCCGCCTTGCCCGGAGCCCTCATGTCCGAACCCGTCGCCGCCCGACGCCAGGGCCCATCGCCAGCGCGGACTGCGCCCCGGCGCGCCGCGCCACGCGGCAAGGCCGCACCCAAGGGCCGCGCCGAGTCGCTGTACGAGACGCTGCGCGACAAGATCATCGCCGGCGATTACCCGGCCGGCGCCCGGCTGCCGGCCGAGCGTGAAATGGTCGAGTTGTACGGGGTGAACCGCGGCGCCGTGCGCGAGGCCATCAACCGGCTGGCGCAATCGAAACTGGTCACCACCGTGCATGGCGGCGGCACGCGGGTGGAGAACTACCTGTCCACCGCCGGCCTGGACCTGCTGCTCAACCTGGTGGTCGCCGGCGACGGCACCCACCGGCGCGACGCGGTGCGCAGCCTGATCGAGATGCGCACCGCGCTGGCGGTCGACGCGGCACGGCTGGCGGCGCACAACCACACCGAGGCACAGCTGGCGACGATGCGGCTGCTGGCACGCGACCTGGCGTCGGTGGTGGACGACGGCGCGCTGCAGGCGCGGCTGCTGGCGATCTGGGAAGCCATCGTCGATGCCAGCGGCAACGTCGCCTACCGGCTGGCGTTCAACACGCTGCGCGACGGCTACGTGCTGTTCGGCAAGACCATGCACAAGATCATCCGCGATTCGTTCAACGCGCCGGACTACCGCGTGCTGATCGACGCCATCGCCCAGCACGATTCGATCCGCACCGAGCGCGGCGCCCGCCGCATCGTCGAAAAGGACGCAGCGATCTTCATCGACCGCTTCGGGCTGTAGGAACGGCCGGCCGGGCAGCGGCCGGCCCGGCGATTACCGCTCGCCGCGGTAGACCGTCACGTGCTTTACCCACTCGGCTTCGCCGAGGTCGGGCACCGCCACGCAGTCCTGCGACCAGAGTTTTTGATAGCCCGGTTCGCGGAAATCGCGCACCCGCGAATCGGCCACCAGCGTCACCGGCGCACGCTGGCGGAAATGGCGCAGGAACGGCATGTTCCCGCGGTCGTACAGCACGTCGGCGGCAACCACCAGGTCGATCTCGTCGGCGCAGGTGAAATAATCGGCGGCGGTGGCGATCTCCACCCCGTTCAGCCGCGCATTGGCGCGCGAGGCGGCCAGCGACTGCGGGTCGATGTCGCAGGCGATGGCCCGCTTCGCCCCGGCCAGCGCCGCGGCCACCGCCACCACGCCGGAACCGGCGCCGAAGTCGAGCACGGTCCGGCCACGCACTTCCTGCGGGTGGTCGAGCAGCCAGCGCGCCAGCACCGCGCCGCTGCCCCAGCAGAACGCCCAGTACGGCGGCGCCTCCATCAGCGTGTGCGCAACCTCCGCCGGCAGCGGGCCGACCGGGTAGTCGGCATTGATCAACCACAGGCGGATCTCCGGCACCAGCGGCAGCGCCGTGGCTTGCAGCCGGGCGCCGTCCAGCAGCGCGCGCAGGGCGCCATCCAGTGCACGGGCATCGGGACAGGCGAATGACGTCTCGGCAGTCATAGGCAGCATCGGGAGATACGGATAAAGTCGGCCGCACGCTACACGATTGGCCCACAACAACAAGACCGGAACGACCGTGTACCGCCCGTTTTCCGCCCTCCTTGCCGCCACCACGCTCATCCTGCTTGCCGCCCTCGGCGCCGCCGCGGCACGTGCTGACGGCGTCAGCGACGCCGAGTTCGCGCAACTGGTGCAGGCGGTGCGCCACGAACCCGGCGGCATGGTGCGTCACCGCAGCATCCTCGAGCGGCTGTCGGCACCGCAGATGGCGCAGGCGATCGCCGCCACCGGCAACTCCCATTTCACCTGGCTGTACCCGATGGTGCTGCGGGCGCAGGATTTCCCGGCACTGAACGGGGTATCGGTGTCGCAACTGTCGCTGGTCGCGGTGCACGACGAGCGACTGGTCCCCATCCCGTTCCAGGTCGACGAGTTCGACACCCGCGGCCTGGTGTACATCCCGGGTACCACGCTGTCCAACCCGCTGGTGCCGGGCTTCGCGCAGCGCGAACGCAAACCGGACGGCGTCGCCGGGCGCTACGACCGCGGCGACGAACTGGTGTTCATGTACCGCGACGGCGGCCTGCGGCGCGCCAGCGCCGACGAACTGGCGAAACTGCCGGGCAAGGTGCTGGGCCTTGTCCGCATCAAGCGCGACAACCTGGCGCCACGCTATGTCTACCTGCTCGAGGGCCAGCCGCTGCGCTCGCGCGCCGATTACGTCGACATCGACCTGCCGCGCGGCACCGCCCGCACCTCGGTCGCCGACATCGCCTGGGACCCGTCGTCGATGGCGAAGCTGAAGTCGATTTCGCCACGGGTCGGGCCGTCGAGCGGCAAGAACATCGTCGACGGCGTCTACGGCGAGGTGAGTACCGGCCTCGTGCAGAAAAACCTGCGCTTCTCGCTCAACACCACCGACAACATCCGCATCCAGCCGGTGGCGGTGCGCGACGGCCCGGTCCGCGCGCTGATCCTGGCCAAGGTGCGGATTTTTTACCTCGGCCTGCCGGTCTACCACGACTTTGTCAACGCGGCGCTCTACGAGCAGGGCGGCGCCCTGCTGGCACGGGTGCGGCTGGACAGCCTCGATTCGGCGAAATACTTCGTCAACCTGATCAAGGAACCGCGCATCGAGGCCACCATCGACTTCGCCAACCTCGAGGGCGCCGAGGTGCGCTGGCAGGTGGTGCACGACGCGCCGGACCGCGCGCTGGTCGACGGCCGGATGGGTGACATCGAGAAGCGCATGAATGGCGTCAGCATGCCCGGCGACTGGCTGTGGATGGACAGCCGCCGTGGCTGGCAGTTCTTTTTCAGCAACAACTTCTCGCTGGAGCCGGACGGCCTGCTGCACGAGTTCCTCGGCGGCATGGAAACGCGCATGGTTTACGAGGACGGTGCCGACCTGGTCCGCAAGGGCGAACGCATTCCCGGCGCCGGCCCGCGCTTCGGCGTTCGCACCCGCGGCATCCCGGTGGTCGCCACCACGCTGCTGACCTCGCTGCGCGGTGTCGACATGGACAAGTTGCGCGGCATCGAGGACCTGGTCGACCAGCTCATCCGGCTCGACGAAAAAGGAAAGCTCGATCGCCTCAACCGGGTCATCAACGAAACGCACCGGCGGCTCATCGCCCGCGGCCGGATCCGCACCCTTGACGACCTCGCCGACCTGCTGGTGCGCGACGTCCGTCGGCTCGGCTTCCGCCCGGCCGACCAGGAAAAACTGGTCCGGCTCGCTCGCCGCGCGATTCTCGAGGGCGGGAACCTCGAGGACTACCGGCTCGGCCGCGTGCTGAAGGTCATGAAGCGGGTGGCGCAGGAAGAGGGCTTCGACTTCGACAAGCTCCAGTTCGCCATGCTCGACAACGCGCTCTGGTTCCCCGACAGCGTCGGCGAGGCCGGCCCGGCGGCCTTCGACCGCGAGGTGCGCAACCCGCCGGTGGCGGAACTGCTGCCACCCTGAAGACGGCAAACACCGGCTCCGGGCGGGGTTGGCGCCAATAGCCCCACGGCCCGCAGGCCAACCGCCGATTCCCGAAACGAACGGTTGAATTTCCCGGCTGCCGGCCAATACTTGGAGCCCCGCTGCCCCGGCCCGCCGGCGGCACCTGCAAGACCCCCTCATTCACCACGCCAGACCAGGAGACAGGACATGGCCTTCGAACTGCCGCCGCTTCCGTACGCCAAGGACGCGCTCGCCCCGTTCATTTCCGCCGAGACGATCGACTACCACTACGGCAAGCACCACCAGGCCTACGTCACCAACCTGAACAACCTGGTGAAGGACACGCCGAACGCCGACAAGACGCTGGAAGAGATCGTGCTGTCGTCCAGCGGCGGCGTCTTCAACAACGCCGCGCAGGTGTGGAACCACACCTTCTACTGGAACTGCATGAAGCCGGCGGGCGGCGGCGAGCCGACCGGCGCGCTGGCCGACGCGATCAACAAGACCTTCGGCTCGTTCGCCGCGTTCAAGGAAAAATTCTCGGCCAGCGCCGTCGGCAACTTCGGCTCCGGCTGGACCTGGCTGGTGCGCAACAAGGACGGCACGCTGGAAATCGTCAACACCAGCAACGCCGGCTGCCCGCTCACCGAGGGCAAGAAGCCGCTGCTGACCGTAGACGTGTGGGAACACGCCTACTACGTCGATTTCCGCAACCTGCGCGCCAAGTACGTCGAGACGTTCTGGAACTACGTGAACTGGGACTTCGTCGCCAAACAGTTCTCCTGAACAACTTTCCGCGCACCAAAAAAAGGGCCGCTTGAAGCGGCCCTTTTTCTTTTCCGGAAAATCATGGCGACTGAAGCCGCACTCGCGAGATCCTGCCCTGCAGAACTCAGGCCGGGGTACCGGCATCGACCGCCTGGCGCACCGCGGCCAGCAATTTTTCCGTCTCGATCGGCTTGGCAAACATCGCCCTGATGTTGTGGTTGCCGAAATCGGCGATGTTGATGTCGGCGCCGTAGCCGGACACCAGCAACACAGGAAGCCGGGCATCCAGCGCATACAGTTCGCGCGCCAGCATCACGCCATCCATTTCCGGCATCGAGTAGTCGGTCACCAGCAGGCGCACCTGGCCGGGATGGTCACGCACCAGTGCGATCGCGTCGGCCGGGTTGGTGAGGGCGCGCACGCGGTAGCCGTGGCTCATCAGCAATTCCGCGAGGAACGAGCCGGCGCCGGCGTCGTCATCCACCACCAGTACCGGCGCCACGTTGCCGGGCTCGTCCGGCCGGTGCGGTACCGGCTCCTCGGCCAGCGGCAGGTACAGGGTGAAGGTAGTGCCGCGGCCGGGCTCCGAGCTCACGGCCACGTGGCCGCCGTACTCGTGCATCAGCCGGTTGACCATCGCCAGGCCGAGGCCGGTACCCCGCCCCTCGCCCTTGGTGGTGAAGAACGGTTCGAACATCTGCGCGCGCACGTTCTCGCCGATGCCGCTGCCGGTATCGCTGACCCGGATCAGCGCGTAGCTGCCGGAAAACGCGTGGTGGCAGGCATCGCAGAAACATTCCTTGAGCTGCTCGACATCGGTGCTGATGTGCAGCAGGCCCTGGCCTTCCATCGCATCGGAGCCGTTCAACGCGAGGTTGAGGATCACCTGGTCGAGCTGGTCGGCATCGAACAGTGCCGTGAGTTTCGACAGCGACAGGCTGCTCTCCACCTCGACCGACGACGGCAGCACCGCGCGCAGGAAATCCAGCGTACCGGCCAGCTGCTCGCCGAGGTCGATGCGGGTCACTGCCGTCGGCGACGAGGCGCCGAACTTCATCAGCTGCTTGACCAGCAACCGTGAACGGCGAATCGCGTCGTCGATGCGCGACAGGCAGGCATTGAGCATGTCCGGGTCGCGGCGCGAGTAGGTGCGCGCCAGCGAGGTGTAACCGGATACCGCGGTGATGATGTTGTTGAAGTCGTGGGCGATGCCGGCGGTGAGATGGCCGATCGCTTCCATCTTCTGCGCCTGGATCAGTTCGGCCTCGAGCCGGCGACGTTCGCTGGCATCGCTGCGGCGACCATGGTTGTTGAGCGCACCGGCGAACTGGTCCGCCAGCTCGCCGGCAAACGCGAGCTCCTCGGCGCTCCATTGCCGCCGCTGGCGCACCGATTCCAGGCACAGCACGCCGCGCACCTGGCCGGCCACCCGCACGGTGGCGTCCAGCATCGAGGTGATCTCATGCCGCGACAGGTAATTGGCGGCGAACTCACGGGTCCGCGGGTCCTGTGCGGCATCGACGGCGTCGATCCCGCGCTCGGCGCGCAGTGCCTCGAAATAACGCGGGAAATCGCTGGCCGTGATGCTGGCGCCGCCGGCGTGGCGGCGCGGCGTGCGCTCGTACAGGTCGACGCAGACGAGTGCCCGGCCGTCTTCCGACAGCAACCACACGCCGGCACGCTCGACCAGCAACAGGTTCGCCGCCACCTCGCTCACCAGTTGCGCCGCCTCGGTGATCCGGCCCTCGATGACCGCCGGCGAGGTGGCGATGCGCACCAGCTCCTGCTGTTCGCGTCGACGCAGGTCTTCCTGTTCGCGCTGGCGCTGCTCGTAGATCTTGCGCGGCGTCACGTCGACCAGCATTCCCTCGCGCAGCAACGCGCCGCGCTCGTCGCGCCGCAGGCGGCCGCGGTCGTAGACCCAGCGCGTCTCGCCCTGCCGCGTCTGCAGGCGGTACTCGATGGAATAACTGCCGTCGCCGAGACGGGCATCGCTGACGGCGCGGGCGAGACGCGCGCGATCTTCGTCCATCACCAGGTCATCGAGCCGCGCCACGCCGGCATCGAACTGGTCGGAAGTAAATCCGGTGAGATCGATCACCGCGCCGGCAACGAATACCTGGCCGTCGGTGTCGCCCGGCCGCCGGTAATAGACGCCGGGCAATTGCGCCGGATCGAGTTCGAGACGCACGCCGTCGACATCGGGTTCCTGCCGGCGCAACCAGGCAAAGGCCGCGAGCAACGCGACCGCCAGCGCGCCAATCGTGACCAGCAACTCCATCATGGCGACAGTCCCTTGACCCGTTATCCCGTGCACCAGCGTGCAGCAGTTGACAGTACACCATGGCCGGAGCGACTTGAAGGATCAAATCCCGTTACAAAACAGGGAGTTCCGCCCATCGCCGACCGTTGGTGGCGGACGCTTATGATGGCCCGCGCCATCATGGCCGCCAGCCCTCGTACTCCCTGCCGCCCGTCGCCACAGCCGGACCCCATCCACGCATGAACATCCACGCCTACACGCCCTGGAAATGGCTGGTTGCCGTTCCGGGCATCGCCCTGAGCACGCTGTTCTTCGGTTCGCTGTGCCTGTTCCTGTTGCTGTTCCTGCCCCCGCGGCAGGTCAACCGCTTCGTGCCGGCCTGGTGGGCGCGGGTGAACCTGGCGCTGATTCCCGCCGCCGTCACCGTGCACGGCCGCGAGCACATCGAGCCGGGGCAGTCGTACGTTCTCGCCGCCAACCACCTCAGCCACATCGACATCCTGATGCTGTATGCGCAGCCGGATTTCGACCTGCGGTTCGTGATGAAGAAGGAACTGCGGAAGGTGCCGGTGATCGGTATCGCCTGCGCCGGCCTCGGCCATGTCTACGTCGACCGTGCGAACCGGCACGCGGCGGTGGCGGCGCTGAACGAAGCCAGGCCGCGGCTGGCTGCCGACGGCGCCTCGGTCATCTTCTTTCCGGAGGGCACCCGCAGCATCGACGGCCGCCTGCACGAGTTCAAGAAAGGCGCATTCGTGACGGCGAAGGACATGAACCTGCCGATCCTGCCGATCACCCTGCGCGGCAGCGACGGCGTGCTGCCGGCGAAGACCCTCGGCCTGCTGCCCGGCCGTACCGAGATCATCATCCACCGGCCGATCGCCGCCACCCGGGTCGCCAGTGCCACCGCCGACGAACTGATGAACGAGACCCGCGCGATCATCGCCAGCGCCCTGCCGGCCGACCGGGTGACCAACAAGACGCACTGATACTCTGGTAAAGGGTTGTAACATGGCGCTCCCAGATGGTTCGGCCGGGAGTCCCGGGGAGTCCGCCATGACACGTACCGCACACCTGTTCGCGCTCACGCTTGGCCTGCTGGCTGCCGTCCTGGCACCTGCCGCCATGGCAAAGGACACCGCCGATACCGACGGCTGGGTGGTCGCCGCCAAGGCGCGTTCGCCTTCCGACATCTCGCTGTGGACGCGCACCGTCCCCGGCGCCCAACTGAAGTCGTTCCGCGGTGCTACCCACCTGGAAGCGGGCATGGAGAGCATGGTCGCGTTCCTGTACGACGCCAGCCTGATGAAGGACTGGCTGTTCCGCTGCAAGGAAGCACGCATCCTCGAGGAGCGCCCGGACGCCACCTACGTGTACATCCGGATCAAGGGCATCTGGCCGCTGGAAGACCGCGACGCGGTGGTGAAGGTGGTGCCGGAATTCGTTGCTGCCACCGGCGAGATCCGCCTGCGCGGCACCGCCGCACCGGATTTCCTGCCGAAGCAGGAAGGGCACATCCGCATTCCTGCCATCGAGTCGACCTGGCTGATGCGCCCGGCCGGCCAGGGCCAGATCTATGTCGAGTGGTGGGGCCACGTCGATCCGGCCGGCAACGTGCCGCGCTGGCTGTCGAACTCGATCGCGACGCTGATCCCGCGCTACACCATCAGGCAGGTGCGGGAACAGATCACCGCCGACCACTGGAAAACGCCGGCCGTCCTGGACACGGGCAGCAAGTTGCTCGAGCGCATCCGGCAAACCCCGCGCTGAGCACTTGCCCCGCGCGTTGCCGTCACCGACCTGCATGCAGCCCGACTTCTGGATCACCCGCTGGCAGCGCGGCGAGACCGGCTTCCACCTCGACCGCGTCAATGACTGGCTGAGCCGGCAAATCGACGCGCTGCTGCTGAAACCCGGCGACCATGTTTTCCTGCCGCTGTGCGGCAAGTCGCTGGACCTGCGCTTCCTCGCCGACCGCGGCCTGCGCGTCACCGGCATCGAGTTGAGCCCGCTGGCGGTCGAATCGTTCTTCCGCGAGCAGCAACTGGTACCGACCGTGCGCCAGCACGGCGATATCGCCGTGTACGAACACGACCGGCTGCGCGTGCTGTGCGGCGACTTCTTCGCACTGACGGCGGAACTGCTCGGCCCGGTCGACGCGGTGTTCGATCGCGCCGCACTGGTCGCACTGCCACCGGAAATGCGGCCGCGTTACGCCGCCCGGCTGCTGGAACTGTTGCCGCCCGGGGCGCGGATGCTGCTGGTGTCGTTCGACTACGCGCAACCGGAGATGAACGGCCCGCCATTCAGCGTGCCACAGGCGGAAATTCGCGCGTTGTTCGGCCCCCGCTGCGACATCGCCGCACTCGGCCGCGAGGACATCCTCGAACGCGAGCCGCGCTTCCGCGAGCGCGGGCTGACGCGACTGGTGGAAACCGGCTGGCTGCTGTTGCGGCGCCCGGGCTGAACGCGGAGCGCAACGCATGAACCCCGAGATCACCCGGTCATTGACGCTGCGCGCCGGCCCGGAGGCGCACGCGCGCATCCTCGCCGACGGCATCTCGCCCGACCTCTTCGGCAGCATGATCGGCGCCTCCGGCGGCCCCAAGTGGCTGGTGCTGTCCGGGCTGGACCGCTATCTCGCCGGCGAGTTTTTCCGCGGCCGGCAGGCGCCGCTGGCGTTGATCGGCAGCTCGATCGGCACCTGGCGCCACGCATATTTTGCCCAGCGCGATCCGCTGGCCGCGCTCGACCGGTTCCTCGCCGACTACCTCGCCCAGCGCTACAGCGCGCAGCCGGACATCGCCGAGCTGACAACCTCGGCGCAGCAACTGCTGGCGACACTGCTCGGCGAGCACGGCGCGCAGGAAATCGCCGACAACCGCGTGTTCCGCACCCATATCCTCGCCGCGCGCTGCCATGGCCTGGCGGCGCGCGACGAGCGCGCACCGCTGCTGTCGGCGCTGGTGCTGGCGGCATTGCTCAACATCGCCTCGCGTCGCACGCTGGCGCTGCACTTCGAACGCGTGCTGTTCGCCGTCACCGGCGGCAGCGATTTCCGCTTCCGCGGCCTGCCGGCACGCACCACCGCCCTGACCGCGGACAATGTCACCGACGCGCTGCTGGCCACCGCCGCGGTGCCGCTGGTGTTCGCACCGCGGCGCGACATTGCCGGCGCGCCGCCCGGCGTGTACCGCGACGGCGGCATCACCGACTACCACTTCGACCTCGACTTCGAGGCGCCGCCAGGGCTGGTGCTGTACCCGCATTTCTACGGCCACCTCACCCCCGGCTGGTTCGACAAGATGCTGAAGTGGCGCCACGCACGCGGCGCGCTCGCCAGCCGGACGCTGCTGGTAGCGCCCTCGCCGGCGTTCGTCGCCGCGCTGCCCGGCCGCGCGGTACCGGACCGCAAGGACTTCGCCCGCTACGGCGACGACACGCGCGAGCGCTACTGGCGCGCGGCGGTAGACGAAAGCCGGCGCCTTGGCGATGCATTCGCCGCCTGGTGCGCCGACCCCGACCCGGCGCGCTACCTGCAACCGCTCTGACCTCCGGACGGACCTACTCGCCGGGGACGAACGGGGTGATAATCCCGCGCGCTTGATCCCCCTGTCTGCCACGCGAGCCTGATCATGACCGAAGCCGAATTTGCCGACATTTCCCTCAAGGTGGGAGTCGGCGGCCTGATCCTGCTGATGGGATTCATCATGTACGACCTGGCGAAAAAATCCGGCGCCGGAAAATTCGGCACCTTCATCATTTTCCTGGTGCTCGGCCTGTGCGTGGCTGCGTTCCTGATCAAGGAAATCCTGATCGTCGTCCTCGAATAAGGAAGTTGCCGATGTCCCGCACCCGCCGCCCGCTCGAGGGCATCCGCGTCATCGAGGTCGGCCAACTGCTGGCCGGCCCGTTCACCGGCACCCTGCTCGCCTATTTCGGCGCCGAGGTGATCAAGGTCGAGCCGCCGGGCGGCGACCCGATCCGCGGCTGGCGCAAGCTCGACGAGAACGGCACCGCCTACTGGTGGCGCTCACTCGGCCGCAACAAGAAGTGCGTCACCATCGACATGAAGAGCGACGAGGGCCGCGCGCTGGTGCGCCGGCTCGCCGACGGCGCCGACGTGCTGATCGAGAACTTCAAGCCGGGCGTGATGGAAAAGTGGGGACTCGGCCCGCAGGACATCGCGAAGACCAATTCGAAACTGGTGTACGCCCGCATCTCCGGCTACGGCCAGACCGGCCCCTACGCGCCGAAGCCCGGCTACGCCTCGGTGACCGAGGGCATCAGCGGCTTCCGCTACGTGAACGGTTTCCCCGGCGAGCCGCCGGTACGTCCGAATCTTTCCATCGGCGACACCATCGGCGGCATCCACGCCGCGCTCGGCATCATGATCGCGCTGTGGGATCGCGAAAAGCACACCGACGGCAAGCAGGGCCAGGTGGTCGACGTCGCGCTGTACGAATCGATCTTCAACCTGATGGAAGGCGTGGTGCCGGAATTCTCCGGCGCCGGCGTGGTGCGCGAAGCATCGGGCACCACCATCACCGGCATCGTGCCGACCAACACCTACAAGTGCCGTGACGGCAAGTTCGTAGTCATCGGCGGCAACGGCGACTCGATCTTCCAGCGGCTGATGAAGGCCGCCGGCCACCCGGAAATGGCCAACGACCCGCGCATGGCGACCAACCCCGGCCGGGTGGAGCACGAGCGCGAGATCGATGCCGCACTGGAAGCCTGGTGCAAGGCCAACGACGCCGCCACCATCCTGAAAACGCTCGACGACGTGCAGGTTCCCGGCGGCCCGATCTACAGCGTGCAGGACATGTTCGCCGACCCGCACTTCAACGCGCGCGGCATGTTCGAGAACGTCACCGTCAACGGCAAGCCGCTGGCGATCCCTGCGATCCTGCCTAAACTCGCCGGCACCCCCGGCGGCACCGAGTGGCCGGGCCCGGAAGTCGGCAGCCACAGCGAGGAAATCCTGCGCGATGTGCTGAAGCTGTCGGCAGACGAGATCAGCGGGCTGAAGCAGCGCGGCGTGGTTTGAAGCAGCGCGGCGTGGCCTGAACCCGCGCCGGCGGCAAATAAAAAAGCCCCGCGTCGCTGCCGACGCGGGGCTTTTTGTTTTCCCGCTGACGGTGTCAGTGGTGGATGTAATTGTTGGTGTTGGTCTTTTCCGGGTGCTTCGCCAGGTGGGTGTGGCGATGTACCGCCGGCTCGACCAGCCGGGCCAGGATCGCGCCGAGGTCGCTGTTCTTCGCCAGCGCCTGGTAGGCCGGCTGCGCGGTCAGCTCATCCGACAACGCATAGTGCGGCGCCGCGCCACCCGGCTGCAGCATCACGTCCTCGTGGCGGCAGCGGATCTTGTCGTCGCTGGCCTTCGCCAGCAATTCGCACACCGTGCGCGCGAAGTACTTGCGCACTTCCTCCGCCGATTCGGCAGCGGCAACATTGCGGCGATAGGCGGGAACAACCTCGCTCTCGACGCGGGTATAGGACTTCTGGTCGGTCATGGTGAGCTCTCCCTGAAGGTTATGTCGGCGACAGTCAACGACCCCATCCTAGCGGGGCCGCGCCTGCCGCCGACCTGATCCCGATCAACGGCGGGACAGTTTCCAGCGCGCGATCCCGAACACCAGCAGCACCAGCAGCAGCGGTGCCAGCGCGATGTTCAGCACCTTGACCAGCGCGCCCAGCGACTCGATATCGCTGCCAAGCTGGTGCTGGACATCACGTAACTCCTTGCGTACGCGCAGTTTTTCGGCGAGGAACTTCTCCATCTCCGCCACCTGCGCCTCGTCCAGCTCGAATGCCCTGGCATCCTGCTGTTTCTTCGATTCCAGCGCCTGCAGTTTCGCCTCGGTGGTCGCCAGTTGCTCTTCCAGCCCCTGCTGCCGGGCCTGCAGGTCCATCGCCGCCGTGCGCTCGAGCGCGTCGACGACCTCGAACGGCCGCTCGTAGCGGCCGCGGCCGCGGATGTCCATGAGTTCCGCACTGCCCATCAGGCCGTCGACGGCATTGGTGAAGAAGTCGCCGTTGTCGGCAAACGCCGACATCACCGGCTGGCCCATGAATTCCTGCACCTGCACCCACAGCCGGTCGCTGAGCACGTCGGTATCGGCGACGACCAGGATATTGGCCGGCTTCTCCTCCACCGCCGGCACCGCCGACGCGCCGCCGGCATCGGCCGTGAACGCACTGCCGATCTTGCCGGTGATGCGCGCGGCGACCACGTAGCGCTCGCCGGTCGGCTGGAAGCCGTCGTACAGCGCGGTGTGGTCGTCGAGCATCGCGAACTTCTGCGCGTCGATCAGCATCGCCTGGTCGCTGGATTCCGCCAGCGGCATGAACGTCGAGGCCGCGCCCGGCTTGTGCCTGAGCACGCCGGCCGATGCCATCAGCAGGCGCTCCAGCCGCGCGGTGACCGGATCGTCGTTCGGGAACTCGCCCTGGCCGAACTGCACGATGCCGACGTGCGGCACCGGGCGGCCGTATTTTTCGCTGCCGACCGGCACCGCCAGCGAGGCGTCGCCGAGTACTTTCGTCGCGTCGTATTCCACGCCCCAGGCGGCAAACAGCGGCGCCAGGTCGGAGCCGGTATCGCTCATGCCGAACATGCCGCCACCGGCACGCTCGGCGTGCGGGTCGACGAACACCAGCGTCGCGCCGCCGGCACGCACGTAGCGATCGATTGCGCGCAGCGATTTCTCCGGCAGCTTTCCCGGGTGGACGATCGCCAGCAGGCGCACGTCGTCACCGATGTGGTCGAAATCCGCCGCCAGCGGCTCGATGCTGTACAGCTGCTGCAGTTGCGCGAACGTCGCCCAGGGCGGCGACGGCTGCCGGGTCATGAAATCGAAGCCACCCTGCACGTCGAGGCCGGACAGCAACGCGATCTTCGGGGCCACCGTGCGCGATGCCTTCCACACCGACTGGCTGAGCTCGTACTCCAGCGTCTCCTCGCGGTCCGGCCGGAAGAAAGGAATGGTTTCCGGCTTGCCGCCCTCGGCGGTGAGCGCCAGCCCGAACCAGATCTCCGGGCCGCCCGGCACCACCGGCACGCTGATCAGGCCCAGTTCGGTGGCGCGGTCCTCGTCCTCGGAGAACGCCTCAGGGTCGATCACCTTCAGCTCCAGCTTGCCGCCGGAGAGCCGCTCGTATTCGCGCAGCAGCGCCTGCACCCGCTGCGCGTAGTTGCCGATCTGCGGGACCGCCTGCGCCATCTGCGCGGAATAGAACAGCTCGGCCTTCACCGGCTTTTCCATCTTCGACAGCATCGACCTGGTGCCATCGGACAGGGTGTAGAGGCGACCCTCGGTCAGGTCCAGCCGCAGCGCCGGCGCCAGGCTGGCCAGTTGCGCCAGCACCACCACCGCGACAGCGACCGCCAGCAGGCCCAGCCCGGAAAACAGCGCGCGCTTGCTCATCAGTTGCTTCATGGTTCAGCCCGCCTTCTTGCGGTCGATGACGATGGCGGTGGCAAGCAGCCAGCCGGCGATCATCACCAGGAAGTAAACGAAGTCTCCGAAGTCGATCACGCCCTTGCTGACCGCCTCGAAGTGGGTGAGGAACGAAAGATTGGCAATGGCGTCGACCAGCAGGCCCGGCGCCCAGCCCTCGAACGCGCCCAGCACCACCGGGAAACCGGTAATCACCAGCATGAAGCACACCACCACGGTGACGATGAAGGCGATCACTTGATTGGAGGTGGCCGCCGACAGGCAGGAACCGACGGCGAGATAGGCGCCGGCCATGAACCAGCTGCCGACGTAGGCGGTGAGGATCGCCCCGTTGTCCGGGTCGCCCAGCCAGTTGACGGTCAACGCCAGCGGGAACGTCAGCAGCAACGCCAGCCCGGCGAACAGCCAGGCGGCGAGGAACTTGCCGAGCACCGCGTCGCGCAGCCGGATCGGCAGCGTGAGCAGCAACTCCAGCGTGCCGCCCTTGCGCTCCTCCGCCCACAGCCGCATCGCCAGCGCCGGCATCAGAAACAGGTACAGCCACGGGTGGAACGCGAAGAACGGCAGCAGGTCAGCCTGCCGGCGCTCGAAGAAATTGCCGATGTAGAAGGTGAACACCGCGCCCAGCACGAGGAAGATCGCGAGGAAAACGTAGGCCAGCGGCGTCGCGAAGTACGCATACAGTTCGCGGCGGGTAATCGCCATGATGTTGTTCATCGGATGCTCCCGGTCAGGCTGCGCGATCGCGCGTGAGGCGGCGGAATACTTCGTCGAGGCGTCCCCGCTCGATCACCAGGTCGCGCACCGTCCAGTTGCGTTCGCGCGCCAGCGCGAGGAACCCCGGCAGCAGGTCGGCCGGGCCGTGCGGCACCAGCGTGCGGCGCGCGGGATCGGCCGGATCGGCCTCCACCGCCAGCACGCCCGGCAGTTGCACCAGCGCGTCGTCAACGTCGGCACCCGCATCGAGCGTCGCCGTCAGTGCACCGTGGTAGCGCGACTGCGCTTCCAGTTCCGCCGGCGTGCCGTCGGCCACCACTGCGCCGTCGGCAATCACTACCGCGCGCGTGCACACCGCGGTGACTTCCTCGAGGATGTGGGTCGAGATGATGATGATCCGGCCGGGAGACAACCGCTTGATCAGTTCGCGCACCTGGTGCTTCTGGTTCGGGTCGAGACCGTCGGTGGGCTCGTCGAGCACCAGCACCTGCGGATCGTGCAGGATCGCCTGCGCCAGTCCGACGCGGCGCTTGAAGCCCTTGGACAGGGTGTCGATCGTGCGATCGCGCACGTCGCCCAGTTCAAGTTCACGCAGCACGCGTGCCACCCGCTCCTCGCACTCGATGCCGCGGTAGCCGCGCACGCCGGCGATAAAGCGCAGGAACGCCGCCACCGTCATCTCGCCCCAGGCGGGTGCGCCTTCCGGCAGGTAGCCGATCCGTTTTTTCGCCGCTTCCGGCGCGGCGATCACGTCGTCGCCGAACACCGTCACCGTGCCGCGGTCCGGCAACAGGAAACCGGTGATCATTTTCATGGTGGTGGACTTGCCGGCGCCGTTCGGGCCGAGGAAACCGAGCACTTCGCCCGGGTTCACGTCCAGCGAAATGCCGCGCACGGCCGCCACGTGCCCGAACGCCTTGTGCAGGCCGTCGATGCGTATCATTCGATGCCATCCCCTTTGCTGAATGTCCGGCCAGCGCCGGCAGGAAAAACCGCGCCAGTGTAGCCACGGCGCACGGACCGGACGAGGCCGGGAAAAGTTCCCGGCCCCGTCACCCGCAGACCAGATCCCGGCAGGCTCCTGCCCGGAATGCTCAACCCCTGAGAAACGCCTCGACGTCCTTCGCCAGGTCTTCCGGCTTGTCGGTGGGTGCGTAGCGCTTGATGGTCTTGCCGTCCTTGCCGACCAGGAACTTGGTGAAGTTCCACTTGATGCCTTCGCTGCCGAGGATGCCCGGCGCTTCTTCCTTGAGGTACTTGTAGAGCGGCGCGGCGTTGCTGCCGTTGACGTCGACCTTGGCGAACAGCGGGAACGAGACGCCGAAGTTCATCTCGCAGAACTGCTCGATCTGTTCCTCGGGCGCCGGCTCCTGGTGGCCGAACTGGTTGCAAGGGAAGCCGAGCACCACCAGGCCCTTGTCCTTGTAGCGCTCGTGCAGGGCCTGCAGGCCCTTGTACTGCGGGGTAAATCCACACTTGCTGGCGGTATTCACGATCAGCAGGACCTTGCCGCGGTACTGGCCGAGGTCAACGCTCTTGCCGTGGATGTCGGTGACGGTGAAGTCGAAGGCGGTAGTCATGGGGGAACCCTCCGGGTTGGTTTCGCCGGGGATGCTGCCACAAGGCAGGATCAACTGTCCCGCGTCACCAGCAGCCTTACCTCGGTCATGTCGAGGATCGCGCTGGGCACACCTTCACGGCCGATGCCGGAGTCCTTCACGCCGCCGTAGGGCATGTGGTCCATCCGCCAGCTCGGGATGTCGCCGA